>DASWZY010000195.1:0-27209 GCA_036407055.1 Binatia bacterium
CCGCGTTGTAGATCCTTTGTTTCGGCGCTTTCGCGGAGCAGGCGAGATCGATCGCAAGCGCGACGTCTTCGGCGTAGACATACTCGTTCGAGAAATAAACCTTCGCGTCGAGCGCGAACGGCTGACCTTTAATCAGCTTCAGCGCGAGGTCGCGCATGACCATGCCGACGGTCGAGCCGCCGACGTAGTGGCCGCGGCCGAAGACGCCGGCCGGGCGGATGATCACGGTATCGAGATCGTACAGATGCGTATAGGAATGGACCAGGTGCTCCGAGCAGATCTTCGTCGTCGTATAAAGATTATGCCCGCCGATCGGCGCGTCCTCACGGATCGGCGCCTTGATCTTCGGCCGGTCGTAGACGCCGAACGTGCTGACATAGACGACGCGTCGCAAACGGCGCAGCCGCGCGGCCTCCAAGGTATGGATCGTGGCGAGGATATTATTTGTTGCGCCGGTATAAGAATTTTCCGCGACGCGCTTGCCGATGAGGCCGGCGGTGGCGACGATCGTGTCGGTGTTCGAGCGCTCGAGCGCGCTCAGCAGCGCCGGGAGATCGCGCATGTCGGCGGCGACGATCTCGGCGCGGTCGCGGCCGACGATCTTGTCGATGTAGTCGCGGTTGGGCGAAAGGTCATAAATGACGACGTTGTTGCCGGCATCGGCGGCGCGCTTCGCGACGTGGCAGCCGATCAGACCGGCGCCGGTGATGAGGACGTTCATGGGATAACCTCCTGGTGATCCAACCTTAGGCCAGCGCACCGTATGCGTCAATCGGCTTTACGCTCTTGCCAACGACGCTGTTTTAAGGCTAGCTTCTATCGCCGGAAAGGAGACCGCCATGAGGATGATCGTCAAAGCCGCGGCCGTATCGCTGTCGCTCGTTCTGCTGCTTTTCGCCGCCTCGATCTCGCACGCGCAGTCGATCAAGATCAGGGTCGGCCGGACGACCGGCGGCAGCGGATTTCACATCCCGTCGTACGTCGCGCTGGACAAGGGCTTCTTCAAGAACGAGGGGCTCGACGCCGACTTCATCGCAGCGACCGCCGGTGTGCTGGTGCGCGCGACGATCGCGCGCGAGATCGAGTTCACGCCGATCCCCGGCGGCGGCTCGGAGGCGATGCTCCAGGGCGCGCCGATCGTCTTCATCGTCGGCGAGTCGCTGATCTCGCAATGGACGCTCACGACGACGCCCGACATCAAGCGCGTCGAGGACCTTAAAGGCAGGACGCTCGGTCTCGGCAGGCCCGGCTCGGCGGATTACAGCGAGCTCGTGATCGTGTTGGGGAAGAATTTCAAGATGGAGCCCGGCAAGGACTACAAGGTCATCAGCTTTACCGGCGAGCCCGATCGTGTCGCGGCGCTCATTCAGGGCTCGATCCAGGGCGGCGTGCTGTCGTTCCCCCATGCCGCGCGCGCCGAGAAGGAAGGCATGAAAATTCTCGTCCGTACGGGCGATTACCTGCCGCGCCTCGGCGGGACGTTTTTGACGCACAAGGATTTCATCAAGGAGAAGCGCGAGGTCGTGAAGCGCTTCATCCGCGCGATGGTCAAGGCCGAGGACTACATCAAGGTGAACAAGCAGGGGACGATCGACGTCATCGCGAAATATTTCGAGATCAAAGACCCGAAAGTGAACGAGAGCATCTACAAGCAGGTATTCGACAAGTATAGCCCGGAAATGCCGGCGAACTTGATCCGCGACCTCTTCGAGTCGCGCACTACGCCCGAGCTCGGCTGGCCGAAAGGCAAGCCGCTGCCCGACCCGGAGCAGTTCGTCGACCGCGGCCCGCTAAACGAAGTGCTGAAGGAAATGGGGCGGACGCCGGCGAAGTGATTCAGAACGTCTTCGCCGTCTCCGGCCGCCAGCTCGCGAGGCGGGATTCCAACCGCTTGACCGCGAGCGTTAGAACCAGCGACAGCGCCATGAAGATGGCGACGCCGACGAAGACGACGTCGACTTTATAATTTGTCGCCGCCGACGCGATCATGTAGCCCAGGCCGCGCGACGAGCCGAAAAACTCACCCACCACGACGCCCAAGATTGCGCGCCCGATCGCGAGCCGGAGTCCCGCGATGATGTACGGCAGCGAATTCGGCACAACGACGACCTTCATCAACTGCCACTCGTTCGCGCCGAACGAGCGCACGACGTTGACCAGCACGCGGTCGACGTTCTTCACGCCGACATAAGTGTTGATCAACAGAGGAAAAACCGCGCCGGCGAAAACTACGGCGACCTTCGACCAGATCCCGATGCCGAACCAGAGGATCAGCAGCGGCAGAAAGACGATGCGCGGGGTCGCGTTAAACGCCGTGACGTACGGGTCGAGCAGCCCCTCCAGCGTCTTCGACCGGCCCATGATGATGCCCAGCGGCAGGCCGACGGCGATCGAGAGCCCAAGGCCTGCGACGAACGCGAGCGCGCTGACGTAGAAATGCTTTTCCAGCTCGCCGCTCGCGACCAAGTGCCAGAACGCCGCGGCGACCGCCGACGGCGTCGTGAAAAACAGCGCCATGCCGCGCGGCAGCGTGTACCAGAGCGGGATCGACTGCCAGACGAGCAGCAGCGCGGCGATGAAGCCGATGCCGAGGATGTAGGGCTCGCGCTCGAGATAAAATCTTTTCAGCGCCATCAGCGAACCTCCTCGCTGGCGCGCCACGGCGCGAGCGCGGTCTCGAGCCAGCGCATACCTTCGGTCAAAACGACCGCGACGAGCGAGAGGATGAGGATGCCGACGAACATGTCCGGCAGACGGTAGGTGTCGCCGGCCTGCGAGATCGCGAAGCCGATGCCTTCCGAGGCGGCGTAGAACTCACCCACGATGATGCCGACGAGCCCGCGGCCGATCGCAATGCGCGCCGCGGCGGCGAGATAGGGAAGCGTGCTCGGAAGGATGACTTTGAAGTACAAATCTTTTTCGCGGCCGCCGAACGCACGCACCACGCTGATGAGCAGCGGGTCGGTCGATTTCACGCCGGCGAATACATTGAAGACGAAGGGGAAGACCGCGAGGAGAAAGACCAGCACCGCCTTGCCGGTGAGGCCGACGCCGAAAAAGATGATGAGCAGCGGCGCCACCGCGACCAGCGGGCTCGCATACATAGCTGTGAGAAACGGATCGAGCGCGTATTCAACGCGCCGGTTCCAGCCCATCACGATGCCGAGCGATATGCCGACGATCACTGCGGCCGAGAAGCCGAGAACGAACGCGCGGCTGCTGACGCCGAGATCGTGCCACAGCTTGCCGGTCGTGATCTGATCGCGGAACGCGGTCGCGATGAGCGACGGCTTGGTAAAGAAAAAAGGATTCAGCGGAACGACATACGTCAGCAGCAGCTCCCAGGCGGCGACGAGAGCGACGAACGAGACGATGCCGAGAATCAGCCGCCGGTGCTCGCTGTAGAATTCCCGCGGGCGCATATTATTTCTTTCCCACGAGCTCTTCTTTCAGGATGTCCCAGATGCGCGATTTCAGCTCGTTGAACTCGGCCGTGAGCCGCATCTCGTAATCGCGCGGGCGCGGCAGCTGAACCTTGAGGATTTGCTTGATCCTGCCCGGCCGCGCGCTCATCACGACGACGCGGTCGCTGAGATAGGCCGCTTCTTCGATGCTGTGGGTGACGAAGAGCACCGTCTTCTGCGTTTTCTCCCACACCTGCAAAAGCTCGCTCTGCATGAGATCGCGCGTCTGCGCGTCGAGCGCGGCGAACGGCTCGTCCATCAAGAGCACCTCGGGATCGGTCGCGAGCGCGCGCGCGAGGCCGACCCTTTGCTTCATACCGCCGGAAAGCTCGTGCGGATAGTGGCTGGCGAAGCCGGCGAGGCCGGCCATCTCGATCAGCTCCGCCGCGCGCCGGCGCCGCTGCTCGGCCTCGACGCCTTTCAGCTCCAACCCCAGCTCGACGTTGCCGAGCACGGTGCGCCACGGCAGCAGGCCGAATTCCTGAAAGACCATCGCGCGGTCCTGGCCCGGTCCCTCGAGTCGCCTGCCGTTCAGCTCCATCACGCCCGCATCCGGTCGAATGAGGCCCAAGAGTATATTGAGGAAGGTGCTCTTGCCGCAGCCGGAAGGGCCGACGATGCTGACGAACTCGCCTCTAGCGATGTCGAGTGAGAGATTCTGTAGGGCGGTGACGGGTTCTCGGTTTTTCGGGCGGAAGGTGAGGCTTACGTCTCGCGCTTGGATGCACGGCCGCATGGCGTCCACGCGCGCTAATCTACACAAAAGCCCTGCCGCTCTACAAGGAGAAAGCTCCGTTTTCGCGCCCTTGAAAACAGCCGCGGCGGCGCGGTATAAAATCAATCAGCGCAGGAGGAGAAATCTATGAAGATTAAAAAGGTCTATCACATCGGCTTGCCGGTCAACGACCTCGACCGCGCGACGAAATTCTACAGCGAAGTCCTTGGTATGAAATGCACCAAGGTCGGCTTCGACGTCGACAGCGGCGGCCCGTACAAGGAAGTCTACGGCATGTATCCGTCGATCTCGCGCCTGTTCTGCGAGGACGGCATGTGCCTCGTTCTCTTCCAGCGCCCCAAGCCGATCGAGCGCGGCGATTTCGACGACGGCACGGCGCACATCGCGCTGCAGACGAATAAGGAAGACTTCGACAATGCCGTCGACGAATTGAAGAAGGCCGGAGTCAAGGTGCTCATCGACAAGCCCGTCGCGCGGCCGACGGGGCGGGGGCTCTACTTCTACGATCCCGAGGGCAACTACATTCAGCTCCAGTGCCCGGAGTGATCGGAAAGCCTATCCATAAAACTTAAAGGGTGGAAAGGTGAAGGCGGCGCGAGCCGCTTTCGCCTTTTTTATTTTCTCTATCGGGCTGCTACGCGCGACGCCGTGTGCGGCTCGACCATCCAGTCCCAAGAACGCAGAGTACGCCCGTCTTTGAGCGTAATCCCATGAGAGTTCGTCGGGTGAATGTCGTCGTATTCATTGAAGGTCACGGCGATTGAAACGATTCCCAGGCGGTGCACGGGCACTACCTCGTCCGGCTGCGAGCTGCCGTCGCCGTTGCGGTCGAACCACACGCTGATGCCGTCCAGCTCCGAGCCGGAAAGAACTCCGTCGTCATTATCGTCCAGCGCGCGGAGCGCGTCGTAGCCCGTGCGCCAAAAGATTTGAAACGTATAGCCGCCGAACATCTGGCGCGCCGATTCGATCCGGCCGCTCTCGTTCGGGTCCCAGACGAGAAAGCCGAGTTCGGGCTTGACCCACGGCCAAGTCTCGCGCGGCCCGTAGCCGCGCAGGTCGAAGTCGACGGTTTTGTCGGGGTCGAGAAGGTCGGCGAGATGCAATGCAGGCTGAAGCGAGAAAGCAATGGGGGTAAAAAAGCCTTTCTCCGATAGTTTATCAAAATAGGTCATCGCCGTCTTCGCTCGCTTTAATTCCGCCTTATCGGCGTCGGTCATGCTTCCGTCCTGCCCAACACGTACCACCCCAGCCGCTGCCTCATAGCCGGTAACACTTTTTCTTACGCCGAGGACTGGAGACTCCTGAGCGATTGATTCTTTGGCAAGAGCGCGCGTGAGGGTTTTTGAATACGCATCGCGAACCGATCTGAGCGTTATATCTCGCAGTTCCGGTGGCGTCGCAGCGGGTCTCGTTTTTTTACTCCACCGCCAGAACTCCTCGAATAGGGACGCAAAGCCGAGTTGGTAAAGAGCGTTTCTCGGGTCGAGTCGTATGGCTTCCTTGAAGCTCCGAACACCGCGCGCGGCGTGATCGATTAATTCATTATCTTGGAGCTTCGCACCGGGATTTCCCTTCGGCTTGAAGTAAGGCTGGTCCAGCATCCATTGCTCCGCAGGAATTAGACGTCCTTGATCCTCGATCGCCGGGGCTTGGTTGCGTTTCAGCGAAAAGGCCAAATAGTGAAAGCGCGCAAGGGTGTAATGGGCATCAGCTTCATTCGGATGTTTTACAAGATAGGCTTCGGCATTTTTCACGAGCCTATCGATGGGAGTCATCTGCGGCATGATGAATTTAGATTGAGCAGGCAAAGTGAAGGCGAGCAAGGAAAATAAACTTACTGCCGCGCCTATCAAACTTTTAAACATTTTTATTTCCCCGCCAATCTCCGTGCGACCGTAATAAATCCCGTGTGCGCGACCATGCGGTGCTGCGGGCGCATGCTCATTTCCTTGATGTGCCAGTAGCGGAAGAGCGTCTCGAAAGTCTCGACGGCGGCGAAGCCGCCGTGCGCGCGGATGGAATCCACGAGCGTCTTCACTTGAATGACCGTGGGCAGATAGCTGAGCAGAATGCCGCCGGGACGGAGCGCCGCCCAGGATTTTTCCGTCACCTGCCACGGCTCGGGCAGATCGAGGATGATGCGGTCGACCTCGGCCTCGTCCAACGCTTCGGCCACGTCGCCGAGCTTGAGCGTCCAGTTCTCCGCCGCGCCGTAGTAGCGCGAGACGTTTTCCTTCGCCATGCGCGCGAAGTCGTCGCGCAATTCGTATGAGACGAGCCGCCCCGAAGGGCCGAGCGCGCGCAGCAGCGCGACCGTGAGCGCGCCGGCGCCGACGCCGGACTCGACCACCGCAAGCCCCGGCTGGATATCGGCCCAGACGAGGATCGAGCCGATGTCCTTGGGATAAATCACCTGCGCCTGGCGCGGGAGATTCGGAATCAGCTGCGCGAGCGTGGGGCGGAAGACGAGAAAGGTATCGCTCAGCGACGAGCGCACGAGCGTGCCTTCGTGACGGCCGATCACTTCGTCCGCGGCGAGCTTACCGTCGCGGATTTTTATTTCTTTGCCGGCGGCGAGCCGCCGGAGATATTCGCGCTCTTTGCGGTCGATGAAAATGACCGTCTCGCCGTCGCGCAGCGGACCGCTCGGATTCATACGCTCTCCTGAAGAATGAGCAAAAGTAAAGCAGCGGTGCGATGAAGTCAATGTAAACGGATGTTGCGCAGCGCGCGGCGATTTTCTGTTGGCTTTTAAAATCTCGGATGGTAGCTTCCACGCATGGCGGAACCCGCGGTTATCCAGCGCCATCACGTCGAGGATTGGCACACGCCGAAGGGGCGGGCTATCCGCGAAGTCATCTTCGGCATTAACGACGGGCTCGTGACGACGATCGGTTTTTTGGCCGGCGTCACCGGCTCGATCGCGCAGAGCCGCTACATTCTTCTGGCCGGCATGGCGGAAATCGTCGCCGGCGCGGTATCGATGGCGCTCGGCGCCTACCTCGCCACGAAGTCGCAGCGGGAATTCTTCCACTCCGAGATCGAGCGCGAGAAGTGGGAGATTGAAAAGATGCCTGAGAAGGAGGCGCAGGAGATCCGCGAGATCTACGGCGAGATGGGCTTCACGCGGCCGGAGCAGGAGATGATCGTCGACCGCGTCATGTCGAATAAGGAGCTGCTCCTGCGCTTCATGACGCGCGAGGAACTCGGCCTGTTCGAGGAGCATCTCGACGAGCCGGTGCAGGTCGCGGTGACGATGGGGCTTTCCTTCGTGGCCGGCGCGCTGCCGCCGATCCTCCCATACTTTTTCGTGAGCAACATGCGAACGGCGATCTGGACGGCGATTCTCGTCTCGGTCGCGTTTCTCTTCGCTGTCGGTGCGGTCAAGACGCGCCTTACGAAGGCGAACGCGCTGCGCTCGGGCCTCGAAACGATGCTCTTGGGCGTAGCGGCCTGCGCGATCGGCTACATCCTGGGCTGGGCGGCGGAAAAACTCATTTAGCGACGTATTTGCGGAAGCCGCGGAGACTCAGCTCGTCGGTCAAATCCTTGATTTCCTGCGCGCGGCGAATATCTGCGACGAGAATCGCGTCCGGCGTGTCCACCACGACGGTGTTTTCCATGCCGACCAGCGCGACCAGACGGCCGTCGGCGGAATATACGAGGCAGTTGCTCGAGCGGAACGGGAAGTGCGGCCCCACTCCGGCGTTGCCGGATCTTTTCTTCGGCAGCATCCGGTGGAGCGCCTCCCAGTTGCCGACGTCGCTCCAGCCGAAGTCCGCCTCGATCGTCATGACTTTCCCGTCCGATCCGGCCTTTTCCATTACCGCATAGTCGATCGATACGTTCGGCATCTTCCTGTACTCGCGCTTGAGCGCCGCGCGCGCGGCGGAAGACAGGCCGCCGAGGCTGCGGCCGTGCGCAATCGCGGCGATGGCGTCGAGTCTGCGCGCGATCTGCGGCGCGTAGCGGCGGAACGCCGCGAGGAATGTCGCGACGCGCGCGACGAAGATGCCGCTGTTCCACAGCGCGCCGGAGGCGATCAGCTTGCGCGCGTGGGCGGCCGGCGGCTTTTCGACGAAGCCCCTGACACGCCGCGCCTGCGCGCGGCCTTTCGCCTTCACGATATAGCCGTAACCGGTCTCGGGGTGCGCGGGGCGAATGCCGAGCGTGACGAGCGCGTCCGTCTCGGCGGCGACGGCGATCGCTTTTTCCAGCGCGCGGGAAAACCGCCGCGTGTCGGATATCCAGTGATCGGCCGGCAGGATCGCCGCGATCGCTTCGGGATCGCGCTCGAGCAGCTCTATCGCGGCGAGACCGATGCACGGCGCGGTATTTTTTCCCAGCGGCTCGATCAGAAAGTTGCGCTTCGGCAGCATGCGCAGCTCGCGGCGCATCGCGCGCTGCTGCTCGTCGACCGCGACGATCAAAATGTTGCGCCGCCCGAAAACCGGCGTTAGCCGATTCACGGTCTCGCGCACCAGGCTTTTCGCCGTGAGCAGCCGCAGCATCTGCTTCGGGCGGCTCGGACGGCTCAGCGGCCAGAAGCGGCTTCCTTTGCCGCCGGCCATGACGACGGCGAAAAACTCGGGCTTCATTGTTCGACTCCGATGGGTTAGATACCATTAAAGCCCCGATAATGCGATGAACTGTGCGACATCCTGGATTGTGCCCGCGGAAACCCGCGCGATCCGCCTCGACGCCTTCGTGCGCCGGTGTCTGCCGCATCTCTCCGCCCGAGAAGCGCAGAAAGCGATCGAGGAGGGGGCGTTCTGGCTCGCCGGCCGCCGCGGCCGCAAAGGCGACAGCCTTTCCGGCGGCGATGAAGTGGTTTTCCGCGGCGATCCGCACTGGCTCGCGACCGCGCCGCCGCCCGAGCCGGATCTCGGCATTGTCGTCCGTTACGAAGACGATGCGGTCATCGTCGTCGACAAGCCGGCCGGCATCGCGACGCACGGCTTTTCAGGCCGCGAAAAGCGCAGCCTCGCCAACTTTCTCGCAGCCGCGCGCCCGGCTCTTAGCGGCGTCGGCCGGAGCCCGTGGGAGCCGGGGCTCGTCAACCGTCTCGATCGAGGCACCTCGGGGCTCGTTCTCGCCGCCAAAGATCAGGCGTCGTTCGAAAAATTGCGGGGGCAATCCGCGGCCGGCGCGATAAAAAAAATCTATTGGGCGTTGGTGTGGGGCGTCGCCGACGAGGCCGGGACGATCGCGGTTCCGCTCGCCCACGATTCGAAAGAGCGCGGGAAGATGAGGCCGGTTTCGCAGCAGAATCAAAAGCGCCGGACGCGCAGCTGGCCCGCGTCGACGCGCTTTCGCCGCCGCTTAAGCGCGCGCGGCTTCAGCCTGCTTGAAATCGAGATCGCGCGCGGCGTCACCCATCAGATCCGCGCGCATTTGCAGAGCGCGGGCCATCCGATCGTCGGCGATCCGCTTTACGGCGGCAAGCAGCGTGACGTGTTCGGTCTCGGAAGGCAGTTTCTGCATGCCCATTCGATCGAATTCCGGCATCCGGCCGAAGAGCACAGAATCAGCGTCGAATCGCCGCTGCCGGAGGACTTGAAACGCATACTGGCTGAGCTGGGAATGTCAGTCTGATGCGGCGCTGGGAGGGATCAGCTCGCCGCCGCTTTGATGCCTTTTTCCTTCGCGCAGGCGGCGCAGTAGTTCACCTGGTTCACGGGATCTTCGACAAGCCCTTCGTCGAGATTGTGCGCGATCCGCTTGCAGGAAAAACAGATGTAGTAAATTCCGTCGATGCTCTTATTGATCTTCTCGCGGTTCAGCACCCGGCCTTTGAGCTTCTCGACTCGAATACCGAGCAGCTCTTCGTAATTCTTTTTGATCTTCAGCCGGCCGGCTTCGTCGCTCGCGAGCCCTTGCTCTTCCGGCTCGTCCTGGTTGTGCTCGTCGAGCGCGCTCGCGTTGCGCAGCTTTGCGGTCGATGTTTTTTTCTTCACCCGTGCCATGATTGGACAGTCTCCTAAATCCGAAAGCCGGCGAGTCGAGGACTGCCGGCTTGCGATTTCATAATTGTCATAGGATTTCCGGTTGTCAATAGAAACATCAGTATCGCCGGCCGAGAGACTTGAGGCCTTCCCACGCCTCCCCGTTGCTCGGCTCCATCGCCAGTACCTCGCGGTAGCGGAGCTCGGCTTCGCGCGGCCTGCCGAGGCGCGTCAGCGCGCGGGCCTGCAGCAGCCGCCACTCGCTGTTCTTGCGCTGCCGCAGCAGCGCCTGCTCGAGCGTCTTGACGGCCTCGTCCCAGCGCCCGAGCTGCACATACGCGTTCCCGAGGGTGCCGTAGAGGATCGACGACTCTTCGCCCTCGGGCGCCGCGCGCGCGGCCTCGAGCAGCACGACGGCGCGCGGATAATTTTTCCGTACGACTTCGAGCCGGCCGAGCGCGAGCAGGACGGCGGCGTGCTTAGGCTGGAGCGCCTCGGCCCTGCGCAGCCACGCTTCCGCGTCGTCGATGCGGTTGCGCTGGAGCTCGACGGTGCCGAGCCCGAGGTACGGAATGATCTCTTTAGGGTTCGCCTCGATCGCCTTCAGGTAGACCTGGCTCGCTTCGCCGGTGTAAAGATCTTTCGCCAACGCCATAACCTTTTTCACTTTGCTGCCGTCGAGCGTGATGACGATCTGAGCCGCCCGGCTGGCCTCGGCGGTCTTGTCCTGCGCCGCGAGGATCTGCGCGCGCAGCAGATGATAATCGGCGTTCGCCTGATCGACCGCGAGCGCTTGCTGTACTTCGGCGAGCGCGCGCTCTTCCCAACCGCTCGCGTGGAGCGCCTCGGCGATAAGATAACGGCGGCGTTCGGGCGCGACCGGCGCGTCGGCCGCCCACGGCGCCGGAGCCACGAACGGCTCCATGATCTTGCGATTGAGCTCTGAGGTGTTGGTGCCGAGGCTCCGCGGCGCGGAGAATTCCAGGCGCGCGTTATCGTCCGTGTTGTACTCGGCGCCCTCCGCGAGCCTCAGCAACTCCGGCCGCCCCATGCGGTAAAAGCCCAGGACGGAATAGGCGTCGGAAAGCCCGAGACTTTGGAAGTCGTCCCGGAGGATCTCGTTGCTCGAAAGGAATTTTTGCGCGCGCGGATAATCGAAGCCCTGCTCTTTCTGGCTGCCGATCAGGAGAAAATCGCTCTCCTGGAAGTTCCACACCGAGACGTGCGGGAACGCCTCGGCGAAGGTGCGCAGCACCATGCGAAAATCGTCGGGCGACATGGAGTAGTTATGCAGCCATTGCGCGAAAACGCCGTCGGGCGTGAGCTTTTGCCGCGCGGTCGCGTAAAAGTCGCGCGTGAACAGGCTCGCGATGCCCGCGATCCACGGGTTCGACGGCTCGGAGATGATGAGGTCGTACTGGCGCGGCACAGCCATTAGGTAATTCCGGCCGTCCGACGGGATCAGCCGCACGCGCGGGTCTTTCAGAATGTGGCCGTTTTTTTGGCCGAAATAGGCTGCGGCCTCGGCCATTGCCGGCTCGATCTCGAGCACGTCGATCTTCTTTACCGGGAATGTCCCGACCGCTTTGACGGTCATGCCGGTGCCGAGGCCGATGACTGCCACGTCGCGCGCGTCGGGCCGGAGCAGCATCGGAAGATAGCCGGTCATCAGCATCGTGAGCGCGTCGCCGTAGGAGCCGTCGACTTTGCCGTTCGTTTTGAAATAGCGGTAGGTCTTGAAGCGCATCTCGTGCACGCTGATCGTCGCGGTGAGACCTTCCCGGTAATAAAGCAGGCGATCGCGGTGCATTTCTTCGAGACGGAGCGAATCGGTCGGGATCGCTGCATATCGGTTGGCATACACCGTGACGCCGCTGGTCATGACGACGGGATCCCAGTACGTGAACCGCAGTCCGATAATGACAAGCGCGGCAGAGACCGCTCCGCCGATCGCGAGGCGAACGGGCCTGCCCGGCCGTGCGTCGCCGATCAACAGCGCGCAGGCGACCGCCAGGTTCAGCAGCGCGCCGATGACGATGCTGTGCTGGATGCCCACGAGCGGCAGCAGGACGAAGCCGCCGATGAAGGCGCCGGCGATCGCGCCGAGCGTGTTGCTGGCGTACGTGGTTCCCACGCTGCTGCCAACACGGCAAATGTTTTGGGTGAAGAGACTGACGACGAGCGGGAACGTCATGCCGAGCAGCAGCGCGGGGATGAACATCACCACGAACGCGAGCAGCACCTGGATGGCGAGGAAGAGCGCGAAGGAGTCGCCGAAGCTCTCATGCAGGCGGAGAAACACCAGCGGGAGCTTTTCGAACATCGGAATCGTCGTGATCGCTGTGATGCCGACGCTCAGCTCGACGACGCCGAAGGCCGTGATGGTGACCGGCTGGCGCCCTAAGACGCGCGCGTAAAGATAGCCGCCCGCGGCGAGGCCGACGAGAAATGTGAGCAGCATCGTCGTGAACGAATAGACCGAGCCTCCGATCACGAGCGTCAGCGCGTGCGTCCAGGCGTTTTCAAAAATCATCGCCGCCGCGCCGGACAGCGCGATTGCGGCGAGCAGCAGCCATTCGGTCGGCGTCCGGCGTCCGGGCGCGACGTCGGCTTTTTCGTCGGCGGCTTCCCACGCTTCGCCGTACGGCGCGAGGCTTAGCATCATCACGATGACCGCGATGACGATGTTGCCGATCGCCGCGGTATAAACGGTGCTGCTGAGCCCGAGCTGCGGAATCAGGTAATACCCCGCGAGCGCGCAGCCGACGACCGCGCCGAGCGTATTCGTCGCGTATAGATCGCCGATGCGCTGCCCGAGATGGCCCTTGTTCCGGACGAAAACCTGGCTCAGCACCGGCAGCGTCGCGCCCATGAGAAAGGTCGGCAGGGCGAGCAGGAGAAACGCGAGGATGAAAAGCACGATGTTGAACGCGCCGGGCGAGAGCTCGTACAGCCAGAACAGCGGCGCGTAGATTCCGCGCGCGGCGAAGAACAGCGACGGCGCGACGAAGCCGTAGACGCCGACGCCAAGCTCCAGCGCGCCGTACAACCGCAGCAGGCTCGTCCGCCTCTCGGCGAGACGGCCGAAGACGTAGCTGCCGAGCGCGAGACCGGCCATGAAGGCGGCGAGCACGGTCGCGACGGCGTAGGCGGTGCTGCCGAAAATCTGCGTCAGCATCCGCATCCATACGACCTCGTAGACCAAGGCGGCGGCGCCGGAGAGAAAGAAGCAGAGAAACAGAGCGGCAAGCATCGAGGAATGGAAGCGGTCAGCGGCGGAGTTCGAGCCCGAGCCACACGGTCGCTGCCGCGATCACGAGGAGCGGCAGCGTCGCGCCGCGGATCCGCTTCGCGATCGAGTCGAGCTCGGCGGGAGTTATTGCGTCGCCGCCGTCGTAGCGGCGGACGAAGCGGAGCGCGACGCCCATGCTTTGATATGTGCTGAGGAGGATCAATATGAAAGCGAGCACGAGCTTCCAGCCGAGCGTCGCGCCGAACACCTGCGCGAACGAGCCGCGATACGCGTCCTTCAAGTCCGTTACCTGGAGCGCGCCGGTGATAACCAGCACGCCGAGCGCGCCGCATTGCACGGGATTGTAAATTTTGAGGCTCCGGGCGAGGAGCGTGATCCGCGATTCGTGGCTTCGCACGGCCGCATAGCTCGGGAAGACGATCGCCCAGAGACCCGTGACGGCGCCGAGATAGGCGGCGAGTGCGACGAGATGCAGCGTGGAAGCGATCATCCCCAGCCGAACGAACCCTTTTTGACGGGACGGCCGGGCGCGTCGTAGTTGTCGCCGAGCTCGGCGAAGCGGGCTTTGATTTTTTCGAGCCCCTGGCGCCGGCGGTTCTCGAACTCGCGCAGCTCCTTCGCGCGCTTCTCGCGGAATTCTCTCAGCTCGCGCTCGCGCCGCGCGCGAAATTCCGTCTCGTCTTTCTCCCAGCCTTCGTAAAAGTCCTTCAACAACGTGCGGATCTGATAATTGACGTTGTCGCGCACGACCATTGACTTGTGGCAGTGCGGGCACCAGAGGACGTTGCCGACCATGAAGCGGCCGACGGGGAAATCGAAGCTTTCATTGCATTTGTAGCAGCGGAGCGGTATCGACCAAGCATCGGCGGGCGGAAGCGGCGGCTCGATCGTCTCGGCGTCTTCCAGCGTCTCGACGGCTGCCGGAGCGGCCGACTCCGCCGATACGGCGACGGCCGCGGCGGCGTCGCTTTGCGGCTGCGCGGCGGGCTTCTTCGCCGCCGTGGGGGCCGGCTTATCGCCTTTGCGGAAGCGCGACTCGAACGTATCGCCGAACTGGACGTCTTGATGGATCGCCTTGGCGCGGCCGATCAGAGCCTCTTCGTTCTCGACGTTGTTGGGATCGGTGACGCAGCAGTCGACGGGACATACCGCGGCGCACGCCTCGTAATCGTGAAAGCCGACGCATTCCGTGCAGAGCAGCGGGTCTATGACGTAGAGCTCTTCGCTCTGCGAGATCGCGTTATTGGGGCACTCCGGCTCGCAAGCGCCGCAGTTGATGCACTCGCTCGTAATCATCGTCGCCATGCAGCAATGCCTCTTGTAGAAATTTTATTTTCTCGAACGGGAGCTCGATCATCCTAGTGGAAAACGGCGCTCGATGCAAATTAGCGGCGCGATGACGGACGTCCGGATCGGCACCTGCGGCTACTCCTATCCCGGCGTGCCGCCGAAAGGCTGGGACGGCGTTTTTTATCCCGCCGAGCGGCGGCGCGGTTTCAACGAGCTTTCCTACTACGCCGATTTTTTCGATACGGTCGAGATCAACAGCAGCTTCTACCGGCCGCCCGCGCCGGCGATGGCGCGCGCATGGGCGGCGAAAACACCGGACGGCTTCGAATTCTCCGTCAAGGTCTGGCAAAAATTCACGCACGCGACGCGGCTCGGCGAGCCCGGCGCGCCGCGCGAGCGCTGGGAGGAGCCGACCGCCGACGATGTAGAGCTCTTCAAGCAGGCGATCGCGCCGCTCGCCGAGGCCGGCAAGCTCGGCGCGCTGTTGTTTCAGTACCCGGCGGGGTTTTATTTCACGCCGGCCAACGCCGAGCGCGTCTCGTGGACGCTCGATGCGTTTCGCAACTTCGAGAAGGTCGTCGAGCTCAGGCACCGGAGCTGGAGCGACCGGCGGCCCGCGACGGAAAAGCTTCTCGCCGACGGCGGCGCCGCGTGGGCGGTCATCGACGAGCCGAAGTTCGCGTCCTCCGTGCGCCAGCCGTTCGCGCCGAGCGGGGGCATCTTTTACCTCAGGCTTCACGGCCGCAACATCGCGCAATGGTGGGAGCACGGTGAGTCGTGGGAGCGCTATGATTATCTTTATGGAACGGTAAAGATGCAGGCGCTGGCGAAGAAAGTGAAAGAGATCGCCGGCAAGCCGGAGACACGGAAAATCCGCGCCTATCTCAACAACCACGCGCGCGGCCGCGCCGTCGCCGACGGTCTCATGCTCAAGCGCGCGCTCGGCCTCGACGTGCCGGATTTGCCGCGAGAGCTGAGAGACGCATTCCCGGAGCTGAGAGAAAGTTTAAGGGTTGAAGGGTTTAAAGGTTAAAGAGTTTAGAATCGGATTTTTGTTTTTAACCGTTCAACTCTGCAACCCTTAAACTTTTAAACCAGACAAACGCCATTAACCCTTTAACGTTTTGCTTGTATGAGCTCGATCTTGTAGCCGTTCGGGTCTTCGACGAAGGCGATCTCGGTCGTACCGTGCTTCATCGGTCCGGGCTCGCGCACGATCTTGCCGCCCTTGCCGCGAAGCGCCTCGCAGGTCGCGTAGATATCGTCGACGCCGACGGCGATGTGACCGAAGCCGTCGCCGACATTGTATTGATGCGTATCCCAGTTGTGCGTGAGCTCGACGACCGCGCTGGAAGCCTCGTCGCCGTAGCCGACGAAGGCGAGCGTGAAGCGCCCCGACGGATATTCCTTTTTCCGCAGCAGCCGCATGCCGAGCAGCTCGCAGTAAAAGTGGATCGATTCGTCCAGGTCGTTCACCCGGATCATCGTATGCAGGATTTTCATGGCGCCCTCCGTCTCGTTATTCTTATACCGCCCGCCGACGCCGCACAACGACTCACTTGATTGACAAGCGCACGGCGCGAAGATAGAAGCCGGTCTCGACATGCCGAAAAAAAGCGCCTCGTGGATTATCTGGATCAAAGCGGCCGTCGGCGTCGGGCTGCTCGCGATCCTTTTCTGGAGTCTCGACTGGCGGCAGTTCCTCCAGACGCTCTCCACCGCGAAGTTTGACTTTTTGGCGGCAGCGCTCGTCGCGTACATAGTCGGGAAAGTTCTGACGGCTGTTCGCTGGGCGATGCTCGCGCGCCCCCTGGGATTCAAGAATTCGCTGAAAGAGTTCGTCGCGTTCTACTACATCGGAATGTTCTTCAATCTTTTCGCGCCGAGCACGCTTGGCGGCGACGCCGGGAAAGTTTACTATCTCGCGCGCGACGCCGGCGCCGTCGACCGCGCCGAGACCGCGACGCGCGCGGTGATCTCGATCCTAGCCGACCGCACCATCGGCATGGCGGTGCTGTTCTGGATCGCCGCCGTTGCGCTCCTCGCGTTTCCCGGCTATGCGGAGCTTTTTCCACCGGCGGTGCGCTACGCAACTTACATCGTCGCCGTTCTGCCGATCCTCGCCTACGCGGCGTTTCCGCTCGCGGGACGATGGCTCGCGAAGATTCGCCACTCGCTGGCACAAAAGCTCTTTGACATGGGAAACGCATACTGGCGGCGGCCAGACGTCCTGGCCGAAGCCGTGCTGCTGTCGCTGGCGTTCCATCTGATTCAAGTGGCGATCCAAGTTCTCATCGCCGACGCGCTCGCTTTCGAGCTGCCGTGGAGCTACGCGCTGGTTTTTTTCCCGTTGGTCGATGTCGTGGCGATGCTGCCGGTGAGCATCAGCGGCATCGGACTGCGCGAGGGCGGCTATTTGTTTTTTCTCGGGCGCCTCGGCGTCGCTCCCGAGCGGGCGATCGCCAGCAGCATCGTGTGGCTCGCGATCGTCGTCGCGAGCGGTCTTGTCGGCGGCCTCGTCTTCGTGCTTTACGGCGGACGACGTCAGTCGGGTTCGTCTTGATCGATCGGCGGCGGCAGCTGCGCCTTCTCGATTTCACAAGCCTGAGGATCGGGCATCGCGCCCTTCATAACGATCGTCTTTCCATCCGGCGAGCTTACGACGACTTTCAATTCGCCCACGTCGGCGGCCCGCGCGAGAAAATAGTCGTTGGGCCTGCCGCACGAAAGCGGCATGCGAAGTATATGGCGATCGAGGCGGTAAGCAATAACCTGCAGCGTCGGATTCGATAACTCCGGGCTCGCGTAGAACCGGCTGTTTCCTGGAACGGCGGCTTGGACTTCGCGCACGAAATCCAGCATGCCGCGAAACGCCACTTCGCGCTTCCACACCGAGGGATTCGGGAGGATCAACGCGAGGTCGACGAGCGCGACGAGCAGGGCTAAGCTCTGCAGCCGACCTATCTTCAGCGCGGCGAGACGCGCCTTCAGCGCTTCGCCGTCGGCGAGCGCCGCGAGCGCACGCGCCGCGATCAGCGCGACCGCCGGGTAGGCCGGGAGCAGATAAACTGCGCGTTTGATCGTGGAGAGAAACACGATCATGAAGATCACCATCCACCAGGCATGGAGAAAGCGGCCTGCCGAGTCCTCGCGTCCGCCGCGGAAGCGATGGACGAGCGCCGCGAGCAGCGCGAGGTTCCAAGGAAAGAATCGCGTTGCCAGCCAGCCGAATACGGCGAATTTGCTATGGCGTGTCGAAAAACCATGGGCCCCGAGAACCTGGTCTAAATTCTCGCGGAAGATCTGCACGTCGAGGAAGCGCTCGCCGCCGATACGATAGGCGCCGGCGTACCAGCCGATGTCGATAGTGAGTGTCAGCGCGACCCACGGCCATGACCAGAGTTTCCAAAGCTGGTTGAGACGCTTGTCGGCGGCGAGGAAAGCGATGATGACGAGCGCAGGGAAAGCGGCGCCGGCGGGGCCCTTGGCGAGCACGGCGAGCGCGGCGCCGAGATAGCAGAGTGCGCGGCTCCATTCGCGCCCGTCGCGCTGCCAGAAGAAAAAACCCGTGAGCGATGCCGTGACACACGCGGCGAACACCATGTCGACGCGCGCTTCGGTCCCGGAGACCCAGAATTCGTACATGCCGAGCAGCGCGCCGACGGCGAACCAGCCGGTGCGCCTCCCACCGAACGCTTTCCCCATCATGAAAGTCATCGTGGCCATCGCGCCCGCCGCGAGCGCCGACGGGAGGCGCACGGTCCAGTCGGAGAGGCCGAGCGGCAGCGCGAGAACGGCCGCGATCCAGTGGAACAGCGGCGGCTTGGAAGGCATCCCTTCGTTGGGGTCCGGCAGAACCCATTCGTGATCCTGGACAATGTCCTGGACGACCAGCCCCTCGCGCGCTTCGCCGTGATTCCAGATCGGCGGGAGCAGGTACGTCCAGGCGGCGAGCGCGAGAAAAATCGCGGCGAGAAAGAGGATGTCCCAGCGCGTGCCGCGCTCGGATGCCGCGATCGGCTTATCGTACGCGAGTGTGGATACGGTATTTAGTGTGTTCATGGAAATTTTACATTTAGCGGTTCGTTACCAGCGCGACGCCATCGGCCCGGAGCAAAACTTTCGCTCCGTGGAGCTCGAACAGGCGTTTTTCTTTAACGAATACCAGAAGCTTTCTTTGGCCCCATTGTCGGTCAAATTCTTCATAAGTCAACAGCGCCGGCTCGTAACCGGGAGCCGGCGCCGGCCATTCTTTCGACAGATAGAAGCTTCCCAGGATTTCGTCGTCGCCCCGATGCGCCACGACCGGCATGGGCCGGTGAATCCCGAGATAAAAGGGGAGGCTTGGAAGATATGTGTCGTAGATCACGACCGGCACCGGGGCGTCTGCCGGGCGCACGAGCGCTGCGGAACGATGCGCCAGCGCTTTATCGGAGCGCTCGAGAGAAATCGGGGCAATCACCCGGTGCGCGAGAAAAAACACCGCCGCGAAAGCGACGCAGCAAAGCGGCATCAGCCGCTCGAGCGGTGCGGCCAGCGTCGTCCACGCAGCGGCGAGGAAAACGAGCGCGGCGACGAGTGCCATCGGCGCGAGTTCCGCGCGCGGAAGCTGGGCGACGAATTCGCGGCCGACCGCCGGGACGGCGGCCGGCGCGAACAGTCCGACAAATAAGTAGAGGCAAGCCAGGCCGAGCAGCAGCCAGGCCGCCGCGAGGAGGCCGAGATCGATCCGCTTAAGGCCGTGGGCCAGCGTTGTTCCGGCGAGCGCCGCGAGCGCGGGATAAATCGGCAGGAGGTACTCGGACATCTTCGAGCTGGAAAAGCTGAAAAAAACGAACGGCACGACGAGCCACAGCAGCGCAAACAACGCGAAGTCGTCGCACTTTTGCCAGAGCCGCGCCGCGACGCGCGGCAGGAGAAGCGTCCACGGAAAAAAGCCGATGACAACGACGCCGAAAAAGTAATACCACGGCTTGCTGCGGTTATAATGCGGCGTGAGAAAGCGGGCGAAATTCTCCTGGCCGAGAAAGTAGGCGAGGTATCCGGGGCGGCGCATCTCCGCGGCGGCGTACCAGGGCGCGACGATCAGCAGGAAGATCAATACGCCCCAGCCGAGCTTCATCTCTTTGAGCGTCGTCCATTTCTGCCGCGCGGCGATGTATGCGACCACGATCATCCCGGGAAAGATGAAACCGATCGGCCCTTTGACGAGCGTCGCGACTGCGGCCGCAGCGTACATCAGGAAGTAATAGCGCCGTTTAACATTCTGCGCTTCCGCTATAGTCGCGAGATAAAATGCTATCAGCGCCGATGTGATGAAGAACGCAAGCACCATATCGACGATCACGATGCGCGCAAAGATATTGAACTGTACTGCAGTGATGAGCGCGAGGGCGCTCCAGAGCGCCGCCCGCTCGCCGGCTATGCGGCGGACGAAAAAATAAGTCATGACGAGAATACCGAGCGCCGCCAGCGCGGACGGTAGGCGCGCCGCCGCCTCGGAGACGCCGAAAAGCTTAAAGCTTCCCGCCGTCACCGCGTAGAAGAACATCGGCTTTTCGATCCGCGGAAGAAAATTATAGTAGGGCGTGATCCAATTGCCGGTCTCCAGCACTTCGCGGGCGATTTCGGCGTTGCGCCCTTCGTCGGGATTGAAGAGGGCGGCGCCGCCGAGATCATGAAATAGGACAAAAACCGCAGCCAGCGCGAGAAGCGCCGCCGCCAGGCGGCTATCGTCGAGCAACGCGGGTAGCGAGCGCGGGCGGTCGGCGGCCGCTGCCGGTGTCACGGCTCGTCTCCTTCGTCGGCCGGCTCAACGAGGTCCGGCAATCGAATCTCGGCGCCGGGTGCGACGACTACGAGGAAGAGCCGCTCGCTTCCGTCCCAGCCGGTCGTCTCGCTCGCGTCGATCTCCTTCAGGCCACGTTTATCCTTGAGCATCTGCCAGTCGTCCTCCCGGATAAGCATATAGTAGGGCGGCTTTGCGGGCCGCTCGAGCGGCAGAAACGACGGCAGATAGGCGCGGGCGTAAAACTGCGCGGCTTTGTTGGCGCCCCTGTAAAAGACGACCGGCATGCCGGCCGTAGTCTCGCCGCGCACTCGCGATATGAACGGTCGAAAGCTGTAGTTGCCCGCCAGAGCCGGATGGAACGTGCTTTGGATCGCGCTGAGCGAGATCATGAGCACCGTCGCAAGGCTTAGCGCGACAGCGTTCCAGGCGTTGCGCCGGACTTCCCGGATGAGAAAAATGCCGCCCAGCAGCGAGACCGCCGAGCAGAAAAGCAGCGTCGTACGGAAATCGTTCAAAACTCCGGCAACGACCGCGAGGCTCGCGCGGTTTTTCGGCCGGATGAAGCGCTCGGCCGCAGCGACGACGTCCAACCCGAACGCCTGGGCGGCCAGCGCCACGCCGCCGAGAACGAAGACGGCGGCAATCGCGTACACGGCCGTTTTGGCCCATCGGGTTTCCGCCGAGAGCCCGAGCGACAAGTCGCTCCACCACGCGGCGAAGAGCAGCGCCACCGCGGGGTAGAGCGGCAGGATGTAAACCGAGCGCTTTCCGAGCGCGAGCGACAGCACGACGAAAATGGCGGCGAACCACACGACCGGGTAGAGCAGCTCTTTTTCGGATAGTTGACGCCGACGGCGGAACAGATAAATCGCCAGTGCCGGAAAGAATAGACTCCACGGCGCCATGCCTGCGAAAAGCGCCGGCACATAATAAAAGACGTTGTGGTTGTGGCCGGCGGCGCCGAGCGGCGTGCCGACGATCTCGTGCACGACCTGGCGGAGGAAAAACCTTTCGCCGCCCTGGAGCCATGCGAGAAAATACCAGCTCCCGGCGACCGCCAAGCCGCATGGGATGGAAATCCAGAGATGGAGCCGCTTGACGAAAGCCAGGTCGCGCTTGAGCCAGAGAAACAGCAGGGCGGCGATTCCGGGAAGCGCGGCGCCAACCGGCCCCTTGGCAAGGGTTGCGAGCCCGGCGAATAGCGCGAGCAGCAGGCTGCGCGCAATTCCGCCGCCGGCTTTGTACAAGAAATAAAAATACAGGAACGTGCAGAGCATGAAAAAAGTGAGGGTCATGTCGACCCGCGCGCTGATTGCGGCGCGCCACCACTCGGGGCTCGTGGCGAGGACAACGGCGGCGATGAAACCCGCGGTCGCGCCCCACAGGCGCGCGCCGGCGAAATAGACGGCGAGAACGCCGAGTGAGGCGAGCAGGGCGGAGGGGAAGCGTACGGTGAATTCGTTGAATGTTCCCGACGCGAGCGAGGTCACAGCCGCGATCCAGTGAAACATCGGCGGCTTGGACGGAATATCGACGCCGGCGCGCAGCGGCAGGATCCAGCTGCCGTTGTGCCAGATCTCCCAGACGACCAGACCTTCGCGCGGCTCTCCCTTTTCGTAGAACGGCGAGACCCAGAGCGCCCAGATAAAGAGAATGAAACAGAAGGCGGAGACGAGAAGCGCGCCCGCAGCGACCGACGGCACGGCCTCGGCTTTGCCGTTGCGGGTTTTTTGTTGCCTCACCGAATCAGCGCTCATGGCGGGAATGCGGCCGGCGCGCGCCGGCCGACGTCAGGATTCGATGGCGATTTTCTTTCCGCCGGCACGCAGCGAGCGCTCGCCCGCTTCCAGCACCGCGAGGACTTTGAGCGAGAACTCACCGTCCGAAACCGGCGCGCGCCGCTCGCGGATGCTCCCCAGAAAATCCGCGACCGCGGATGCCAAGGGCTCTTCCTCGGCCACCCCCTCGAGGTTGCGTTCGGCCAAAATCTTCGACGGGATGGTATTCGCGTCCGGCGCCGCGCCGCCCGCGCCGGCACCCGTCGCGTACTCGTAGAGCGTCGCGGCGCGCTTGTCGAATTTACCCTCGTAGACGAGCATCTTTTTGCTGCCGACAACCGTGAGCTTCGCCGTGTTCTCGGGGAAAAGCCAGTTATGGTAGATGAACGCGGACGCGCCGTCGGACATCTCGACCGTCGCCATGTTGAGGTCTTCGACGTCGGGCTGGAGATAACGATAGCCTTGGAGCGTGACGCTCGCCGGACGGCCCTTCAAAACAAACAAGAGGATCGACACGTCGTGCGGCGCGGAGTTCCACCAGACGTTGGAGTCGCGCTTGATGCGGCCGAGATTCAGCCGCTGGAGAAACACGTGGTAGACGTCGCCCAACTCGCCGCCCTCGGCGAGCTCTTGGGTCATGCGGATCGCGCGGTCGTAGAGAAACGTGTGATCGACGAAGAGCACGGCGCCCTTCGCCTTCGCCGCGGCGACGAGCGCTTTCCCTTCTTCGTAGCGCAGCGCCAGCGGCTTCTCTATCCAGATGTGCTTCCCGGCGTCGAGCGCCTTTTTGCCGAGCGCGAAATGTGTCGCCGGCGGCGTCACCAGCACGACGGCATTGATCTTCGGATCTTTCAGCACGTCGTCGTAGGATGCTGTCGTCGGGATATCGGGAAACGCTTTCTGGCATTCCGCCCGCAGGCCGGCGTCGAGGTCGCATACGGCCCCGACCGAGCAGTCCTTGACCGCGCGAAATTTGGGCAGCAGCTTGCGGCCCCAGTAACCGGCACCGACGAGCGCGACGTTGATCGTCATTGTCTAACGGAACTCCTTAATGCGGAACGGCGGCCGCTCCTGCGCTTCGACGAAGCGCTCCAGGCTGCGCCCGTTTGCATAGATCAGAAAGGCGAGGAGCAAAATGAGGAGCGCCGGAATCGTCCAGCCGAGAATTAAAAAAAAAGCGCCGACCGTGACCGTCAACCACTGGAGTCTCAGGAGGGCGACGATCCAGCGCTCGGCCCCCGCCACGGCGAACGGCAGCACGCAGATGTCGCGCGCGACTTCGAAGACACGGCCCAGCCCGTAATGCGACGTGCCGGCCTTGCGCTCGCGGTCGACGATCTCTATTTCGGAGAATTCGTTCGCTTTCACCCCGAACACCACCGGCGAGAAGCGGTTTAAGAATCCCTTGGGTACATACCGGCCGGCGATCACCTCGCGCCGGTACGCCTTCAGGCCGCAGCCGCAGTCGTGCACCGGCACGCCGCTGACCAATCGGATCAGCGCGTTCGCCACGAGCGACGGCAGACGCCGGTCCCAGAAGCTGCCGACCCGGTGCCGGCGCCAGCCCGAGACGACACGATAGCCCTGCGACAAGTGATCGAGCATCGCGGGAATATATGCGGGATCGTTCTGGTAATCGCCGTCGATCGTCACGATGACTTCGCCGGACGCGCGCGAGACACCCGCGAGCAGCGCCCAGTTCTCGCCGACGTTCGTCTCGAGGTCGGCGTAGTGAAAGCGCGGATCCTGATCGGCGATCGATTGCATGACGGAGAGTGTGCTGTCGCTGCTGCAGTCGTTCACGAAAATGATCTCATAGTCGCCCAGCGGCGCGAGCGCGTCGCGAATCGCCTCGTAAAGCGCACGCGCATTTCCCTCTTCGTTGTGCATGGGCGCGACGACCGACAGCCGGAGTTTCTGCACGGAGAGGGTTCAGTCGCGCGAGAAGTATTCCCGCACCGCCGCGATGATGTAATCGACTTCCTCGTCGCGGAGCTCGGCGAAGACCGGCAGCGCGAGGTTCTCGCGCGCGTAGCGCTCGGCCTCGGGAAGCGAATATTTGGGCAGCTTTTTGACGATCCACGACTCGTGATGGTGTAGGCAGAGCGGATAATAGATGCCGTTGCCGATGCCTTTGGCGTCGAGAAATTTTTTCAGCGGCTCGCGGTCGGGTGTCTCGAGCGCGTATTGATGATAGACGCTCGTCCGGTCGGAAAAGACCGGCGGCGTGCGCAGCGGCAGATTGCGGAAAGCGTCGTCGTAGCGCGCGGCGATGTCGCCGCGGCGGGCGTTGTCGCGGTCGAGCGTCGAGAGCTTGAGCCGCAGCATGCCGGCCTGCAGCTCGTCGAGCCGGCTGTTCCAGCCGTAAATCTTGTGGTTGTACTTCTCCGCCTGGCCATGGACGCGCAGTAGCCGCACGGCGGCCGCCAGGTTGTCGTCGTTCGTCAGCACGACGCCGCCGTCGCCGTAGCACGCGAGGTTTTTCACCGGTCCCAGGCTCATCGGCGTGATGCGTCCGAGGCCCGCCGCGCGCCCGCCCTTATACACGGCACCCTGCGCCTGCGAGGCGTCCTCGACGACGGGAATATTTTTTTCGCTCGCGAGACGGACGAGCGGGTCCATGTCACACGGGAGCCCGAGCATATGAACGGTGAGAATCGCGCGCGTGCGCGGGCCGATCGCCGCTCTGAGCGAGTCGAGGTCGAGGCCGTAGTCGCCAACAGCCTTGTCGACCAGCACGGGCTTGGCGCCCACGCTGAAGATCGGCTCGATCACCGGTGCGGGCGTGTGCGCCGCGAGGATCACCTCGTCGCCCTCGCCGACGCCGAGCGCGCGCAGCGAGAGAAAGATCGCGTCGGTGCCGGAGGCGACGCCGATCGCGTGCTGCACACTGCAGAACTCGCCGAACTCGCGCTCGAAAGCGGCGAGCTGCGGCCCGTTCAGGAGCCGCATCGACGCAAGCGTTTCGTCCCAGCGGACGCGCAGGTCGGGCTCGATCTGGCGGTATTTTCGGGCGAGATCGAGTAAAGGAATTTTCATCAAGTCGATCGGTCTTTCCTAACGGGACTGCCGGTTGGAGCTCAAAGCTGAAGTAATTAGCCTTTACTACCCCAAAATCGCGGAAATAACAAATGTTCCCGGCAAAAAATGCCGCCGCGGTGCATCGCGCCTGCGGTGCCGCGAGCTTGTCTTTGCCCGGCGCATTGAAGAAATGGCCGTTGCAATGGTATTGGATTTGCGCGAAGACACGGGAGGAGGAATTGTTTATGAAACTGGAAAACAAGGTTGCGATCGTCACCGGCGCGGGACGCAACATCGGCGAGGAGGTCGCCGTCTGGCTCGCGCGGGAGGGCGCGCGCGTGGCGGTGGTCGATCTCGACCGCGGACGCGGCGAGAAGGTGGCGTCGGCGATCAACGCGCAGCACAAGGACCGGGCGATCGGCGTCGTGTGCGATGTCTCTTCGGGGGCGGACGTGCAGAAGATGGTGCGCACGGTCGCCGACAGATGGGGCGGCATCGATATTCTCGTCAATAACGCCGCTTGGACCGACCGCAAGAACGTTCTCGACCTGACCGAGGATGAGTGGGACAAGGTCATGGACGTGTCGCTGAAGAGCGTCTTCCTCTGCGTCAAGTACGCGGCGCGCGCGATGATCGACGGCAAGCGAAAAGGCCGCATCGTCAATCTGGCTTCCACATCCGGCTATGTCGGCCGCCCGGACGCGACCGCTTACACCGCCGCGAAGGCCGGCGTCCTCAACCTCACGCGATCGCTCGCGGCGCAGCTCGCGCCGCACGGCATCCGCGTCAATTCGGTGACGCCGAACCGCATCGGCTCTCCCGTGGGCGAAGACGTCGTGCCGGAAAACCGCTACGTCAAGAATCTCGTGGGCCGGCGGGGCGTGCCGGCGGACATCGCGGGGGCGGTATTGTTTCTCTGCACCGAGGAGTCGGACTTCATCACCGCCGCCGATCTGCTCGTCGACGGCGGCGCGCTGGCGACAATGCCTTGAAAAGTGAGTAGTGAGCAGTAAGTAGCGAGTAGCTAAGAGGACGGGTCAAAAAGACTTTCTCTACTCGCTGCTCACTCCTCACTATTTGAACATCTCCTTGAACTTCTTTATCCAGCTTTCGCGCTCCGAGGCGGAGGGCACGCGCATCGGTACGAGCTGATCATCTTTGATGTCATTCTCGAACCGATCGGGCACATCGGGATGGAGCACGTAATCGCCCAGGTTCGCAATCAGCTGCTGCGACTCGGGGCCGAGGAAAAAGTCCACGAAGAGCCGCGCCGCGTTCGGATGCGGCGCGCCGCGCGTCACCGCGGCGTAGCTCGACGAGACGAGGTATTTTTCCATTTTCACGTAATCGATCGGCCCGCCGAACTGATATTTGTCTTTCGTGTAGCCTATCGCCAGCGGAAGCTCACCGGACGCGAGCGTCGGGATCGCCTCCGCCGGGTCGCGTGTCAGCCGCGGCCGCTGTTTGGCGAGGCCTTCTACCACCGAGCGCCATTTCGACCCAAGAATTTTTTCCAGGTTGAGCAGGAACTGGAGGGTGGCGGAATGAAGCGCCGGATTGGGCATTAAAAACTTCCGCTTCCATTTAGGATCGAGCAGATCCTCCCATGTCTTAGGCGCCTGCTCGGCGCTCAGCCGCTGTGTGTTGTAGTTGATGGCGAAGACAAAAACGCGCCAAGCCGTCATCCTGCGGCTCGCGATCAGGAGCTGTTTGGAAAAGCCTCGCGCTGACGGCGGCTCGAACGGCTCGAAGTAGCCCTTGGCGTCGAGCGCGGCCATCAGCGAGTCCCCGCCGACGGCAACGTCGAAATTCGCGCGGCCCCTTTTGTCGTCCGCCGCGGCGCGCTTGAGCAGATCTTCGGAATCGCCGTGCCAGTTAGAAATGCGTATGTCGTACCGCTTCTCGAAAAGCTCGCGGAGCGGCCGCAG
>DASWZY010000196.1:0-3504 GCA_036407055.1 Binatia bacterium
TTTTACGACCTTTTCGTGCGGGGAAAGGCCGAGCAATGAGCGGCGCGGCGGAAGCGGCGAGAAAATTCATCGCAGCGCTCAATCGCGGCGAAGGACTGCGCGACGACTTCATCTATTATCAGGACTGGGACGACTTCACCGCGTTTCCCGATCCGTTCCCGCGCCGATCGTTTGACGTAAAAGAAGTCGAAGAGACGATCCATCGATATCCAAACCCGGAGCGGCCGAACGAGCTCTTTCGCTGGGACATTCACGGCCGGCTGCTGACACCGGAAAAGGAATCGCTGCCGCGCACCGCCATCGTCATGATCCACGGCGGCGCCGCGAACGAGTGCGAGTTTTTGTTCACGCCCGACGGCCCGGAAAAATTCGTCGATCTGGCGAAGGTTTCGCCTACGGCCGCGCGCGTCGGCGTCGCGCAGCACATCGCTTCGCTGGGAATTCCCGTGCTGGCGGTGTCGCTCCCCGGCCATTTCAGCCGCAAGCCGTGGCCGCCCATTCCCGAGCGGCGGCCGGAGTTCGTCATCGGCGAAGTTCCGTCGGAGCGCGAGCTCGATAATCGCCTGGCGGTCTATACGTTCCGCATGTGTCTCGAAGCGGTGAAGCAACTCATCGAGACGCATCTGCCGCGCCACGATCTGTATATCTGGGGCCATTCGACCGGCGGCGAATACTTTTACCTGATGGAGCAGTACGGTCTCAAAAATCGCCTGCTCGGCGGCCTCGGCTTCGGCACCGGCATGCCGGCATGGCTCAGAAAGGAATGGGACCTCGCCGCCGACGAGAAGCCGCCGGAGGAGCGCGCGGCGAGGTTCAATGCGATCGTCGGACTCAGCCGGCGCGGCCCCAAAGGCTACGTGAAGAGCGGTTATGTCGGCCCGAACCAGCCCTGGGGCAGCGTCGAGCGCTGGTTCGAGCTCGAAAACCATCGCCGCCCGCAGTTCAAACCCTACCTTCAGGATATCGAGCACAGCGCGCACGACGTGCTACTCGAGGAGGTGCGAAAGATATCGCGTCTGCCGGACGACGAGCTGTTCATCACGTTCAACGCCGATTTGAAGCGTCTGCGCGGCAAGCGCGTCTTCCACATCGTCGGCGAGTTCGACAAAGGGCACTGGGGCGACGGCGCCGACAAGGGCCTCGGCTTCCGCCGCGAGGTCTTCGCCCTCCGGCGCTTCGTAGAGCACGCCGCCGCGGTGCGCATGGCCGTAGTTCCACGCCTGACGCACTATGGCCACGTCGAATCGCACAACGAGCGGCTCGCGAATTTGATGGCGACTGCGATGCGCGATTATTTTCCGGGCGGACAATGAAAATACTTCGGCAAATATTCTGCGCGACGCTGCTCGCCGCTACCTTGCTCGCCCAACCGGCGGCCGCCGAGACGCTCCGCATCGCGTACACCTCGATCGGAATTATTTTCGCGCCGCTCTGGACGACGCAGGCGGCGGGGATCTTCAAGAAATACGGCCTCGACGTCGAGCTGCTCTACATCGGCGGCGGGCCGCCGTCGCTGCAGGCGCTGCTCGCCGGCGACGTGAAGATATCGTTCACCGCAGCGGGCGCCGCTGTCGCGGCGAACCTCGCCGGCTCGGACGTCGTGCTTCTCGGCACGACGTGCGACACGCTGCCGTTCGAGATCTGGGCCGCGCCGTCGATCAAGACGCCCGAGGCGCTCAAAGGCACGCGAATGGGCGTGACGCGCATCGGCTCGACGTCGGATTTTGTCGGCCGGTACGTCTTGAAGAAATGGGGACTCAAGCCCGGCGCGGATGTGACGATGGTGCAGACGGGCGCGGGGCCTGAGGTTTTCGCGGCGCTCAAGAGCGGCGCGGTTCAAAGCGGCGTGATGAGCGTCGGACCGTACACGACGGAAGTCGAGAAGGACGGCTTCGTGAGGCTCGCGGACGTCGGAACGATCGGTCTGCCCTATCCGTTCGGGCCGTACGCGACGACGCGCTCGTTCATCCGCGCGCAGCCCGACACGGTGAGCCGCTTCATGCACGCCTACGTCGAAGGCATTCACCGCTTCAAGACCGATCGCCGTCTGGCGCTGGCGACGCTCGAGAAGCAGACGAGACTCAAGACCACGCCGGCGACCGAGCGCACCTACGACATCTACGTGCAGCGCTACATCAAGCGCGTGCCCGAAGCGACGAACGAAGGCATCCAGACTATATTGGAGGAAGTGAGCGCGACGAGGGCGCTGCCGGCGGGCGTGACGCCCCAGCGATTCGTCGAGCCGCGCTTCATCAACGAGATCGTGTCGAGCGGCTTCGCCGACGGCTTGTACCAGAAGCGCTAGCTAGCGGCCCTGCACCTGGAGGTAGTTGATCACGCGCTTGACGCCGCCGACCTGCGCCGCCAATTGCTCGGCGCGCGCGCGCTCCTGACTGTTGGCGACGACTCCGTTGAGCGAGACGACGCCGCCCACTGTGTCGACATCGACAGCGGTGAACGGCGAGCCTTTGGCGGTCCTGAGCTTGGTGTTGACCGCCGCCGTAATATTCGTGTCGTCGATTTTTTGCCCGAGCGGCCCGCGGCTCTGGGACGCGCAGCCCGAAAGCGCCGCCAGAACCAGCATGAGAACTACCGATGGAAGCTTCGCTCTCATAAACCGCCGCTCGGACGGACTCGAATTTCGCTGCGATTAATGCCATATCGAAAAAAAGACCGTTTGCAAACCAGGAGGAAACCTCGTGAAAACAATCAAAGAACAACACGTTCCCTACAACACCGGATGGTCCGGCGAGCTTAAGCAGGGACAGGTGATTCGCATCACCGCGACGACGACGGTCGACTTCGTCTGTCTCAGAAAAGAGAATTTAAAGGAGCGCTTCGACCAGGCGCGCACGAAAGTTTACAACGGCAAGATTTTCATCTCGAAGGGCGACAAGCTGATGGGGCGCAACAATCAGCACATGATGACAGTCATCGACGACAAGGCCGGCGAGGTCACGCACGATCTCCAGAAAGGCATGTGCAGCGGCTACCGCTTCCAGCTCGCAAAAAAAGAAGGCCGTCTGCGGGAATACTATCATCGCGACTTCAAGGAAGAGGACATTCCCGATCACGGCTGCTACGAAAATCTCCAGCGCGCGCTCGCGTCCTACGGCATCGCGCCGGAGGACATCCCGAACCCGTGGAACCTGAACCAGCACATGATCATCGACGGCAAGACCGGCAAGATGGAGCACACGCACGTCCGCGCCAAGCCCGGCAGCTACGTCGACCTCCGCGCCGAGATGAATCTCGTCGTCGCGCTCAGCGCCTGCCCCGACATGCCGGTCGGCGGAAAGCCGGTGGACGTTCTTATTTATGAACCGTAGATCAACAGTTTTGAGTGGTGAGTTTTCAGTGTTGAGTTGAAGATGACAGAGAGCCCGGCCCAGATCAAAAGTTTCGACTTTGCGCTGGCCGTCATTCGACTCTATAAACAATTACAGACGAAACACGAATATGTAATTTCCAGACAACTATTAAGGAGCGGCACCAGTATTGGCG
>DASWZY010000197.1:0-5089 GCA_036407055.1 Binatia bacterium
GATGCAGCCGTCCGCGGCTTTGGCGGAAGTGGTGGGAAGCAAGGCGCTGCCGCGCACCGAGGTTACGAAAAAACTCTGGGCCTACATCAAGCGCAAAGGGCTCCAGGATAAAACCAAGCGGACGATGATCAACGCCGACGACACGCTGAAGACGGTTTTCGGCGGGAAGAAAAAGGTCACAATGTTCGAGATGACGAAGCTCGTTAATCGTCACCTCAAGTAAGAACCATTCTCTCCACTTGATGAGCGGCCAGGGCAACAAATGCCCTGGCCCCACTCGTCTCTACTCTCGAAAATTAAAACCACGCCGCCGTGCGTGAGGTGTCTTGCTATATTTGAAGGCGCGACGTCCATGGCGGCTTTGCGCTCGATAAACGGCGCAGCATCGTCGAAGGAAGCGTCAGCCGCCGGCGCGGAAGATTTCGCCGAATTGTTTGACGAGGCGGTCGTATTTCGGGCCCCACTGCTCCGCCGACAGGACGTGAATCTTGCCCACGCGTTTGCCGCCGAAGTTCCACTCCACGTCTTTCCGCGCCGCCAGCCGATTTTGGCCCGCGAATATCTGCTGGACCTCGCGCGAGAAGAGTAGATCGACCAGCAGCGCGGCGGCGTGTGGGTGCGGCGCCCGCTTCAGAATCCAGATACCGCTCGGCTCCTTCAGGATCATCGGGTCGGTCACGACATAGTCGACCGGCACGCCCTTCTCCTTGAAAGTCTGCATCTGATAGCTGTAGCCGTCGATAATGAGCTTGAACTCGCCGGCGGCCATGAGCTGCGTCAGCAGCGTGTGGCCGCGCTGGAGACGCACGCCCTGCCGCGCCACCGCGCGGGCGAATTCGAGCCCCTTGGCTTCGCCCATCAGATCCAGCATGCCGGCGAACCAGTCGTAGCCCTCGTAGTCCATCGCAAGCTGATTTTTCCAGGCGGGGTCGAGCAGGTCGCGGTACGACACCGGCGCCTGCGCCGCGGACACGAGCTTGGTGTTGTACCCGGGCACCAAGCTGTAAGAATACGTGCCGATGAAAGCGCCGGCGGCGTCCATGAAGCCGTCGCGGAGGTCGCGCCGCACGGGCGTAAGATTCCTCGCCACCATGCCCGCCTTGATCAGCGCGTCGTGAAGATTACCGCGTCCGGCGATCATGTCGGCGCGGTCGGCGCCCGCCCTGCGCTCCGTCAGCGCGCGGCCGACGACGTTCGTGCCGCCGCCGCGCGTGTAGCGCACCTCGACGAACGGATACCTTTTCTTGAATAGATCGAGAATCTCCCGCACATCGGCGGCCTGCTGCGAGCCGTACCATTCCAGCACGCCTTCGCCGCGCGCGCCAGCGACGAGCGCATCATGCCGCTCTTTCGGTGCAAGCGCATTCACGCGCGCGAGCACGGCCTCGGCGTCCTGTGCGTGTACGAGATAGGGGAAAGCGAGGAGAGCAAGAAATGAAAGAAAAGCGAAAAATCTCATTCGCACCGGGAAATATCGCCGGGTGCGCGGTTTGTCAACAAACGGAGCAGATATTCTTCGGCTTCGCCACAGAATGATCCGGGCACGCCCATTAAGAACATCCTGAGCGGAGCGAAGGATCTCTCCGAGATTATCTCTGCTGGAGCGCGTCGAAGAGATGCAATTGTCGCGTGTGGCCCGCGTCGTCGAAATGGACCGGATAGTCGCCGCTGAAGCACGCGTCGCAGAAGCCGTGCTTTTCGCCATTCAAAAAGGCGTACATCCCTTCGCGGCTAAGATACGCGAGCGTGTCGGCCTCGATGAAGCGGCGGATCTCCTCCGTGGAGTTGTTCGCGGCGATGAGCTCGGAGCGCGTCGGCGTATCGATGCCGTAGTAACAGGGGCTGATCGTCGGCGGCGAGCTGATGCGCATGTGCACTTCCTTGGCGCCGGCGTCGCGCAGCATACGGATGATCTTTCGGCTGGTCGTGCCGCGCACGATGGAATCGTCCACCACGACGACACGCTTGCCCTCGAGCACCTCGCGCTGCGCATTTAGCTTGATCTTGACGCCGAAATGGCGAATCGACTGCTGCGGCTCGATGAACGTGCGTCCGACGTAGTGGTTGCGGATGAGCCCGAACTCGAGCGGAATGCCCGACTGCTCGGCGTAGCCGATGGCGGCCGGCACGCCGGAATCGGGAACGGGCGTTACGAGATCGGCCGTCACGGGACTCTCGCGCGCGAGCTGCCGCCCGAGCTCCTTCCGCACTTGATAGACGCTGTGGCCGAAGAGTTTACTGTCCGGCCGCGAGAAATAAATGTATTCGAAGACGCACTTCGCGTGCGGCGCCGGCGGAAACGGCTTCAGCGACTCCATGCCGCGCGGGCCGAACGTGATGATCTCGCCCGGCTCGACCTCGCGCAGATATTCCGCCTCGATAAGATCGAGCGCGCACGTCTCCGAGGCGACGACCCAGCCGCCGCGCTGGCGCGAGCGCAAGCGGCCCAGGACGAGCGGCCGGAAGCCGTTCGGGTCGCGTGCCGCGATCATGCGGTCGGGTGTCAGAAACAAAAGCGAATAGGCGCCGCGGACGCGTGAGAGCGCCTCGATGACGCGTCCCATCAGCGACTGATCCTTGGAGGTCGCGATCAGATGAATGATCACCTCGGTGTCGGAGGTGGATTGAAAGATCGAGCCCTGCTCCTCCAGCTCGGCGCGCAGTACCTGCGAGTTGACGAGGTTGCCATTGTGCGAGATCGCGATCGGCCCCTGCGAGTATTCGACCACGAACGGCTGCGCGTTGCGCAGATGGCTGTGGCCGGTCGTGGAGTAGCGATTATGGCCGATCGCGCTGGAGCCCTCGAGGCGCTTGATGACGTCTTCTTTGAAGACGTCGGCGACGAGGCCCATCTGCCGGTGCGAGATCAGAATCTTGCCGTCGGAGGAGACGATGCCTGAAGACTCCTGCCCGCGGTGTTGAAGCGCGTAGAGGCCGAGGTACACCAGGTTCGCCGCCTCCGGATGGCCGTAGACGCCCATGACCGCGCATTCTTCTTTGAACTTGTCGAACATCCGGCTCTGCCCCCTCATCCCTCTTTCATCCGGCGCTCCAGCCCCTGCGACCAGAGCGACTTCGCCTCGTCGACGGCGATCTGCGCGAACGGCTGGAGCGACAACTGCGCGCCGCCCACCTCGCCGATCACTTGCAGCGGCGCCGCCTCTTTCTCGGCGATCTGGCGCAGCCGCGGCAAATCCGCCTCGTTCACCGATACAACGATGCGCGACTGCGACTCACCGAAGAGCAGCGCGTCGCCTCGCATCACTTCGCGCAGCTCGATGCGCGCGCCGAGCGGCCGGTCGGGTCCTGCGATGCAGCATTCGGCCAATGCGACCGCGAGCCCGCCGTCGGAGATATCGTGCGCGGAGTGAAGGATCCCCTTCTCCGCCGCCTTGAGACACGTCTGCTGCACCGCCCGCTCGAGACGCAGGTCGATCCAGGGAGGCGTGCCCTTTACAAGTCCGTGAACGATCTTCAAATATTCGCTGCCTCCGAGCTCTTCCCGGGTACGTCCCAAAAGCACCACGACATCCCCTTCGGATTTGAACCACGGGGTCAGGTAGCGCTCGACCCTGGGTAGCAAACCGACCATGGCGACCGTAGGTGTCGGAAAGATCGGGATCCCGTCAGTTTCATTATAAAAGCTCACGTTGCCGCTCACAACCGGAACTCCAAGCGTGACACACGCGTCGCGCATGCCGTCGATCACCTGGGCAAACTGCCACATGACTTCGGGCCGCTCGGGGCTGCCGAAATTCAGGCAATCGCTCAAGCCGAGCGGCCGCGCGCCGACACAGGCGAGATTGCGCGCCGCCTCCGCGACGGCGAGAATGCCGCCGACGTAGGGATCGAGAAAGCAGTAACGCCCGTTGCCGTCGACCGTGAGCGCCAGCCCCTGTTTCACGCCCTTGACGCGAATCACAGCGGCGTCGGCGGAGGGGCCGACGATCGTATTGCTCCGCACGAGGTGATCGTATTGCCGGTAGACCCATTCCTTCGAGGCGATGTTCGGCGAGTCGAGCAGCAGCTTGAGCGCCGTCGTGAGATCGGCCGGAACCGGAACGGCGTCGACATCGAGGCGCTGGACTTCGTCCATCGCCGGCGGACGCTCGGCGGGCCGCTGATAAACCGGCGCCTCCGAGGTGAGGGCTGCTACTGGAATCCGCACGACCTCCTCGCCGTTGTAGAGCGCGCGGTACATGCGGTCGTCGGTGACTCTGCCGATGACCACTGCGTCAAGGTCCCAGCGGTCGAAAATTTTTTTGACCTCGTCTTCCGTGCCGGACTTGGCGACGAGCAGCATGCGCTCCTGCGATTCGGAGAGCAGGATCTCGTACGGCGTCATGCCGGTCTCGCGCAGCGGCACGCGCGACAATTCCAGCTCGATGCCGGCGCCGCCGCGCTCGGCCATTTCGACCGAGGAGCTCGTGAGTCCGGCAGCGCCCATATCCTGGATGCCGACGATCAAATCGGTCTTCATGAGCGCGAGGCACGCCTCGAGCAGCAATTTCTCGGTGAACGGATCGCCGACCTGCACGGTCGGGCGCTTCTTCTCCGATTCGTCGGAGAAAGACTCCGATGCCATCGTCGCGCCGTGGATGCCGTCGCGGCCGGTTTTCGCGCCGACGTAGATCACGGGATTGCCCGCGCCTTCCGCGCGCCCTTTGAAGATACGCCGTTTCTCGGCGATGCCGAGCGTGAACGCGTTGACCAGAATATTTGCGTTGTAAGATTCGTCGAAGAAGATCTCGCCGCCGACTGTCGGCACGCCGATGCAATTCCCATATCCGCCGATGCCCGCGACGACGCCGGAGAGGAGATAGCGTGTGCGGGGATGATCAAACCTGCCGAAGCGCAGCGAGTTGAGCGAAGCGACGGGGCGCGCGCCCATGGTGAACACGTCGCGCAGAATGCCGCCGACGCCGGTCGCGGCGCCCTGATACGGCTCGATGAAAGACGGGTGGTTATGGCTCTCCATCTTGAAGACGGCCGCGAGCCCATGACCGATATCGACGACGCCGGCGTTTTCGCCGGGCCCCTGAATGACGGCCTTTCCCGTGGTCGGTAGGCGCTTCAAATGCGGCCGCGA
>DASWZY010000198.1:0-4024 GCA_036407055.1 Binatia bacterium
GACGTCGTCGGCTCGACCGAGGCGGCGCACGATTTTCTCGCCAACCGCCCCGGGCGCGCCAAGGCCGGGTCGAGCGGCGAGGTGACGCCGGCGTTCGAGGCGAAGATCCTGGACGACGACGGGCGCGAGCTGCCGGACGGCGAGGTCGGAAACCTATTCGTCAAGGGCGACGCCAACGCGCTCTGCTACTGGAACAAGCACGAGCAGAGCAAGCGCATGATGCAGGGCGCATGGCTCAAGACCGGCGACATGTACTATCGCGACGCGGAAGGCTACTACTGGTATTCCGGGCGCTCGGACGACATGATGAAGGTCGGCGGCCTGTGGGTGTCGCCGATCGAGATCGAGAATACGCTGATGGAGCACCGCGCGGTGCTCGAAGCCGCGGTCGTCGGCCAGGAAGACCACGACGGGCTGCTCAAGCCGAAGGCGTACGTCATCTTGAAGAGCGAATTCAAAGCGAGCGACCAGCTGAAGGAAGAATTGCAGACGCTGGTCAAGAGCAAGCTCGCCCCCTACAAATATCCCCGCTGGGTCGACTTCGTCGACGAGCTCCCGAAGACCGTGACGGGGAAGATACAGAGATTCAGGCTGAGATCGAAAGAATAATTTTGAATTTTGAGTTTTTAGTTTTGAATTATAATTCAAAATTCAACACTCAAAACTCACAACTACGACGAAGGAGTGGTGGATGAGCATCAAAGACCTGAAAGAGAACCTCGCCTACTCGTGCAACATCCTCGCGAACGAGGGGCACTGGGACAACATCCTGGGCCACGTGACCGTGCGCATCCCCGGCACCAACAAGGCGCTGATGAAGCCGCACGGCTTCGGCTTCGAGGAGATCCGCCCGCAGCACATCATCACGGTCGACATCGAGACCGGGAAAAAAATCGAGGGCAAGTACGAGCGCCACTCGGAGGTCTTCATCCATACGGAGATCTTGAAGGCGCGACCCGACGTTAATTCGGTCGTGCACACGCACCCGCCGTACGCGATCGTCATCGGCGCGCTGGGCAAGCCGCTCCGGCCGATCAGCCACGAGGGCGTGATCTTTCACGACGGCCTGCCGACGTTCGATAAGACGACCGCGCTCATCCGCACGCCGGAGCTCGGCGCGGAGGTGGCGAAGTCGTTAGGCCAAGCGCGCGGCGTGCTGATGAAGAACCACGGCTCGTCGGTCGTGGGCGAGTCGGTCGAGATCGCGACGCTCTATGCGGTATTCTTGGAGAAGGCGTGCCGCATTCAGCTGCTTGCGACCGCGTCGGGCGAGCCGTCGTGGACGAGCGACGAGGAGGCGGCGCTCAAGTACGAGCAGATCTATCCGCCTTTCCGCCAAAAATCCATGTGGGAATATTTCGTGCGCCGCGCGCACAAGGCAAGAAAATAGGGCGCGCTTTCCTTTTTTTCTTCCATCCTCCCGAAGCGGGTGCGCGTCCGGGCGCGAGCTCACCGTGACGCGGCGCAACGCGTCGGCCCCCGACGGTTGGAATCAGCAGATTCGGTGGATGGGTTGGTGAGGCTTTCGAGGCAGAGGTCTATTGAGCTCGCACCAGGGCGCGCGCCCGCGCCTATTTCTTATACAGCTCCCGTACGAACCCGCCGTCCTCCAGCTCCTTCAGCAGGCTGTTGTCGATGAAGCGCTCGGGATTTTTCTCGCCGGGATATAAATCGAGAATCGCCTGCACGGCGTCGGCGCGCACGTAGGGCACCTGCTCCCAGACGCGCTCGTGCGGCGCATAGGCCGCGCGGATCTCTTCGGGCTTCATGCGCATGCGCTTGGCGATCGCGGCGACGGCGAGCTCGGGATTGTCCTTGCCGGCCTTGAGGCTTTCGAGAAAGGCTTTCAAGAAATTCAGCGCGAGGACGCGGCGCGTCTGGAGAAAACCGCGCTGCACCTCGACCGCGCCCTGGAGGTACGGGATCTTCAGCGCCGCGAGATCGACCATCTCACGAAAGCCCGGGCGCGGCGGCGACGAGAACGCCGCGTCGGCGAGCCCCTGCTCGAGCGACGCGAACATCTCGGGCAATCCGCCGTGATACAAAAATTTCACGTCCTTGTCCGTGAGCCCGCCGCGCCTGAGCGCCAGGCGCGCCGCCGTGTGCGTCGCCGATCCGGGGCGCGACACCGCGAGCGTCTTGCCCTTCAAATCGCCGAGCGTCTTCAGCGGCGAATCTTTGCGCGTCCACAGCGAGATGACCGAGTAGTTCGGCTTCGCCGCGATGAAGACGATATCCGCGCCGCCGAGATTCGCCGCTATCGCCGACGGACCGCCGAAGGTGCCGAACTCGACCGTGCCGCCGACGAGTGCCTGCACCGACGCGGCGCCGCGCGCCTGGATCACCTTCATGTCGAAGCCGTATTTGTCGAAGAGCTTTAAATCTTCCGCGAGCCAGATCGTCGCGTTGGTCGCGGCGATCGCCTCGTAGACGACGGCGGCGGGAATTTTCTTCTCCGCCGCATTTGCTGGAGCAACCAACGAGAGCGCCAGTGCGGCCGCAAGAAGAAAAGTGTTGAGTTTTGAATTTTGAGTTTTGAATTGAAGACTCAAGACAATCGAAGACAACACGCCGGCAGATTTATTCTGTTCTTGATTTTAATTCAAACTCAACACTCAAAATTCAACATTGAAAAATTGGGCGTTATTTGGCGCTCAATTTTTTGAAGAAGCCCTCTTTTTCCAGCTCGTCGACGAAGCGCATGTCGATGAAGTCGTCCGGCTTCATCGACTTCGCCTGCGGATCGCTCTGGGCGACGTCGGCGATGATCGTCTCCATGCCCTTGCGGCTCACGTACGGCGGGAAGGGAATGTATTCCCGGAACTGATTCCAGGTATCCTCCGCGATCTCGGGCTCTTTCACCTTGAGAACGTTGTGGATCATCTTGAGCGCCGCCGGCTTGTCGTTCCTGAAGCGGTAGACCCCTTCGGCGTACGCGCGCACGACGCGGCGGACGATGTCCTCGTTCGCCTTGATGTAGCTCCGGCTCGAGCCGATCGCGACCGAGACGTACTCCGGCCCTTCTTTCGCGAGGTTCATCAATTCGACGAAGCCCGCCTTTTTGGCGCGGCTGTTGGTCGGCGGCGAGACCGTGCCGGCGTCGATCTGCCCGGCGGCGAGCGCGGTGAAAATGTTCGGCACTTCGAGCAGCGGGAGGACTTGATAGTCGCCGGGCTTCAACCCCGCGGAGCCGAGCGCGTAGAGCGCCGCGGTGTGCGTGGACGAGCCCGCGCGCGTGATGCCGATCTTCTTCCCGCGCAGGTCCGCGATGCGCTTGAACTCGGGCTTCGCCATGAGCGAGAAAACCATGCGGTTGGTCGCGCCGACGACCAGCGCGATGTTGCCGCCCTTCAGGTTCGCCTGCACCATGTTGAGCCCGTCCATGAACGAGAAACCGATCTCGCCCGCGAGGATCGCCTGGATGCCGCGCGAGCTCGACGCGATATGGATGAGCTCGACGTTGTCGAGGCCGTATTTCTCGAAGAGCTTCTCCTGCTTCGCCATGTGGAGCCCGCTCTGCGCGCCGGTGACGGCGGTCCAGTTGATGCGCACTTTGTTCTGCTGCGCCTGCGATGCCGGCGCGAGCGCGAGGGTGAGAATGACGGCGGCAAGAAGTGTATTCGGTTTCATGCTTGTCCCGTATAACAGCGGCCACACGCTGTCAATCGGGGCGGATCCCGCAGGCGTGTCGCGCCTTGACAAGACGCGCGCCGCGCCTGTAGACCGGCTTCATCGCCCAAGGAGGCCGCCATGCCGCACGCAGGAATGCTAATGCGATTATTGCCCTCCGCGCTTTTGTTGCTCGCCCTCGCCGCGCCGCGCGAGTCCGCCGCGCAGCCGCTCAAGAAAGTGACCGTCGTCTATACGATCGTCTCGGGCGACTCGGTCGCGTTCTGGGTCGCCGAGGAGAAAGGGTTTTTCCGGAAATACGGCCTCGACGCCGACCTCAAGTTCATCACCGGCAGCAATCAGACGATCGCTTCGATGATGGCCGGGCAGGTCGACTTCACCAACGCCGGCGGCG
>DASWZY010000199.1:0-2901 GCA_036407055.1 Binatia bacterium
ACATCTGCGTCAACGCGATCACGCCCGGGCTCACGATCTCGAGCCCGCAGCAGGAAGGCACGCTCACGCCCGAGCAGATGGCCGACCGCAGAAAGAAACGCTCCTTCCAGCGCGACCAGAAGCCCGAGGATCTCGTCGGCACGGTCGTCTTCCTCGCCTCCGACGACAGCGACTTCATCACCGGCCAGACGATCAACGTCGACGGCGGCGCCAACATGTACTGATTGGCTTTCTGTCGAAGGTTAGACGATCAATCGTAAACCATGCTTGTGAAGGTTACGGCTGAGGCGGTCTCCTGCGTGAACGCCTGATCGTACTTCAGCAGCCTGCCCTGCTGCCCGCGCATCAAATACGCGAGCGAATAGAGCGGCGAGAAGCCGCAGATGCGGCGGCGGTCCTGGTCTTTGGCAATCTCGTGAAAAAATCCCTCGGTGTCGGCGGCGGCGAGCTTATCGATCAATGTCCGATCTTCCGCTTCCACCCATCGGAGAAATTCCGGCGTGATCGGCTCGCGGTCGCCGAACTGCGCGCCGACGTGAGCGAGATCGACGCCGGCGACGAAGCAGACGCGGCGCGACTCTTGCGCGGCGAGATCGGCGAGCGCTTTGAGAAAGTCGCCGATGCGCCGGTCCTTTTCCGGCAGCACGCGGCTGCGGAGGTTCATGTGAAACGACGTGACCAGGATCGGCACGATTTTGAAGGGCCTGTTTTCGCCGGTCAGCCGCGCGCGCTCGGCGGCGGCGTATTTGAGATACACGGCTTGAAATTCGAGCGAGTGCTCGGTGCGGTGTAAATATTCGTCGGCGAACAGATCGTCGTGGTACGCCTCCTGTAATCGGCGGACGAAATCCTTGTCGGTTTCCACGATCCCAAGCGGCGTCGCGAAGTCTTTCATCGTCGCGACGAACGGGCTCTCGCCCGCGCAGTGCGATGTGCCGAGCAGAATGTAGAGATCGGCGCCCGGCTTCTCGATCAGCTCTTTATACGCCCACGCGTAGCACGGCCCGCCTCGGTGAAAGTCGATGTGCGGGGCGACGAGGGCGCGCGGCGTCGACTGCGCGCCGTTCGCCTGCACGGCGCCGGGGCCGTTCGCGGCGGTGAAGTGGCCGAGCAGCTGCGCGTTGAGCTTATCCGGCTCCGGACTGTAAACGCCGCCGACGTGCGCGGCCGCGCGGGTCGATTGGCGCCGGAAGTCGTCGACTATTTCTTTCTCCCGGTCGAGAAAGCGCTGATTATAGAGAAAGTAGTTCCGGTCCAGCATCTCGAGCATTTTGTCCAGCTCGTCGGTGGGAAGCGCCTGACCGGTTCTCTTCGCGTACGCTTCCTGAATATCGGCGAGCGAATGCCGGCCGTCGAAATGCGCCAGCACGAAGTAGCCGGCCGGCGTGACGACGAGCGTCTCGGCGAAATGCGCGGGGTCTCTGAGGTAGATGAGCGTCTTCCCGTCCTGCTTGACGGGGAATGCCTCGACCGGCCGGAGCAAAGGATGTTGTTCCATAATTTCTAGATGCCGTGGTTTTGGATGTGGTGTCAAGCGTGGAACATGCAACGAAAGCATGCTTGACGTTGTAGCGTCTTGTGGAGTATGGATTGCCCGTTGTTTTTTAATGTCATAGGTTAACTGGGCTGGCTTCGGCTGTACAGGTACCCTAGAGATGAACATCAGTCCGGAATACTGGGTTGATTTGAGCTACGGCGTCTTATTTTTATTGTTCACTATCTTCACCGGTAGCTTTATAAATAGAAAAGGTCGTGCATTCCTTGCCGATGCGTTTGCAGCCTCACCAACCACAGGTGAGGCGCTAGCATCTTTACTTAATATCGGTTTTTATATCATTTGCGCCGGCTTGCTATTGTGGACGATCGGAACCGGTCCTCATGGAACCGTTATTTACCATCAAGGTCCGACCGGAACCCAAACAGAAACTGTATTTTTGGTGGGCGACTCGATTCGCAAAGTATTTTTCCTTGTAGGTCTTTCTATTTTTGTCGTTGGCATCATACATCTCATAAACATTCTTGCGGTTGCGATCCTGAGTCGAAAAAGAAGTCCGGACTAACCCACGTTTCGACTAAAGTCTCGTACGAACGGACTCTGGACAAGCCGCCCGTGGCCGTTAAAGCCGAAAAGCATGTCGAAGGAATTGTTCGTTTTAGTTCAAATATTCCGCACCCAATTGCGAAGGTCTGCATCCTATTAATCCTAGCGCTTGCCTCGCTGACACTTTCAACACAGACTTCCTTTTCCGCCGAACGCGTCCTAGTCCCGTGGCAGCCCGGCAACGCGATGAGCTTTCTGTCGGGGACACCCGAGGAGAAACGCGCGCGAGCGAAGGAGGGTTCGCTGCCGGTGACGATTTACCGCCCGGCGGGCGAGGCTCGATTCCCGTTCGTCGTCTTGCTGCACGGGTGCGGCGGTCTCACCGCGGAAGCGATGTGGACGAAATGGGTGCAGCCGTGGTCGGAGCTTTTTCTGCAAAACGGAATCGGCGTCGCCGTCGTCGACAGCTTTGCCAATCGACGCGTCGATCAGGTCTGCACGCGCGACGTCTCCACATGGGCGGTGCGCCGAGCCGACGACGCGTACAGCGCGCGCGCGTGGCTGGCGGAGCAGAGTTACGTCGACGCTAAGGGCATCGCGGTGATGGGCATGTCGAATGGCGGCCGCACGGTGCTTGCCGCCTTGCGCGCGCCGCTGAACCATTCCGCGCCGTTCGTCGCGGGCGTCGCGCTCTATCCCGGCTGCCAGTCCGATATCGCCAGTCATTTCTACGCGCCGCTGCTCGTGCTCACCGGCAAGGCCGACACCGCGGCGCCGGCGCGTTTCTGCGAGCAGATGAAAGCCCGGCAGGGCGAGTCCGATACGATGCTGACGCTCGTCGTATACCCGCGCGCGCCGCA
>DASWZY010000200.1:0-11942 GCA_036407055.1 Binatia bacterium
GCTGTTGATGGGCAGCGCCATTTACTTGGCCGTGCGCGTGTGGCACGGTTTATTCTAAGCGACGTGGAACCGCGAGCGCAGGTCAAAATGACGGAAGCGCGCGCCGCCGGCGCGCCGGATCGCTGGCGGATGGTCTGGAACATCGCCAATCTCGGCGATTCGAACCTGGAAATCTTCAGCGCGCGGCTCCCGCACGGGAAGTTTCACTCCGAGGAGAAAGTCTTCGCGCCGCCGGTAGCGATCGCGCCGCGCGGAAACGGGCGGATTGAAATCGAGGCGCGCTGCGGCGAGGCGCCCGGCACGGAGGTCGAGAACGGCTTCCTCATCCTGCGCGTCGCATACGCCGGCGAGCAATGGCTGATTTTGTCTCGGCTAAGAGTACGAATAGATGCCCGCGGCACGCCGGCAGCGGCGACGGAGCTGATCACCCTCCAGCGGGTCGGTTTTTCCGAAAACTCGGGCGGGTTAACAGGATGATGGCAGACAAAGAGAAATTGATTCTAAGAAAGCTCCGCGGCTGACACAACAATTGAGGCCTCGGCTTCGAGGAGACCACGGGCATGGTCTCGAATTCCCTCGACATGGAGCTCGACGAGCTGCTTCGGATATTGAAGCGGATGGCGAAGGATTACGCGTATGACGCGGAGTATCAGAAGCTGCGTGCCGAGCTGCCGCCCGACTGGCCGCTCTAAAAATAGTGTTGAGTTTTGAATTTTGAATTTTTAACTCAAAACTCAACAGTCAAAACTCAAAACTACTTCGGCAGCCGGACTTTCGGCTGCCGAAGCGTCAGCGGCTTGACGCCGCTCCAGAATTCCCGCTTCCCGGTCATCGCCTGAACGTGGCCGTCCCATTCGAGGCAAAAAGCCGTGATCCCGAGCTTGACCGCGCGCCGGACTTTTTCCTGCGTTTGTTCGTCGGTCGCGAAGCGGGCGAGCGCCTCGATCTGGCGCGCGCCGTGGCCGACATCCTGCTCAGCGTGCAGCCGGTAGGTCTCGGCCGCCCGCGGTGAAAACTTATAATGCTCCGTCAGCTCGCGGTAGACCTGGGCCGACGTCTTGTCCGGCCCGCCCAATTGGCTCTCGACAAAGCTCAACATCGCGACACCTTCGAGCGCGGCGCGGCGCTGGCAGCAGCCGATGATCGTCTCAATCGCCGCCGCCGTGCCGGGCGCCGCCTCGGCCCAGTCGGCCTCTTCGCGCGAGATGCCGCCCTCCTCGAGAAATTGCAGCATAATGTCGACGTGCGTGCGCGGGCCGGAAAGCTCTTCCATGAAGTTCTCCAGCACCGTGCCCATCACTCCGTAGTCTTTCGAGGCGACGGCGTTGACCGCGATGTAGCCGAAGAAAATCGGATTGGTGCGCACGCGCAGATAATGCTGGACCTCGCCCAGGATGATCTGCTCGCGCGTCCAGCGATGGCTTAGAATGCCCTGAAACCACGGATGCTCACCCATGGGCGCCTCGTCGGCGTAGCCCCAGAGCTCGCGGATGAATTCGTCGGGGGACATAAAATTGAAATGTAGGGGCGGTTGGCGAACCGCCCCTACCTCACGACGTTACTTCAACGGCACCGTCATAAACACGTGCGGCTCGTTGCCGACGACGCGCGAGATATGCCCTTTGCCGGTCAAGTCTTCGGCGAGCATGACGTCGCCAGCCTTGAACAGCCGGACGCCGTCGGCGCACTCGATCTCCCACTTGCCCGCGAGCGAGACGACGTACTGGCAGCGCGGCGCGGGATGCCAGTCGATCACGTGGCCGACGGGCGCGCTACGGAAAGCGACGCTGGACGCGTTTTGAATTTCCGTCGTCGCGATGCCAGCGCCGGTAAACCGCGCCTCGATCTCCTCGAAGTGCGATTTGCCGTCGGCGCCGGCATAGAGCCTCACGATTTTCATTCGCTCGCCCGCGCCGCCTGCAAAGTCACATGCGGCCCGCCGAACGCTTCCGAGCGGTTGCCGAAAAGCACGAGCGGGTCGCTCCCCGTATTGGTGATCTGGTAGTAATCTTTTGCGGGGAAGAACACGACGTCGTTTTTCGCGATCGGCCGCTCGCTGCCGTCGATGCCCTTGACGACGCCGCTGCCCTCGATCACGAGAAACGTTTCGGGCGAGGCGTGATAATGCATGTCGGTTCCGTCGCCGGGTTTGAACCAGAGCATCCACGAGCGAAAGTTGTTCGCCTCGAAGAGATTGATCTTGCGCCGCTTGCGCTCCTCGGTCTCTTCGATTTTGCGCTTCAAGTTGACGAAGTCCATAGTCACGCCTCCTTTGGCCGGATTCGCCCGGCTGGGACTTTTTATAGCGGATATCGCTCAAAAGCAAAACAGGCCGTATGAACGACAAGTGAGTTGGCGCACTGCTTTTGTTTTCGCCAACGGGTTGCTGTAAGGTGGGCCATTTTATGGAAATCGTTCTCGCAACATTGTGGATTTATCGGGTCGCGTTGAGGCGCACGCTTGAGCTGTTGAGCGCGAATCTGCCGGTCATTTTCGCGCCGTTCGTCTACAGCGTGATTCTCTCGCTCGGGACTTGGCTGCTCGCGCCGCTCGGGCTCATCGGCAGCTTTATAATGACCGCGTTGGAGGCCGCGTGCGCCAGCTCCGCGCTTTTTTTGATCGAGAATATCGTGCGCATGGGAAAAACCGGCGTCAGCGATTTCATCCGAGGCTTCACCGTTTATCTTGGCGAGATCCTCACGATCTTCTTCATCCTGTGGGTTCCGATGCTGGTGCTCCGCGAGGTGGCGGCCTCGACGCCGCAAGGGTCCACCATCATTCTCTGTGTCCAGCTGTTGTTTTATGTGATCTTAAACCCGGTACCGGAGCTGATCTATCAGACGCGCGCGTCGGGCATCGGCCTGCTCTCGGCGAGCTACGAGTTCATCGTGGAGAATTGGGTCGAGTGGTTCGTCCCCAATGTGGCGATCCTCATTGCGGGCTATTGGCTGTTGATTTGGCTTGATATCCCCGCGTCTTATCTGCCGACTCTGCTGTCGACTTTTATTTTATATTCGGTTTTTCTTTTGCTGCTCACGTTTTTGATGATTTTCCGGGGGCTCGTCTTTTCGGAGCTGAACGGCACGACGCGCCGGAGCCGCGCCTACCGCTATCGCGCGCGGTCGGACTGAAAATCCCGATTATTCTTTTTCTACGGGCCTTCTAAAACAGATGCGCCTTAGGAAATGGTAGCCCTCGTGTCCGGCGAGAAAAATGCCGAGGGCGAAGCCGCCCCAGCTGAGGAGCGAAGCGATCACAATCGCCGCCGCCTTGGTCTGGCCGGAAAACGGTAGGAACAGAACGATAATGAAGTAAGCGATGTAGACGGTGAAGCTCACCGCGATCAGCGACACGCCGATCACAAAGCGTGTCCGTCGGGCGCCTTGTGCCCGTTCGGCTGCGAGCTCAGTTTTTTCCATATTCGCCGCTACTTTATCATATTCGAACGTTTTTCACCTGCTTGACAGGTGAGCCGCGCTCATCTTTAATCAACCCGAATACGATGATGAGGCTCTATACCTTTTTCCGCAGCTCGGCGTCGTACCGCGTGCGCATCGCGCTGAATTTAAAGGGCCTCCCCTATGTGCCCCTACCCGTGCATCTCCGCCGCGGCGGCGGCGAGCACCTGGCTCCCGCCTACGTCGCGAAAAATCCCCAGGCGCTGCTGCCGGCGCTCGAAGACGACGGCCGCGTGCTGACACAGTCGCTCGCGATCATCGAGTATCTCGAAGAGCGCCATCCCGAGCCGCCGCTCCTGCCCAAGGAGCCGGCCGACCGCGCCCTCGTGCGCTCGATGGCTCTGGCCGTCGCCTGCGAGGTTCACCCGATCCAGAATCTCCGCGTGCTGAACTATTTAAAAAGCGAATTAAAAGCGTCCGAGGATGCAGCGAGCGCCTGGGCGCGCCACTGGATCGCGCTGGGCCTTTCCGCCCTGGAGGAGATGATCGCCGCCGGGCCGCGGCGCGGCGCATTCTGCTTCGGCGATGCGCCGACGCTCGCCGACATTTGCCTCGTGCCGCAGCTGGCGAACGCGCGCCGCTTCGGCTCGGAGCTCTCCGGCTATCGCAATCTCCTCCGCATCGAGGCGGCGTGCGTTACAATTCCGGCGTTCGTCAAAGCCGCGCCGGAAAATCAACCCGACGTGGAGCCATAGGAGCCCGCCATGGAATTCACCGGCATCTACTGCGCCAACATCGTGCCGTTCACGCCCGACGGGAAGTCGATCCGTTTCGACGAGCTCGAGAGGCTGTACATCGATTTCAAAGAGAACGGCGTCTCCGGCATGGTATGCAACGGACACGCGGGCGAGGGCGAGCTTTTGACGCGCTCGGAAAAGCTCGAAGTGGTCAAGCTCGCGCGGCGCGCGCTCGGCAAGGATTACCCGATCGTCGCCGGCGTGCACGCGCTGCCTACATGGGAATTGATCGAGCAGGCCGAGGAGGCCCGCAACGCGGGCGCGAATGCGGTCATGCTGTGCGCGCCGCCGCTCTTCGCCTGGCACGCCGACCGCCATCCGGAGTTCGGCATCAACCAGGTGCGCGCGGTCGCCGATGCGCTGCCGGAACTGCCGATCGTGCTGTTCCAGTACTCGCCGAACAACCCGTTCTATTACAAGCCCGACGTGCTCGCGCGCATCTGCCGGGAGATTCCGCAGGTCCAGGCGATTAAGATGGCCACCAACGTCGACGTGGCGCAGTTCGAAGAGGAAGTGCGCGCGGTGCGCTCCATCCAGCGGAAGGTCTACCTGCTGCCGGCGAACGGCCGGACGTTTTACTACGCTTTCCAGCTCCAGCCGGACGGCGCGCTTTCGGGCTCGGCCAACTTCGCGCCCGCGCACGATGTGGAACTGTTTCAGGCCGCGACGGGCGGCGATCTGAAGCGCGCGAAAGAATTACACGACGAGATTTTCCCGGTCTTCCGCCTTGTCTACCGCGACCCGTACGTCTATCTTCACATTCGTTACAAGTACTGCGCGTGGCTCTTGGGAAAGATCTCGAGCCCGGCGGTGCGCTCGCCGCTGACGCCGCTGCCCGAGGACGAAGTGAACGGGCTCAAGGAAGGGCTGCGCGCGAGCGGATTCGAACTGAGGCTGAGATAGCCCGCAGGCAGCTTGACGTCTACCGCCGCGCGATCGTCAGCGCGGCCTTTTTCACGACGCCGCCGTAAGACGCCGTGATCGTCACGGAACCTTTTCCCGCGGTCGTCGTCACGGTAAACTTAGCCGAGGACGCGCCGGCGGGGATCGTTACGCTGCTCGGGACTTTCCCGCGCGATGTCTTGCTGCTGACGAGATTGACGACGATTCCTCCGAACGGCGCCTTGCCGCTCAAAGTCACCGTGCCTTGCGAGCTGCTCCCGCCGACGACGCTGGTAGGACTTAAAGTCAACGAGGAAAAGACCGGCGGCTTCAGCGCGAGGGGCGCCGATTTGCTCACCCCGTTGTAGCTCGCCGTGATCGTCGCGTTGCTCGACGCTGCGACCGGCGCCGTCGTCACGGTGAAATTGGCCGTGGTGGCGCCGCCGCCGACCGTGACGGTCGCCGGCAGCGTCACGGCCGGATTGCCGGCCGTGAGATCGATGATCAAGCCTCCGGCGGGCGCGGCCGTGGTGAGCGTCACCGCCCCGGTCGCGTTCTGCCCGCCTGTAACCGTGCCGGGGCTGACGGAAACCGACGCGAGCGCCGCGTTCGTCACCGTCGACCCGGAACTGTTGTAACCCAATTCGATCACTTCGAAATCGCTCGCCGTCAGCGCGGAGAACGCCGGATTCAAGATGCCGTTGTTCCAGCGCGTGTCGTACGTGCCCGTGATGTACATGTCCGAGCCGTTGTCGGCGACGATCAGGCCGTATTTCTGCATCGCGCGGAAAATTTTCTGCGCGCCGGGATCGCTCGTCCGCTGGGTCACGTCGACGCTCGCCTTCAGGCGCAGCCGCGCGCCCATCGGCAGCGCGCCCGTGGTCGAGCCCGCGCGATGCGAGGCGGGATAGACGTAGCCGTTGGTCGAGCGCACGGTCACGCGAAGCGCGTGGCCGATGTCCGTGATCGACGGATCGTAGACTTCGTCGTAGCGGATAAGCCCGGGCAGGATCGCGAGGCCGGCCGCGTCGGACGACGTCCAGGTGTCGGGCCGGCGGTCGTTCGTGTTCATGTCGAAGAACGCGCCCGAGCCGGCGAACCATTTCTTCAGCGTCGGGTTGTAATAAACGTTGTACAGCTCGTAGAGATAATTCCGGTCGGCGTCGACGATGATCAAATGCCGGTCTCCGTCGTCCCTCTGATCGATGTTGGCCGGATCTCCGCCCTCGACCCAAAGAGGCTGCGTCTGCGCTATGGGGGGAATCGGGTAGAAAGGAAAGCTTTTGTCGGTCGCGTGATCGACGCCGTCGCTCTCGTCCGAGTAGAGGAAATCGACCGCGACGAGGTCGTTGTCGGTCGCGCCGGTGACGACGGCATACGGCATCCCGTAGATCGCGTTGGGATCCTGCGAGTCGCCGGCGCTGCCGCCGAGATCGGGATGCAGCCGGCGCGTACCGCCGTTGTTGATGAATGTAATATATTTCGACGAGTCCTTGTCGACCGGCCAATTGCTGATATCGAGATTCCACCAGTTGTCCGCGGGAAACAGCGGCAGAGGATCGGGCAGCGCGCCGTTGCGCGTGCCCGTTATCGCCCCCGCCGGCGCGGTCGATGCAAAAACAAGCAGCAGAGCGAGCGCCGCGGTGCGGCGGATAAATGGCCGGAATGATCGAATCATGAGGGATGGAAACAGCAAGCCGCGTGCCGGACCGGCGCACTCTCCGGCGCAGGAATAATTCGGACGAGCTTAGGAAAACCGCGACATTTCTAGACGCGAGGCGTGCCACGTTGCGGCATTTACGCGCGATAACCTTCCTTTTTCCTTCATGCGGCGGGTTAAACCTGCAATTCGGGGACTATTGACGCCGAAGCGAATGTTGCCCTATTTTGCGGTGCCAAAGGAGCCGTCGATGCGCAGATCGATAATGCATATCCTGGCCATCATGGTCCTCGCGGCCGCGCCGAATGCCTGGGCGGCCAAGGTCTCGATCCTGGTCGATCTCGACCCGAACAGCGCCGATCAGACCGTCATCGTCGAGACCGTCACGGCGGACGCGGGCGGCATGCTCTACGTCTGCGACCGCGTCACCGGCAACGTCATCCGCATCGACCCGAAGGATCCTAAGCTCGTCGTCGTCGGGCGCATCGAGGCGCGCGAGATCGACGGCAAGAAGGTCCGCGCCGATTCCTCCGGCCTCGTCTTCAGCCGCGAAGGCGATCTCTATCTCACGAGCGGAGCGTTCCACGAGATCGTGCGCATCAGAAAGGCCGATCTGAATCCGGCGAAGCCCGGTAAAGCCGAGACCTTCGCCACCGGCACCGAGGGCGCGAACGGCATTGCGTTCGACAAGAACGGCATTCTTTACGTCTCCGGCGGGCGCAACGCCAAGATTTATCGCATCGGCAAGAACGGCGGCGCGGCCGAGGACTGGGCTAAGATCGAGCTCTTCACGCGCACGCTGCCCGACGGCAAAACGCAACAAGCGATTCCCGCCAACGGCATGGTTTTCGATAAAAATGGCGACACGCTCTACGTCGCCGACACCGCGCGCGGCGCGATCTGGAAAATTTCGGTCGAGGCCAGCGGCAAGGCGGGCAAGCCGGCGCTCGTCGCGCAGAGCCCGCTGCTCGAAGGCGCCGACGGGCCCGACTTCGATCCGCAGGGGCGTCTCTGGGTCGCGGTCAACGAGCGCAACGCGATCGTCATGGTGACGCTCGACGGCAAGGTCGAGGAGATTACCAAGAACGGCAGCAAAGGGCCGCTCGAATTTCCCACGTCCGTCGTCTTCGTCGGCAATACCGCCTACGTCAACAACTTCGATACGCCGCGGCGCGACAACCTCGCCGCCGACGGAAAGACCTCGCTCGACGGCATCGGCGCGTCGATCGTGAAGATCGAGCCGTAAACAGAATACAGAAGCTAGAATTTAGAATGTAGAATGGGACGAGAAAGCGCACGCGAAGCTTGATAAGCGTACAGGTTCTAGCTTCAAAATTCCATTCCTGGAGTAAACATGGCCGACGACAAAATAACTTTTCGCATCCGCCATACGATGCTGCCGGTCGCCGACATCGACCGGACGGTCGATTTCTATACGCGATTGCTCGGCATGGACGTCATGCGCATCCGCGAAGAGCCGGCGAAAAACCTGCGCACGTATTACATCGGCTACGGCAGCGAGGACGACGGGCCGGCGCTGGAATTGATCGAGGCCGGCGGCGGCAATGCGGATACGAAGATGGCGCCGTGGAACGGCCACGTCGCGCTCTACGTCTCCGACCTCGCCAAGCTCGCCGAGAAATTAAAAGCGGCGGGCGTCAAATTTCTTGCCGACCCGTGGCACAACCGGCCCGGGCAGCCGGACCTCATGGCGTTCATCCAGGACCCGGACGGCTACACCGTCGAATTGACCGAGCGGCACGGCAAGACGGGACCGCCAGTGAAGCGCACAAGGTGAAGAAAATCTTCGCTGCGGCAAGCGGCGGTGCGTATAAGCTCGGCTTGATCGCCTGTCTTATTCACCTGCTGATGTCGTGGTGGATAATATTCTCCGTTTTGACCAGCAGTCGCGACGCGCAATGGCAATTCATTTGGATTTTTTTACTGCCCTTTGATTTGCCTTTTTCTTTGCTGGTGCTTTTCGCGGGATATATCTTTCCAGGTTGGCATTTTTCTGGCCTGTACTCTCCATGGGATGATTTTCACAGCTTTGTTTTGCCCGTCATCGTTTATGGCATCATCGGCCCGCTTTGGTATTTTTTCTTGCCAGTTTATGTTGATGGCCTCCTTACGCTAAAACGAAGGTCTAGCCTTACCGCAAAGTCTTAAGCCCCTGCCAGCTTTTCGATCAGCCGCCACGCCAGTCCCGAAATAATGAAAAGATAGAGCGCGAAGAGCGCGAGCGTGATGAGAAGATTCTTTTTCCACTCGCGGCTGAGCGCGATGCCGAAGGCAATCCCGATCAAAAAGCCGATGATGTGCGCGGCGTAGGCCACGTTGTGCTGGTAGCCGGGAATGCGGCTCGGCGCGTAGACAATCGCCACGTTATAGAAAAAGTAGATGATCGCGACGAGACCCTGCGGCAAGAGGAAGAGAAACGAGAACCTGAGCGGCGCGATCAGCATGACGCACGCGGCGACGGTGAAGATCGCCGCCGACGCGCCGAGCATTCCCGTGCCCGGCGGCATGAACGGCAGGCTGAAGAGAAACGCGAGAATGCCGCCGCAAAAAAACACCGCGAGGTGCTTGATCGCGCCGACGTGCCGCTCGAGCGTGTTGCCGAAGACGAAGAGAAACAGCATGTTGCCGAACAGGTGCACCGGGCTCGCATGGACGAAGAGCGCCGGCAACAGCGTCCACGCCCGGCCGTGGGTGAGATTGGTAGAACTGAAAATCAGCGTGCGCTCGGCGAGCGCCGGCTGCTGCTGCCACGCCCAGACGCTCGCGAGCATGCAGGCGAGGATCAATAAATAATTGACGCGCATCTACACCGTGCCGAGCGCGCGCGCCAGGCTGGTCAGCATCTCGATAAAATCGTCGAGCGAGTTCTGCCGCGGCGAGGCGCCGAGATGCGGCGTAACGACGACGTTCGGAAAGCCGAGCAGCGGATCGTCGGCGTGCCCGGGCTCGTCGTACGGCACGTCGAGGCCGAAGCCGCCGATTCTTCCCGCCGCGAGCGCATCGAGCAGTGCCGCGCGGTCGATGAGCTGCGGCTGCGAGATGTTGATCAGCAGCGCGCCGGCTTTGAGGATATTCAATTCACGCCGGCCGACGATGCCGCGCGTGCTCGCGGTGGCGGGCAGATGCAGACTCACGACGTCGGATTGCGCCAGCAGATCGTCGAGCGTCGTATAACTCGCGTGATAGTCGCTCTCTTCGCGCGCGGAAAGCCGGTGGCGCTGCGTGTAGACGATGCGCATGCCGAAAGCGTGTGCGCGCACCGCCATCTCGCGGCCGATCTCGCCGAATCCGACGACCCCGATCTGCCGGCGATAGAGCGTGATCGTATGGAGGACCCGGCCCCAGTTGCCGTTGGCGGTGTGCGCGCGGTCGAAGACCACCGGGTCGTAGCCGGCGGCGCGGAGCTGCTCGACACTGATTAAATTCGCGCTCGCGTGGATTTTGCGCGCGAGCGCGAGCATCAACGCGAACGCGTGCTCGGCGGTCGCAACGTTGGCGCGCCGCTTAAGCGTGAGCACGCGCACGCCGGCGTGCTCGCAGGCGGCGCGGTCGATCGTAGTCGTGACCGCGCCGTATTTCTGAACGATTTTGAGCGCACCGCCCGCGGCGGCGATCTCCTTCTTACCGACGGCGAAGCTCTCGACGGCGGCGACGGTCGAGCCGGAGAGACTCGCCGCGAAGTCCGCCTCGTCCTTGACCAGCCTTATCTCGGACGGATAAAGCGAGCCGACGTTTTCGCGCAACCGCGCGAGCCAGCCGGAAAAATCCGGCAGGTCGTGCGCGACGAAATGTGCGAACGCCGCCGTCCGCGCCGGCGGCGTCGCCGGGTCGAGGATAATCTGGAACAGCCGTATCCAGGGATCGTCTTCGACGGCCAGGATCATTCCGGATCGACCTTGAGCGCGTTTAAAACGCGCGTGAGCATGTTGTAGGCGCCAACGAGCATGGTGAGCTCGACCGTCTGGCGCTCGCTGAAATGCTTTCTCGCTTCCGCGAAAACGGCGTCGGGGACGTCGATATCGCGCGTCATCGTCTCCGTGTAATCGAGCAGCGCGCGCTGCCTCGCGTCGAAGACGCCGGAGCCGCGCCAATCGGCGAGCGCGTCGATCTGCGCCCGCGTCAGTCCTTCTTTCAGCGCGTACTGCCTCGTGTGCGTCTTCAGCACGTAGTCGCAGCCGTTGAGAATCGCGACGCGCATGATGACGAGCTCGCGGCATGCGCCGTCGATCTCCGTCCCGAAGCGCGCCGCCTGATTCAGATTGAACCAAGCCTCGGCGAGCGCCGGGCTGTGCAGCATCAGCCGGTAGATGTTGATCAGCCGGCCGCGCGCGCCGCGGATCTCTTCCACGAGCGAGGCGATGTCGGGATTGTTTTCATCGATCGGCGGAATGCGCGCCATGTATCTCTCCGCGCCAAAGCTTATAAACCCGCGCCCGCGCTTGCAAGAAGCTTCGTTGACTCCCTTGCGCCTCCGGTGTTACATGCGCCCTAGAAGGGAGAGAAACGATGGCGCTTCACGCGAAGAAGCAGGACGTGCCCGAGCGCAGCGCGACGCGAACCGGCGGCGAGGGCGAAGGCTCGATGGTTTCGTTCAAAGGCTACGGCAACGAGTGCAGCCTGATGGTCGCGACGCGCGGCCCCGGCTATCACACGCGCCCGCACGTGCACGAATCCGAGCAGATCAACTACATCCTCGAAGGCGAGATCTGGTTCTTCGTCGAGCAGCAGGGCTATCACTGCAAGAAGGGCGACTTCCAGCGCGTGCCGGCCAATAAAATTCACTGGGCGTGGAACCGCTCGGACCAAGAAGCCGTCGTCGCCGAGGCGCACGCGCCGGGGCTGATCGGCGAGCGCGCCGGCGCAGGCGCCGTCGCGCTGTTCGACGAGCGCGAGCGGCCGGCGATCCGCAATCCCGGGGCGAACCGCTACGTCGACTACGACTCCGCTAAGGTCGAGGCGAAATATAAATAGCATGCGGCTCCGCTTCGCAATCTTTTTGCTCCTCGCGCTCGGCGCTGCGGCGGCCCATGCGCAGGAAACGACGCGCATCCGCTACGGCGTCACGGCGTCGATCGCGCATCTGCCGGTCGTGGTCGGCCGCGACTCCGGCATCTTCAAAAAGCACGGCTTCGACGTGGAGGTGATCCACATCCGCGGCGGCGCGCTCATCACGGCGACGATCAT
>DASWZY010000201.1:0-13521 GCA_036407055.1 Binatia bacterium
GACGAAACGCGCGGCGATTCCCTGCGCCCGGCACGCGTCCATGAATAGAACGGCGAGGTCTCGGCACGAGCCGCGCTTGTCCTTCAACGTATCGCCGGCGGTCTTCGGATCGCCTTCCTCGCGAATCGTGTACACCGATTGGTCGCGAACCTCCCGACAGAGCGCGACGAGAAACGCTATCGTCTCGTCTCCCGCCGAGCTTGCGATCGATTTCGTCCAGCCATCGACCTCCACGCTCGCGGTCGGGCGCGCAAGATACGGCGCCAGCGTCGCCGCCGTACTCGGCGCATACCGCAACGGGAGCTTGGCGGCCGCCGGATCGCTAAAAATAAAATCGAATGGGTTGCGTGTGCCGGCCTCGGTTTTGGAGACCGCTTTTATGACCAGGCTGTTCCACGTTCCCGAGAACCACGCCTGCGTCACGGCGTTGCCGTCTACGTCGAGCGCGTCGGTCGAGCCGGCGGGACTCGGCTCGATAGTAAGATTGAAATCGAGAAGCTTGAGCGCGGACTCCTGACGCGGCCTGAGACGAAACGCGTGCGGCTCGAAAAATACCGGACGATCGTAGGAGTAAATCGTCGTGTGGGAGATCTCAAACAGCACGGCTGCGATTAAATCTCGTCCGGCAATACGTCACTGGCCCTCCCTGTGCGCGAAGGCGTGGCGCCCGTCGAGCGGCCGGAGCGCGAAGAAGCTTTCGAAGATGCCGTGATCGATCATGTTGAGCTTCGTTTGCAGCCCATCGAGAAACTCGTGCAGCCCTTCAGCGATGATCTGCTCGACCGGCGTGTAGGCGAGCTCCGCCTGTAAGCGTCCCAGGTGCTGCTCGGCCGAGTTGCTGAAGGTCCCCGCCGGCGCGCCGGAGACCGCGTGGAGCGATAAGCCGGCATGCGTAAGACAATAGTTCACCGACCGCGGGAATTCGAGATCGAGCAGGAGAAAATCGAGAATCCGGTCCGGCTCGATGTGGCCGTGGCGCTGGCGGTACATCTCGAACGCGCTCGCCGACCTGAGCACCGCCGCCCACTGGATGTCGTCGAGTGCCGTGCCGACGTCGGACACGGTCGGCAGCAGGATAAAATATTTCACATCGAGCAGGCGCGACGTCTTGTCCGCGCGCTCGATGAATCGCCCCATGCGGTAGAAGTGCCACCCCTCGTCGTGCAGCATCGTCGCGTCCGCCAGGCCGTCGAAGAGGAGGCTCGCCTTTTTGATCTCGCTGAAAAAGCGGTCCGCATCCTCGAGGTCGTAGCCGCGCGCCGCCGCCGCGTTGACCATCAGATAACAGGTGTTGATCTGCTCCCACATCTCCGGCGAGACCGCCTCGCGCACCGTGCGCGCGTTCTCGCGCGCCGCGCGCAGCGAGGAAAGGATCGAGTTGGGATTTTTCGTGTCGAAGGTGAGAAACTGGATGACGTTTTCGCGCGTCGTCCCGGCGTAGCGCTCGGCGAACGGCTTGTCATCGCCGGTGATGATAACGAGCGGCTGCCACTGCTCGGTAAGTCCGCCCGGCAGATCGAGCATCATTTGAAGATTGACATCGACGAAGCGGGCGACGTTTTCCGCCCGCTCGATGTAGCGGCTCATCCAGTAGATCGAATTGGCGACGCGGCTCAGCATGTCGGCCAAAAACTCACGCCGTCAGCACCCAAGTGTCTTTGCTGCCGCCGCCTTGCGAGGAATTGACCACGAGCGAGCCGCGCTTCAGCGCGACCCGCGTAAGCCCGCCGGGAAGCACGTAGATGTCCTTGCCGTAGAGAATATACGGTCGCAGGTCGACGTGACGGCCGCTGAAGCTGCCGTCTACGATTACCGGGACGCGCGAGAGGCCAAGCGTCGGCTGGGCGATGTAGTTCCGCGGCTGCTTGCGGATGCGCTCGGCGAAGTCCGCGCGCTCCACCGCGGTCGAGTGCGGCCCGACGAGCATCCCGTAGCCGCCCGACTCGTTGACGGCTTTCACCACCAGCTGCTCCAGATGGGAGATTACATAGCCGCGGTCGCCCTCGTCGGCGCAAATAAAGGTCGGGACGATGGGAATGATCGGGTCGTCGCCGAGATAGTAGCGGATCATCTTCGGCACGTAGGCGTAAATGCATTTGTCGTCGGCGATGCCGGTTCCGGGCGCGTTCGCGAGCGCGACGCGGCCGCTCCTGTACGCTTCGATCAGGCCGGGGACGCCGAGAAGCGAATCCGGCCGAAATACCTGCGGGTCGAGAAAATCGTCGTCGATCCTGCGATAGAGCACGTCGACGCGCTCGAAGCCTTTGGTCGTGCGCATGAGGACGCGTCCGTCGGCGACGATCAGGTCGCGTCCTTCGACGAGCTCGACGCCCATCTGCTGTGCGAGAAAGCTGTGCTCGAAATAGGCCGAATTGTAGATGCCGGGCGTGAGCACCGCGACATTCGGCGACTCGAGCGCCGGGTCGGCGAGCGACTGCAGCATATCGAGCAGCCGGCCGGGATATTCGTCCACCGGTTGGACGCGCGAGGCCTCGAATACCTGAGGGAACGTCCGCTTCATCACGCGGCGGTTTTCGAGCACGTAGGAGACGCCCGACGGGCAGCGCAGGTTATCCTCTAAAACGTACATCTGGCCGTCGCGATCGCGCACCAGGTCGGTTCCGATGATGTGGCACCAGATGCCGCGCGGCGGATTGAGGCCGACGCACTGCGCGCGAAAGGAGCGCGCCGAGAGGACGATCTCCTCGGGAATGATCTTGTCCTTGAGGATCTTCTGCTTGTGATAGATGTCGTCGAGAAAAAGATTGAGCGCGTAGACGCGCTGCTTGAGTCCTTTTTCGAGGCGCTCCCATTCGTCCGCTTCGATGATCCGCGGGATCACATCGAAGGGAAAGATGCGCTCGGTCGCGGCGCCGTCGCCGTAAACGTTGAAGGTGATGCCGCCCTGAAGCAGCGCCCGCTCGGCCGCCTGCTGCCGGTCCAGCAGCTCGCCGTCGATGAGCGACTCGATTTTTTGTTTGAGCAGCGTCGCGCCGCGGCGGGCGCTGCCGTCGGGCAGGAACATCTCGTCATGGAATCCGTCGCAGGTGTAGCCGTCGAACTTCATAGCACGGCGCTGGAGCCTCCAATGCCTATCACAGCAAGCGCCATGCCGACAAGTTTTGCTGAAAATAGCGATGATGAAGCGCTTCGCAGCGGCGGAGCGCCCAATGTTCGATATGCCGTGCCTAGATTAAAACACGGCTACTCGGCTTCTTCCTTGTGCCGGCTGCGGGGACGATCAGTCTGCCTGAGTACCTTCTTGCGCAAACGGATCGTTTTCGGCGTAACTTCCACCAGCTCGTCGTCCGCGATCCACTCGATCGCGTCCTCGAGACCCATCTCGCGGTGCGGCGTGATCAAGATGTTTTCATCGCGACCCGCGGCGCGGATATTGGTGAGCTTTTTCTCGCGGCAGATGTTGACGTTGAGGTCGTTGTCGCGCGAGTACTCGCCGACGACCATCCCCTCATAGACGTTTGTGCCCGGGGCGATGAACAACGTGCCGCGCTCCTGGAGATGAAACACCGCGTAAGGCGTCGTCATGCCTTCGCGGTCGGCGACCATCGCGCCGTTCGCGCGCGAATGAATCGCGCCGTGCCAGGGCGCCCAACCGTTGAAGAGCGCGTTGGCGATGCCGGTGCCGCGCGTGTCCGTCAAGAAGCGCGAGCGAAAACCGATCAATCCCCGCGACGGCACGGAGAACTCAAGGCGGACGCGGCCCGAGCCGCCGTGCACCATCTTCGTCATCTTGCCTTTGCGCGTCGCGAGTAGCTGGGAGACGATGCCGATGTGCTCCTCCGGGACGTCGACGACGAGCTGCTCGATCGGCTCGTTCACGGCGCCGGCGATCTCGCGTGTCACGACGGTCGGCTTGGAGACCATCAGCTCATAGCCTTCGCGCCGCATCGTCTCGATGACGATTGCGAGCTGGAACTCGCCGCGGCCGGTTACGCGGAAAGAATCCGGCGAATCGGTTTCTTCGAGTCGGAGGCTCACGTTCTTCCGCTGCTCGTAGACCAACCGCTCGCGGAGCTTGCGCGAGGTGACGAAGTCCCCCTCCCTGCCCGCCCACGGGGAGTTGTTGGCGCTGAAGATCATCGCGATGGTCGGCTCGTCGACGCGGAGCGGCGGCAGCGCCGCGGGGTGCTCGCGGTCGGCGATCGTGTCGCCGATCTGGATCTCCTCGACCCCGGCGATCGCGACGATGTCGCCGGCCTCGGCGGAATCGACGGCGGCGCGCTTCAAGCCTTGCCACGAGGATACCTGAGTGATCTTGACCGGCTTCTGCTCGCCGTCCGCGCGGCAGAGCATGTACTGCCCGATGGCGAGCCTGCCGCTCTTGAGGGGTCCGATCGCGAGGCGCCCGACGTAGTCGTCGTAGTCGAGGTTGTTCGCCTGAAACTGGAGCGGCGCCGAAGCATCGACCAGCGGGCCTGGCAGCGCTTCGACAATGAGATCGAATAGCGCCTGGAGATTCTCCGCAGGCTGCTTCAGATCGCGCGTCGCCATGCCCGCGCGCGCATTGCTGTAAACAATGGGAAAATCGAGCTGGCCTTCGGTCGCGTCGAGATCGATGAACAGATCGTAAATCTCATCGAGCACTTCCGCCGGCCGCGCGTCGCTGCGGTCGATCTTGTTGATGCAGACGATCGGCGGCAGCCCGGCCTCGAGCGCCTTCTTGAGCACGAAACGCGTCTGCGGCAGCGGCCCTTCCGAGGCGTCGACGAGCAGCATCACGCCGTCCACCATCGCCAGCGTGCGCTCGACCTCGCCGCCGAAATCGGCGTGGCCCGGCGTGTCGACGATGTTGATCTTCACGCCCCGGTAATGAATGGACGTGTTCTTCGCCAGGATCGTGATGCCGCGCTCGCGCTCGAGGTCGAGCGAATCCATGATCCGGTCGACCACCTGCTCGTTGGCGCGGAAGATGCCGCTTTGACGCAGCAGGGCGTCGACGAGCGTCGTCTTGCCGTGATCGACGTGGGCGATAATCGCGACGTTGCGGATGTCGCCGCGGCGGCTACCGGAGGATAAACTCATCGTGAATGTTGTCGCAGGCCAGTGTGGCGCGAGCGGTGCTCAGAGAGTAAAGGTATAGCGCGATCAAGTCAACCGGCGATAAAGGAGTTGACATTGCGCGCGAATAATCGTAACATCAGTTTCCGCTTCAGTATGAGGCCTCCTGAAAAGGAAGATGAATAAGTCGAGGCCTAGTCAGTCTCTCCTGCGAACATACCTAAAGGGTAAACCGACCAGAGCGTGGTTTTTAGCATTTCGTTCTCCATGTTCTGCTCCATTTAGCGTCAGCTTCTCAGGTCAAAGACAGCAAACAGTTTCTCTACTATAGGAGGAGAACATGGGTAGTAAATTATATGTCGGCGGCTTGCCGTACTCCGTTACGGAAGGCCGGCTCGAGGAAGTCTTCGCGGCGCACGGAACCGTGCAGTCGGCGAAGGTGATCTCGGATAAATTCACGGGCCAGTCGCGGGGCTTCGGCTTCGTCGAGATGGGCTCGAACGATGAAGCGCAAAAAGCGATCGCCGCTTTGAACGGCAGCCAGCTTGACGGCCGCACATTGGTCGTCAACGAGGCCAAGCCGATGGAAAACCGCGGCGGCGGTGGCGGTGGCGGCGGACGCGGCGGGAACCGCGGCGGCGGACGCGACCGCTGGTAATCGCGGAAAATACTCTATAAAAAAGGGGGGCAACCGGTCGGTTTGCCCCCTTTTTTATGACAAGCTGTGCATAACCAAGGAGGGGGCCCCTGTCCTATATTTTGCCATCCATCACCGCATTCGTCGCTCTTTTCGTCTACGCCAGCTTCTTCGAGTGGACGCTGCACCGATTCTTGATGCATACCCGCATTTGGCATTATCCGTTTAAATCTCACGCAGTTGTTCATCATGGAATTTTCCGCTCGGGACCCACTTACTTGCTGCTGAGCGGGCAGAGCTACAAGAATATTAGATTCGCTTGGTGGAACGCGCCGCTGATAATCGGCCTGCACGCCCCCGTGATTTTATGGATTGCCTGGGTGCTTCAAGCGAATATTTTCTTGGGCGGGATGGCGGCGCTCGGCGTTTACTACTTCCTATACGAATACCTTCACTTCTGCATGCACGTCCCGAAGGGACGCTGGATCGAAAAGTCGGCCTGGTTCTCCTGGCTCGATGCTCACCATCACCAGCATCACGAACGCCACCTTAAGAACCTCAACGTTGTCCTCCCGCTGGCCGATCTCATTTTCGGAACACTCATTCCCACCGCCCGGAGAATACCCCGACCTTTACGGAACACAGGGGTTTAGGTCACCGATTCAGGTCGGCACGATATGCCGTTTTTTGGTCCGACACGACGAATTTTGCGCCTGCAATGTGGGTGGCCGGCTTTTATGCGTTGAAATTCCGCGCATTTATCTACATTTACCTTGGCATGGTCATTGCTGCTCGAATGAGCATGGCCGTTCTCAACTTCGCCCGTCAAACCCAGCCGGACTTCTGCTACAGCCACATTTTGCGCTGTATCGGACAGAACCTCACGTCGCTCGACTTGAGAGCTTTCGAGCTGCAATGCGAAGGCGAGCGCTACCGCGTTCACGGCTGGCACAAAGGCGCGTCGCTCTCGGTCAGTATCGACCGGGAATATACGATGGCGGACATCGAGCAGCTGGAGGCGGAGGGTCGGCGCCAGCGGCGCGCCGGCGGATCGAAGCGGAACTTATTGAGCCTCGCTCACATCCTGCGCACGGCGGGAAATTACGTCGACCTGCTCGGGCAGAAATTGATCCGCGTAGAGTGGCAGTATCAATCCGAGAAGGTTCAGTGCCTCACGATCCAATATCAGGCGCCGGACGAAACGGAGGGCGCCCTCGACGAAGTCTGCGTTCACATCTACAAAGAGAAGAAAAAGATGCGCCCGCTCTCCATACGCGCGGCGTACGCTACGAAGTAACGCGCTAGGCCTTCCAGCCTTTTACCGACACATCGACCGGCGTGCCGGCGGGATCATGCACGCCCATCTCGGCGAAGCGGCCGTCGCGCGGCTTCTTCTCGTCGTCGCCCTTCGCTCCCGCGCTGTGCGCGGTCGCGAGCGTATGCTCCATCTGATCGACCTGAAAGCCGAAATGATCGATGCCCTCTCGGCCGCCGCGCGCCGGCAGGATCGCGAGATTGATGTAGCCGTCGGTGAGATAGATCGCGCGGTTGCCGTCTTCGCGCACGGGACCGCGCCATGCCTCGGTCATGCCGAAGGTCTGCTTATAGAAATCGGCTGTCTTCTCCTGATTCTCGCACTTGATCGCGACATGCCTGATCTTTGCCATAGAACCTCCTGTTATTTATATAAGCGATCGACCAACCCGGACTTTTTTATGTCGTCAAGCAGCGACGTATCGACGAAATATGAAGGGGGTTGCGTTTTGGGCGCGTTTATCTGCTCCAGCTCGAAGGCGAGCGCCGCCTCGTTGGGGTAAGGCAGCGGCTCGAGCGTCTCTTTGACGTCGTCCACCCAAGCGCCGAGCTGCGCGTCGCTGATGCCGCGCATGAACCGCTGCAGAATGCGCACCGTGCCCGCCCTATTCGTCTTGAAGTAATTGATCGCCGCGACGTAAGCCTGCATGAAACGCAACACCGAACGGCGGTCGCGCTTGAGCTTGCGCTCGGTCGTGGTCAGGGGCGCGTCGAGTCCGGGAATGCCGAGCTCGCGGGCGCTCGCCCCCTTGAGCTGGCGCGCCTTATTTTGCAGTACGAGCAGCATCGAAGATTCGCCGAGCACGCCGACTTCGATTCTGCCGGCTTCGAGCGCCTGTGTTACGCCCGGGGTGCCGCCCATCTGCAGCACGGTCACGTCGGATTCCCTCATTCCGCTCTTCTTCAGCGCGGTTCTTAAAAACGTGTCACCCGCAGAGCCGAACTGCGTGACCCCAACGATTTTTCCCTTGATGTCCTGGAGTGTGGACAGAGGCGAATCGTTCTTGACCAGAATGCGCTGCGACGAGTAGGAAGACGGCGAAGCGAGGATGACGACGTCGGCGCCCTGCGTCCGCGCGCGCAGAATCGCGGGTGCCCCGGCGACGATGTAGTCGAGATCGCCGGCGATCAGCGCCTGCACCGTGCGCGGGCTGCCGGGAACCAGCACGATTTCACCCCTGAAACCGTAATTCACAAGCAAACCCGCGTCGCGCATGATCCAGAAGAGCCCCTGACCGGGGTTGATCGCGACGTGCGCAAGCCTGAGATTGTCCGCCGCGAACGAGGCCGCCGGCGCGAGCAGCAGCAAAAGAATATAAAGGAATTTCACAGGATGATGATTAGCCAGACCGCTCGCCGGATGTCAAGAAAGCCTTGAGGCATGCGGCAATGGACACGGGAGATTCGGACGTTTTTCTCATGCCTCGCGCCTAACGCCTTCGGTTGACACGGCCGGGAGCGTCCATTACCTTCGCCACGAATTCGCTTGGGAGGAATTATGGCGCTCGATTTCGTCACTAATCAAGAAATAATCGTCGCGGCGCGCGAGAGACTCGATCCGCACGCCTGGATTTACCTGACCGGCGGCGCCGAGTCGGAGACGACGATGCGGCGAAACCGCCTCGGCCTGGACTCGCTGGCGCTGCGGCCGCGCGTCCTCGTCGATGTCTCGCAGCTCGACACCGCAACCACGTTTCTCGGCCACATGCTGAGGATTCCCGTGCTGCTCGCGCCGATCGGCTCGCTGCAAATCCTCACGCCGGAGGGCGCCGTCGCGGTCGCGAAGGCGGCGGCGGAGTTCGGCACGGTAAACTTTGTAAGCTCGGTGACGCAGCCGGCCCTCGAAGAAGTCGCGGCGGCGACGAGCGCGCCGAAGATCTTCCAGCTTTACGTGCAGGGGGACATGAAATGGGTCGAAGCGCTGATCGCGCGCGTCAAGCGCGCCGGCTACAGCGCGCTCTGTCTCACCGTCGACACCGCGATCTACGGGCGGCGCGAGCGGCAGATGATGGACCGCTTCCTGCCGCCGAGCCGGCGGCAGTCCGGCTACGAGCACCGCGCGACGCTCACCTGGGAGACGATGGACGCGATCAAGGAGATCGCCGGCCTGCCGTTTATTCTAAAAGGCGTCGCGACGGCCGAGGACGCCGAGCTCGCCGTCGCGCACGGCGTCAGCGCCGTCTACATCTCCAACCACGGAGGCCGCCAGCTCGACCACGGGCGCGGCACGATCGAGATGCTGCCGGAGATCGCCGCCGCCGTTGGCAAGCGCGTCGAGATCGTGCTCGACGGCGGCATTCTCCGCGGCACCGACGTCGTCAAGGCGCTCGCGCTCGGCGCAAACGCCGTTGCGATCGGCAAGCTGCAGGGCTGGGGCCTCGGCGCCGGCGGCAAAGACGGCTTGCTGCGCGTGCTCGAGATTCTCGAGAACGAAATCGCCGTCGCGATGAGCCTCTTGGGCGTCACGCGCGTCGATCAGCTCGCGCCGTCGTACGTTTGCCCCGGCGCGCCCGTCGCCTTCGCGCACGAGATGAGCGCGTTCCCCCACCTGCCCGGCGGCAGACTCGGCTGAATCAGTGCGCGTGGCTGCTGCTGCCGCTGCGCGACACCGCCACGATCGCTATGATCACGACCAGCACGAAGACCGCGCCGATGATCATCGCGACGGTCGAGTCCATCCCGAGGAACGTCGTGCCCGACGAGCCCGATGACGCCGACGGTCCGGGAGCTCCTGCCGGTCCCTGTGGTCCCGGCGTCCCCGGCGATCCTTGCGGCCCCTGCGCTCCGGGAGTGCCTTCGTGTCCGGGGGCACCCGCCGCTCCCGGGGCTCCCTCGCGCCCCTGCGGGCCTTGCGCACCGGGGCTGCCTCTATCGCCTTGGGGCTGCACCTGAACCTGCACATCCGGCCCCTTCGATTCCGCCGCCTTGCTGCTCCTCGCGACCAGCACCAACACAGCAAGGACAACAAAAAGGGAGAGGACGCCTACGAGATATTTTCTCATGTTTGCCTCCTTTCGGTTTTTATTGCCTCCTGCGAAAAGGTAGCAGTGGAGCGGACTGGTTCAATGCGGGGATTTACCTGATGAGCTCGGCTGAACCGCCTTCTTTGTTGACACGGCCGGGAGCGTCCATTACCTTCGCCACGGGATGCCTCCGCCTCCAGCTGAAGCTCCGTCCGATATGAAAATCTCCACCGAAAACCTTCATCCCGCCTATTTCGCGATGGTCATGGCGACGGGCATTGTCTCGATCGCCGCGCATCTCACGGGAATGCCGCGGATCGCCGCCGTGCTCTGCTGGCTCAACCTGATTACGTTCGCCGTCTTGTGGCTGCTCACGCTCGACCGCATCGTGCGCCATCGCGCGCGCTTCTTCGCCGATCTCATCGATCACGGCCGGGGGCCGGGATTCTTCACAATGGTCGCCGGCACATGCGTTCTCGGCAGCCAGTGGCTCGTGATTTACGACGCCATGCGCATGGCGGAATCGCTATGGCTTTTCGCCATCGCGCTCTGGCCCGTGCTGACCTATACGATTTTCACCGGCCTCACGGTCAAGGAAAACAAACCGACGCTCGCTGAGGGCATGCACGGCGGCTGGCTCCTCGCAGTCGTCGCCACGCAAGCAGTCGCGGTGCTGGGCGCGCGGATCGCGCCGCGCTTCGCCGCACCCGACGCGGTGCTCTTTTTCTCGCTCACGATGTGGCTCGCCGGCGGGATGCTCTACATCTGGATGATCTCGCTGATCTTCTACCGCTACACGTTTTTCAAAATGTCGCCGGAGGACCTGAGCCCGCCCTACTGGATCAACATGGGCGCGGTTGCGATCTCGACGCTGGCCGGCGCGACGCTGATGATCGACGCGCCGCCCTCGCCGCTGTTGCAGGCGATCCGCCCTTTTCTCGAAGGCTTCACGCTTTTTTTCTGGGCGACCGGTACCTGGTGGATTCCGATGCTTGTGATCCTGGGCCTCTGGCGCCACGTCTACAAAGGCGTCGCGATCGTCTACGACCCGCTTTACTGGGGCGTCGTATTTCCGCTCGGTATGTATACGGTCGCCACTTTCCAGCTCGCCAAAGCTGTCGAACTCGAGTTCCTCTTCGCGATCCCGCGATACTTCGTCTATGTCGCCATAGCGGCGTGGGCAGCCGCCTTCGTCGGCCTCGTCCGGAGCTTCATGCCTTCCCGCGTCCGGCGCGCGAATTAGCCGCGAACCGCCGCCGACCTCGCGAGCAGCGCGACGGTCTCGACCTGATCGGTCTGCGGGAACATGTCGAAAGGCTGGAGCGCGCCGGTGCGCCAGCCATACCCAATGAATTTATCCAGATCGCGCGCGAGCGTATCGGGATTGCACGAGACGTAGATAATACGCGTCGCGCCGAGATCGAGCAGCGCCGCCGCTGCGTCGGGCTGAAGCCCTTTGCGCGGCGGATTGACGACGGCCAGGTCGACGCGCGGCAGCGCGCGCCTCGCGTCGGCGATCTTCTCCGCCGCGTCAGCGGCGAAGAAGCGACAGTTCGCCACGCCGTTCATGCGCGCGTTCTGCTTAGCGGTCGCGATCGCGAGCGCGCTGTCGTCCACGCCCCAGATAAGCTCCGCCCCCCGCGCGAGGTGGAGCGCGATCGGCCCGACGCCGCAATAGACGTCGAGAACGATTTCATTTCCTTTCAGCGCGGCGAGCTCGCGGACTTCCTCGTAGAGCTTTCGCGCCGTCAGCGGATTGGCCTGCGAGAAGACGCCGACGGGAAATCGCATTTTCCAGTCGCCGATGCGCTCGATCACGGTGTCGCGCCCGGCGAGCGCGCGCGTGCGCGTCCCCCAAATGACGTTGCCCGGGTCTTCGTTGATGTTCTGTGCCACGCCGGCGATAAAGCCGAAGCGGCGCATGAGCCCGCGCGCCAATTCCTGCCCGCGCGGCAGATTCGCATGGCGCGTCACGAGCGTGAGCACGATCTCGCGCGAGAAGAAGCTGTAGCGCATGTCGATGTAGCGCAGATCGCCGTCGTCGCTCCGCTCGTCGTAGGGCGCGATGCCGAGCCGCTCGACCTGCCTTTTCAAATACTCCACGACACGGTTCACCGGCTCGGGGTGAACCGGGCACGACGAGATGTCGACGACCTCATGGCTCCCCGGCCGGTAAAGGCCGGCACGGATTTCTCCCCGCGCTTTCCGCGCGGCGAGCTTTACGCGCGCGCGGTAGCCGACCCGCCTGGGCGACGCGAGCACCGCGGGAACGTCGATATCGCGCAGCGACGCGTACGCCTTCATCGCGTCGGCAAGGATTCTTTGCTTGCGCTTGAGCTGCTCCGGATACGGCACGTCGATCCACGCGCAGCCCGCACGGCAGCCGTCGGGGTAATGCGGGCAGGAAGGAACGTAAGCAGTTTTCGGACGATGTTCGCTCTGGGATGAAGCCACGGACTTATCCGGCGGTTTTCTTTTGTATCTCGAGCGGGAGGATTTTTCCCCTCGCATTCGCCGCCGGCGCAGCGCGTTTTATTTTCAGCGCGCCGACCTGCTCCCACACGCGCGTCTGGAACTTGTTGGCCCACGATCCACTGCTGAGTTCCGCGCGGAGCCGCGACATGATTTTCTCCTCATTCAAGGATTCGATGTGCGGGTCGACTCTCAGCGTCAGGCAAGTCCGGCCCGCCTCCTCCTCTTCAGCCAGCTGATAATCTCCGGGGCCGCCACCGAATTCGGCGGGAAGCTTCTTTTCGATCAGCTCCAGTAGGTCGCCGAAGTAGTAATTCATCCCTTCGCCGGTGAATTTTTCGAAGCTGCGGATACGGTGGAGATGGAGCGCGAGACCGGCCTCCTCCAGTGCGCAGCCGCAGTTCCGCCGTTCGAGAGCCCCGTAGTCGCCGTTCTGCACGTTGAGCAGAAGCTGCGGCGCGACCGGATGAAGCGTCGTGAAAAGCAGCGCTTCGCTCGGGGAATATGGATCGTCGAGCGGGAAGCCTTGATTAATCACGGCGTACAGGTGCTGGTTGACGTGAACCTCGTCGGTATAAGCCGGCCGGGCGCAGCCGACCCCGAGCTGGAAGCTGGGCTCGGCGGAGTAGCGCACGGTATAACCGGCGCCGGAGCGCTCGATCGCCTCGCGCTTTGCGTCCGTCATAGGCTCGCCGTGAACGATAAACTTGACGCCCTCGAGCGACTCCCGCGCCGTCAACGCCGCGGCAGCGATGCGCACGGCATTGTTCGCCACCGTATCGATCGAGACCACGCGGCCGCGCTTTCGCTCGTCCAGCGCCCAGCGAAGAACCGGCTCTAAATCGGCAGGATCGAGCGGCTCGGGCTGCGGCAGGCCGTTGCCGAACCAACGCGCAGCCGCAATCGTCGCGGAATTGGTCAACCGATGACAGTATCGCTGCAGCGAACCGCGCACCGGCACTTCGCGGGCAAACCACCGATCGACGGGCATCCCGACGCGGTGGCAGGCGAGCATAGTCTGGACGCCGCCCGTCATCGAGAGCACCGAGTCGTAGTAAGCGTACGCCGAGCCATACAAATCGTGAGCGTGCAAGAACACCCCGATCGGCGCGGCGC
>DASWZY010000202.1:0-2262 GCA_036407055.1 Binatia bacterium
TTTTTCAAGCGGAATTCCTTACACGAAAGTGATGACGTCTCCAGGCTTCAGCGTCGTCAGGCACTTGCGATGCGGGCAGCTTTTCATGGCCGGACGCTCGCACGGGGAGCATTCGACCCGTAGGGTTATGACCTCGATATCCCCGCCGCGCGGCGTCCATTCGACGGGGTCGGTCGGGCCGAAGAGCGCGATCGTTTTGACGCCGCCGGCCGCGGCGAGATGCGTGACGCCGCTGTCGTTTCCGATATAGACGTCCGCCATCGATAATAATGCGGCGAGCTGCCCGAGGCTCAGGCCGCGGGCGACGGGGGCATGCGCGGCCCAGTAGGTGTATTCGTCGTCCTCCGCGGGTCCGAGGACTACCGAAACTTTACCGCCAGGAGACCGCCTCCACCACTCGCTAACCTCGCGAAAATACTCGCGCGGCCAATTTTTCTCCGGCGCGCCGCTGCCGGGTGCGACGATCAATAGCCGTCCGCCTTCCAGCCCGCGATCGCGCAGCCACGCGCGCGCCCGCTCGAGCGCGTCGGGCTTGAGCGCGATCGCCGGACGGCCGCCCGGCGGCGCGCCGGCGCAATCGAGATAGTAATCCGCGATGTGCATCCGCGCCGCGGCCGGGCGGAACGGAAAGAGCCGCCCTTTCGATCCGGCGGCGCGCGCAAAATTTTCCCGGAACACCGCGTCGCCGCTCCCCGACCAGGAGTATACGATTTCGAATTGCGAAAAGAGATCTTTCGTCGCGCGCAAATCGGCATCGGCGACGAACAGGCGGCCGAGCTCGCGCCGCTCGATGCTTTGCGCACGGATGTTCGCCGGAAGCAGCTCGCCGTAATCCGAGCGCGCATATAGATCGACTTCGCGCCCGCGCGCGATGGCGTAAAGCGCGGGCAGAAAGCAGACGAAATCCCCCAGCGCCCCGGGAAAAATAACCAGCGCCTTGGCGCCCGTGCGCGCGCTATTTAATTGACTTCCCACCGGCTGAAATATACCATAGAGGCCGATCGATGCGACTGTTCCCGACACTCTTCCGAAGGCGCGAGCCGTGGCCGGCATAAACGGCGCCCGATCGGTTCTCGATCTCATCGGCTCCACTCCCGCCGTTCGGCTTAGAAACATACCGGGCAAAGACGACGCCGAGGTGTGGGCGAAGCTCGAGTCGCAGAATCCCGGCGGCTCGGTCAAGGATAGAATCTGCCTCAGCATGATCGAGGCCGCCGAGCGCGCCGGCAAGCTCAAGCCCGGCGCGACGATCGTCGAGCCGACGAGCGGCAACACCGGCATCGGCCTCGCGCTCGTCGCCGCCGTCAAAGGCTACCGCCTGGTTCTCACCATGCCCGACACGATGAGCGAGGAGCGCCGCAGCCTCCTCGCCGCGTACGGCGCACGCATCATCCTCACGCCCGACACCAAGGGCATGGGTGGCGCGATCCGCAAGGCCGAGGAGCTGTTGCTCGAGCATTCCGATTATTTCATGCCGCAGCAATTTAATAATCCCGCGAATCCCGAGGCGCACCGGCGCACGACGGCGGTCGAGCTGCTCGCGCAGTTCAAGCAGATCGACGCGTTCGTCGCCGGCGTCGGCACCGGCGGCACGATCACCGGCGTCGGCGAGGTGCTGCGGGAGAAGATGAAAGGCGCGCGCATCTACGCCGTCGAGCCCGCGGCGTCGCCGGTGCTTTCGGGCGGCGAGCCGGGCTTCCATAAAATCCAGGGCATCGGCGCCGGCTTCATCCCCGCGGTCTTAAACCGCAATGTGATCGACGAGATCATCCAGGTGAGCGACGAGGAGGCGATGAATTTCACGCGCCGCGTCGCGACGGAGGAAGGCATTCTCGTCGGCATCTCCTCGGGGGCCGCGTGCGCCGCGTCGGCGCGCGTCGCGCAAAAGCTCGGCAAGGGAAAAATCGTCGTGACCGTCTTCGCCGACAAGGGCGAGCATTACCTCAGCACCGACATCTTCGGCAGGCAGTGGAACCCAAACTCGCAAGACTGACCGAGATCGTCGCGGCCGCGGACAGCCTTCTCGTAGCTTTCTCCGGCGGCGTCGACTCGACGTTTCTTTTAAAGGTCGCGCACCAGACGCTCGGCGAGCGCGCCGTCGCTCTCACCGCCGCGTCCCCGACCGCGCCTCCCGGCGAGCTCGAGTCCGCCGCCGAGCTCGCGCATCTCATCGGCTGCCGCCACATCGTGATCGATTCGCACGAGCTCGACAATCCTGCGTTCACCGAAAATCCCTTCAACCGCTGCTTCTTCTGCAAGGAC
>DASWZY010000203.1:0-8211 GCA_036407055.1 Binatia bacterium
GAGGCAGCGTTTTTACGATCGCTTTGATGTTGTCGGACATGTGCTGAAACATATTAGCGCGCAGCTCGGAAATTCTATTCACCTGGCGGTCGTAGGCCGCCTCGTCGAAGGGCTCGGCGGCGATGATCTTCAGCGCCTCTTCGCGCGCCGCGCGGATTTCGGCGAACGCCGGCTCGTCGGTCTTGCGCGTCTGTTCCATGTTCTCGCGCATTTTGGTCCGCGCCGGCTCCGGCAGCTTCTCGATATCCGCCTTGATGCGGTCGCGGAACGACGGCCGCTCTTCGAGACGGCGCGGCGCCGCGCCCAAAACAATTCCCAATAGGAGAACGTTGGCGATCAGCGAAACAAGTAAGACAACTTTCAAGCTACGGTTCATAACGCATCCTCATCGGCATACAGGAATGCCTGAGCGCTGGTCGAGCCGCCGCGGTCGATCGGGGCTTGGGCGAAAGGATCGCTAAGGCCGAGCACCAAGCCGATTACCAATGTGCCGGCGAGCACGTAAGCCGGTTTGGGCAAATGAAACTCGGCGAAAAGACGCCGGATCGATTGCCCGAGCGACAGCGCCTGGACTTGTGGAATCGCCTGCGCCTTCAAAATAATGCGCTCGGCGAGATCGCCGCTCGGCGGCGCGACGCGCCGCTCGCGCAGCATCTGTTCGAGCTTTTCGTCGCTCATCTCGCTCATAAATACCTCACTCGCTCAGCCGCTCGCGCAGCGTCGTTTTGGCGCGCATCAAGAGCGACTGGAGCGCCTTCAAATTGACTCGCATGATGTCGGCCGCCTCCTGGTTGCTGAGCCCCTCGGCGAAACATAGATTGAGCGCCTCGCGCTGCCGCTCGGGCAGCGCCGCGATCTCCGCTTCCAGGCGTCGCTGCTCTTCGGCGCGCGCCGCCGTCTCTTCCGGTCCCGCGCCGCTGTCCACCAGCGGCATTTCTTCGGGAATCTGTACGGGGCGTTTTTTCTTCCGCCAGTCGAGGCACAGATTCACCACGATTGTGTAGAACCACGTCGTAAACTTGCTGTGGCGGTCCGGCTGCCAGCGCCCCGGCTCTTCCCATAATTTCAAGAACGCGTCCTGCACGATATCCTCGGCCGCCTCGCGATTCTGAACGTATCGGTACGCGAGGCGGTAAAAGCGCTCGCTATGCCGCCGTACGAGCACGCCGAATGCGTGCTGGCTGCCGGTCTGAATGAGCGCGAGCAGATCGCCGTCGTCCTTTTCAGCCCAGTCCACCACCATCGCTTCGCGTAGTCCTCGCGTTCATACCTATAATGCTTGAGAATCATACACGATTCCTGCGGCCCCCGACAGATCGGGCGGGCGGTCGCGGTCTGCTTTCAACCCTTGATACGACCGGGATGCGAAAAGTCTCCGCGCGCTTGACAGGGTTATTTTATGGGCGCAGGCTTTAGCAGTTCGTCAATGCGGGGTGCTGTATGCGAAGTATTCGATCAGCTTTGCGGGCGCTCGCGGCAGCGGCTCTCTTGGCGTGCGCGGCGTGTCAAGCCGCGACGCAAGTGCAGGACGCGCGGCAGGCGCTGCTCGCCGACCGCTACGATGAAGCGCTGGCTCGCTTTCAGCAAACCGCGGAGAAGGACCCGCAATACTACTACGCATCGGGACCGTTCACTGAAGGCATATGGACCTACGTCGGCCGGACGCAGTACGCGACCGGCAAGCTTCCCGAAGCGCGGCGCTCGCTCGAGCACGCGCTGTCGATCAAAAGGGACGATTACCTCGCGCGTCTTTATCTCGGGCTCACGCTCGCGCGGAGCGGCGACCGCACCGGCGGACTGAAAGAGATCGTTACCGCCATGCGCGGCTTGCACGACTGGCTCGATTATCTCACTTTTAACACGCGCTTCGGCGTCTACTGGGACCCGAACCGCGAAATTCGCACGCAGATCGAAAAGGATCTCGACGCCATCGACAAGAAAGCCTTCGACTGGCAACAGCTCATCGCAAACGGCGAATGGCTCGGCAAAAAAATGGAGCAGGAAGTCGAGATCGCGCGGCGCAACGAGCAGTACGAGCTCCAGCGCGGCCGGGACCGTTTTCCCGGAAGCGGAGTCGGCGTCGGCTTTGGCTTCTGACATTTGGTGGATGCACGCGCCAAGCTCCTGATTTCGTTGAATATAGAAATCAAGCACATCGGGTATTTACCCTATTTCTTCTCAAAAGCTGCTTGAGCATAATCAACGCTGCGGGTGGGTTCTGGATTTTTTCCTCCCGTGCTTTACCATCCTGAGAGAACGTTGGCTCTGACGAAAGGAGTCAATCATGCTGGCACTTCTCATCGCAGTGGTTTTTGGCGCGGCCGTCGGCTACTTCGCGACGCAGAACACTATTCCGGTCACGCTGCGCATCGCCGAGTACGCCATTGAAGAGGTTCCGCTCTATCTCGTTGTCATCGGCTCGCTGCTGATCGGTCTTTTCGTCGCGTGGATTCTCCACGTCGCGCGCTCGGTTTCCTCGACGCTCGCGATGCGCGGCAAGAATACTGAAGTGCGGCGCGCGCGCGAGACGATCGCCGAGCTGGAGAATCGCGTGCGCGACCTCGAGGTCGAGAATGCGCGGCTCCGCACGCGTGAACCGATCGACGCCGACGACTACCGCGAGCCGCTGCCCCATTCCTCTTAAAGCGGCGCGCGGTTTCTTTCCCGACGCGGCGCGCATCGATGACCCCCAGGGTTCACATCGTCACCGAAGATTTGCCGCCGTTCTGGGATCGGAGCGTCCTTTTTTTCTGCAACCTGCGCTCGATCTTCTACGAGAACGACGCCGAGGCGGCCGAGCTGGTCCGGCGCATCACCGGCGCGCAGTCCTACGGCGGTCGCGTCGTCTCGATCCTGAATACGCTGTTCCAGGGCGGCCCGAATAAAATCCTCCTCGAGGCGCCGCCGGAAACGAACCTACTCGACTATTTCTCCGGCGACCTTAAGCTCTCGCTGCCGACGTTCGAAATCCTCGACCATCGCCGCTACCAGGATCTTTCCGCGAAGCTCGACGCGCGTGCTCCTGCCGATCCGATGCTCGCGGAGCTAAAAGAGCATCCCGCCGCGTGGATCGACGGCTACGTGACCGACGCCGTGCTCGTCCGCCTCGCCGCGTTGCTGAAAAAAAAGACCGTGAGCACGCTCGCCGGCAGCAAGAACGGCAACAATAAATATCTCCTGCATCGCCATCAGGTCGAGCGGAAGCTCCCCATTTTCGATACGTTCATGGCGGCGGCTCCGGCGGAAGTGCCGCCCTGCCTCGAGCGCCTCCGCGCGCTGGGCTACAAGAAAGCCGTCATCAAGGCGCAGATCGGCGCCTCCGGCTACGGCATGGTGAAGGCGCCGATCGCCGGTTTCCAACCCTCCGATGCGCCGGAATATCTTTTCTTCGAGGGGCCGTGCATGGTGCAAGGCTGGATCGACGAGGGCTGCCGCAGCATCGAGCGCCTGGGCTCGCCGAGCGTGCAAATGTTTTTGAACGACGACACCGTTTATCTTTTCGACTGGACCGAGCAGATCCTCTCCGACGAGAGCGTGCACGAGGGCAACCAGTCGCCCCCGTCCTATGCCGCGGAAATTCCCGCGCTGAAGGAAGACCTCTTTCGCCAGGCGGGCATCGCCGGCGCGTGGCTTCACGCGCAGGGCTATCGCGGCACCGCGAGCACCGATTTTCTCGTCGTGCGCCGCAAGGCGAAGACCGAGGCGATCATCTGCGAGATCAACGCGCGCGTCACCGGCGCGACGTATCCGGCGGTGCTCGCGCGCCGTTTTCTCCCGGGCGGGGCGTGGCACATGCGCAACATTCAATTCCGCAGCGCGCTCGACGGCGCGCAGATCCTCGATCACATGAGCCGCGCGGGCGAGCTCTTCCGCCCCGGCGCCGAGAAAGGCATCATCCCTTTCAACTTCAACATCGGCGAGGACGGCAAAGTCACCAAAGGGCAGTTTCTCTGCATGGGAGAAAATCACGCCGTCTGCGGCGGCCTGCTCGCGCGCGCGTGGAGCGAGCTGCCGGTCGAATGGGGTTATGACCGCGACTAGCGGCAAAAGCGAAATCCTAAAAAGCCGCCTCGTGGAGCTCGCGCGCGATCTGATTCTCATCCCGAGCACGCGCGATCGCCCCGACGAGATCGAGCGCTGCATGGAATTCGTCGTTAATCATGCCGAGGCGGAGCCCGTGGAGGTGCGGCGCTTCGCCGACGAGGGAAGCCCGTCGGCGGTCGTCCTGCCGTCGAGCATCGAGCGGCCCGAAGTGATGCTGCTCGCGCATATCGATGTCGTCGCGCGGCCCGAAGGGACCGAATACCGCTCGTCGGTGCGCGACGGGCGCATCTACGGCCCCGGCAGCGGCGACATGAAAGGCGAGCTCGCGATCCTGCTCGCGCTCTTCCGCGATTTTCACGAGCGGCGTCCCGGCGTCTCGCTCGGCCTCGCCGTCACGAGCGACGAGGAGCACGGCGGCAACCACGGCACGCGTTTTCTCTTCGAGAAGGCGGGCTTTCGCTGCGGCGTCGCCATCATCCCGGATTCCGGCACGATCCACGAGATCGCCGTCGAGGAGAAGGGGATTCTGCATCTGCGGCTCCTGGCGCACGGCCCCTCCGGCCACGCGTCGCGCCCGTGGCTCGTGGAGAATCCGATGGAGCGGATCATCGCCGCGGTCGCGCGCGTCCAGAATCATTTCGCGAAGCTTCAGCGCGGCGACGACCACTGGCATCCGACTTGCGCCGTGACCCAGATTTACACCGAGAATCGCGTGCCCAACCGCATCCCGTCGCATGCGCAGGCAGTCCTCGATATTCGCTTCCCGCCGCCCTACAGCGGACGCGAGATCATGGACACCGTCGCGCAGTACACCGACGGCATCGAGCGCGAGATCATCGTCATCGCCGAGCCGACGCGCGTCGCGCCCGACCCGCTCTACCTCGCCGCCACGGAAGAGATCACCGGCGCCGCGCCGCGGCTCATCCGCGAGCACGGCGGCAGCGACGCGCGTTACATCTGCCAGTTCGGCATTCCGGTCATCATGACGCGCCCGCTCGTCGGCAACCTCCACGCCGAAAACGAATGGATCGACATCGCGTCGATGGAGACGCTGTACCGGATTTACGAGAGGTATCTGGAGAAGAAACTCGTAAACGAATAACATGATGCAATAATTCGCTCGATGGGGACGATACAGCCGTCGTGAACAAGAGTGGCCTTAATATCCGCCATATCGTGGCCGGCGCGTTCGTGGTCGTTGTCGTCTACTTCGCTTACGGACCCCCTTTTCTCAATAAAGCCCTCTATGCTCTCGCGGGCGATAATTTCTTCCGAACTGTTCGGGGGATAATGAGGGTCTGGCTCATTGCAGTAATGGCCGGTTTTCTTATCGGGGTTGCCATAGCTAAGCTGCTTTCGCCGCTTCCCTTATTTGCGCGAGGCGTCGCACGGTTTCTACGCATTGTGCGCTGGACGCCGTTTTTGCTCTGGTTTGTCCTCGCCGTGTCGATCGCCGGCAGTCCAAGGGGGTACTGGATTTTTCTCTACGGCGCGTTGGCGGTTGCGCTGACCCCTTGCTACAAGTTGCTCGCCTTATCACCACTGAATTTGTCGACGAGCGAACGTCTACGATCTGTTTTTAACGCCTCATTGTTTCAGGGGATGTTGATCGCTGTTTATCTCATCATGGTAGCCGCAGTTGACTTATGGATGGGCGCTTATCCCGGCGCGATATTCATTGGTCACAAAGTTTTTTTCGTTTTGGCGTGCGTCATTCTTTTGCTCAATTGGCTATCGCGCGAAACCTTCGAATCCGCGGCTGCCGATCACGGGAAGGTTTTGCTCGCAGAGCTGAAAAACGAAAACTGGCAATCGCTCGCGACCGCTTTCGGGATTATCGTAGCGTTCTTCAGCCTCTGGCAGTTACTTGAAATGCTAGGCGATCATGACGGGGTGCTTTACACGTCTCCGGCCAACATCGCGGCAGCATTTTTGAAAATGATGCCGGACAATCAGCTTGGGAACGACTTCTACGTGTCAGTGAGCGAAATGGCTATGGGCATCGCGGCGAGCGGTGTCATCGCTGTGATATTGATCTCTGTCATAGACAGGATCGGCGGCGCAAAAAGAATTCTTGACGTCATGATCCAAGCTACGCAGATTGCGCCGCTCGCACTACTGCCTGATCTGATGCTCCTGAGAGTCGGCGGGTTCGAATATTGGTCGGCCATCTGCGTAGCGGTATTCGTCTTTTATCCGATCGTAACAGTATTCTACGGACTCAGGGCTGAGCCGTTTCTGGTGCGCATGACGCTTGCCGTCGATGCGGCGCTGCCGTACGCGGCCGCAGGCATCGTTTACGGCGAGGCGATGCAAGCCACAGCCGGCTTGGGATTCGTGATGGTCGTTGCCGGCGCCACCCGCGAACTTGATAAGGGCATGGTCGCCTTCTTCGTCTTGATCTCCCTGGTCGCGTTGCTGTCTGCTTTGCTGCGGCGTTTTGCAAAAGCCGGGTTCTTCGCTCCGACATCCGAAGCGGAGCCGCTCCCGCCGCCTGCTTCGGCTGCAGCGTAGCGACGCCGATCGGACCCGGGCTTCTAGTAGCGCAGTTCCTTCACGTACGGGGATTTGAGAAAATTTTGCACCAGCGGCTCGTGCCGCGCTTTCCTGCCGGAGAGAGTCACCTCGTGGGAATAGCGATCCTCGTCTTTGATCTGTTTGTGCGCCAGCGTTCTTAGGCCGGATGTTTTCAGCGTCTCGTTGAACGCGCTCGCAGCGCCCTCGTCGGCGGCGAGGACGACGCGGTAGGTTCGCGTCGTGTGCAGTTCGTCAATGACGATCTCGAAGCGGCGGAATAGGACGAGAACCGCGAGCGCCACCGCCGTGCCCATCGTGCTCGTAATATAGAAGCCGCCGCCGACGCCCATGCCGATCGAGGCGACGAACCAGATGGTGGCGGCGGTCGTGAGTCCCAGGATCGCTTCGCCGCGGCGAATGATCGCGCCTGCGCCGAGAAAGCCGATCCCCGAGACGATCTGCGCCGCTATGCGAGACGAATCGGTCCCGGGAATACCGCCGATCTTGATCGAGAAGATCGTAAACAGCGTCGCGCCGACACAGATCAGCGTGTTGGTGCGAAACCCCGCCGGCTTGTCGTAAAGCTCCCGCTCCCACCCGATCAAACCGCCCAGAATGAGGGAGAGGAGAAGCTTAACCAGGTCTTCGAGCTCGGGGGGCATACCGCCGCACTCCGATCAGAACCTGCCTTCTTTCTCCAATTTCTTTACCGCGGAAGTCTCGACCAGGTCCGCGGCCTTCAAACGGCGGATCTTTTCGTTCGTCGGACTGAGGAGCCGGATGACGTTGGCGATGCCGTCGGTGCTCGGGTAGATTTTTTTCTCGTAGATGTCGACGATACTGTTGTAGCCCTGCTCGGCATCCTCGACGCGCGAGAGGCGCAGCCCGCGGGCGAGGCTCTTCATCACCGCCGGCTTGTTCTCGCGGTTGCGGATGAAAGCCACGCCGTCGAGCAGACCGCGGAGCGTGTTCTCCACGACCGCCGGTTGGGAGGCGACGAAGGCGCGGCGCGCCATCATGCCCGATCCCTGATACGGGATGGGCAGCTTCTCCAAATCAGCGAGGACGCGAAAACCCTTCTGCTGGAGCAGCGCCGAGAACGTGTAGCCGATCTGGCAGCCGTCGATCACGCCGGATGACAGCGCCTCGGCGCGCACGCCGTCGCTGCCGAGAGGGCGGATCGCGATGTTGTCGCGCTTGGGGTCGAGTCCCCAATGATCGAGCGCAAGCATCGTGAACATCCAGCCGCCGCCACTGAGACTGTTCACGCCGAGCGTTTTGCCCTTGATCTCCTGCGGCGTTTTTATTTTCGAATTGACAACGAAGGCGCCGGTGAGCTTGTTGATGAAGCCGGCGATAAAGACGATGTCGGCGCCCTCGGCGATCGCGCCGAGGTTCGCCGCCGTGACCGATCCCCAATGGAACTGCGACTCGCCGGAGGCGAGCGCCGACATGCCGACCGGGCCGCTGCGCACCTGAACGAAGCTCAGGTCGATGCCGTATTTGCGAAAAAATCCCTGGTCCTGCGCGACGTAGACGGCGCCCTCGCGCTCGGCGAACGAGCCGGTCGTCATCACGACGCGCGTGAGCGGAGCTGCGGCGCGCGCCGGCGCCGCGGCGAGAATGAAAAGCAGCGCAAGAAGCAGTGCG
>DASWZY010000204.1:0-9824 GCA_036407055.1 Binatia bacterium
GTTCCGGAAAATCGACGCAGGTGCCGCAAATGCTGCTCGACGCGGGATTGCTCGGCGAGCGGCAAGTCGTCGTTTTGCAGCCGCGCCGCCTGCCCACGCGCATGCTCGCGCGCTGGGTCGCCGAAGCCCGCGGAGCGAAGCTCGGCGGCGAGGTCGGCTATCAGATGCGGCTCGACAATGTCGCTTCGGCCGCGACGCGAATCTGCTACGCGACGGAAGGAGTGGTGCTCCGGCGCATGCTGGCCGATCCGCGTCTGAAAGGTCTCGCCGCGATCGTTTTCGATGAGTTTCACGAGCGGCATCTTTACGGCGATATCACGCTGGCCCGGGCGCTCGACATTCAGCGATCGGCGCGGCCGGATCTGCTCATCATCGTCATGTCGGCGACGCTCGACGCCGGATCGGTCGAAAAATATCTCGCGCCTTGCGCTTTATTGTCGTCCGAGGGGCGCGCCTACCCCGTCGACATCGAATATCTGGCAAAGTCTCCCGGCGCAACGCCGGTATGGAATCTCGCCGTCGCGGAGCTTCAGCGACTCGTCCAAGAGCAGCGGGAGGGCGACGCGCTCGTTTTCATGCCCGGGACCTATGAAATCGGCCGCACCGTGGACGCCGCCCGCGCGGCTTTGGGCCGGGACTTCGCCGTCTTTCCGCTGCATGGAGAATTGCCGGCGCGCGAGCAGGACGCAGCGGTCGCCCGCAGCGATAAGCGCAAGATCATCATCGCCACGAACGTCGCGGAAACGTCGCTCACGATAGAAGGCGTGCGGCTCGTCGTCGACAGCGGACTCGCGCGGATCCCGCGCTACGATCCGTATCGCGGCATCAACACGCTCCTGATCGAAAAAATCAGCCGCGCCGCGGCCGATCAGCGCGCGGGCCGCGCAGGGCGGACGGCACCGGGTCGTTGTTTGCGCCTCTGGACGGCGCACGAGCACGGCGGCAGGCCGCCGCAGGAAATCCCGGAAGTGAAGAGGCTTGATCTCGCGGAAGTTCTTCTTACGCTCAAAGCCGCCGGAGTTGCCGACGTGAAAGGCTTCCGCTGGCTTGAAGCGCCAGAGCCGCGCGGGGTCGAGCGCGCCGAGAGGCTGCTTACCGATTTGGGCGCGATCGAAGGACCGAGCGGCGCGATCACACCCATCGGCCGCCGCATGCTCGAGTTTCCTTTGCATCCCCGCTACGCCCGCATGCTGCTCGCTGCCGGCGAATACGGCTGTGTCCCGTCGATTGCCCTGATCGCCGCGCTCACGCAGGGGCGCGACGTGCTGCTGCGGCGGCAGGAGCAGCGTGTCGAGGAGCGCCGTGAAGAACTCTTCGCCGGCGCGGGCGAATCGGATTTTTTCGTATTGATGCGCGCGTGGCGTTATGCCGAAAAGAACGGCTTCGACGCGGAGCGCTGCCGGCGCGCCGGCATCAATGCACAGTCCGCGCGTCAGGTCGGACCGTTGCTCGAGCAGTTTCTCCGCATCGCGCGCGAGCAGGGATTGAAGCTCGGCGACGATGCGCCGCGCGAGGCGATTCAGCGCTGCGTGCTGCTCGGCTTTTCCGATCACGTCGGGAAGCGCGACGGCGCGTCGCAGCGGTGCGAGCTGGTCCACGCCCGGCGCGGCACGCTCGCGCGCGAGAGTATCGTCAAAGCGCCGCTGTTTGTGGCGGCGGAAGTCCGCGAAATGGAAAATCGCGCGGGCGGCGAGCGCAACTTGAATGTCGTCTTGAGTCTTGCAACCGCGATCAGGGAGGAGTGGCTGCGCGAGCTGTTCCCGGCCGATTTCAGCGAGGGCCGCGCCGTAGCGTATGACGCCGCCTTGAAGCGTGTGGTAGCGCGCAAGCAGAGCCGCTTTCGCGATCTCGTCTTGACCGAGGAGAATGCGGGCGAGCCGCCCGCCGACGAAGCGGCGGCGATTCTCGCCCGCGAGGTCGCGGCCGGAGGCTTAAAGCTGGAGCATTGGGATGAATCGGTGGAGGAGTGGATCCTGCGCGTGAATCGGCTGCGTGAATGGATGCCGGAACTCGAGCTCCCCGCGATCGGCGGCGAAGACCGCCTCGAGATCATCGCGCACATTTGCGACGGCGCGACGAGCTACGCCGAGCTCCGCGGCCGGCCGGTGTTGCCGATCGTCAAGTCGTGGCTGTCCCGGCAGCAGCAGGCGTGGATGGAGCAATACGTGCCCGAGCGTATCAAGCTGCCGGGCGGCCGCTCGGTAAAAGTCGCTTACTCCGCCGACGGGCCGCCGACGATCGCCGCGCGCATCCAGGATCTCTACGGCGTTACGGAAGGATTTTGGATCGCCAACCGGCGTGCTCCGGTGCGCATCCAGATTCTCGCGCCGAGCAATCGTCCGCTTCAGGTGACCGATAACCTCGCGGGTTTCTGGCGCGACACGTACCCGAAGCTCAAGCCGCAACTACAACGCCGATATCCCAAGCACGAATGGAGGTGACCGGTTAAAAGGCAAAAAGCCCGGAGCGCATAGCGCCCCGGGCTCTTTAACCAGGCTGCAGCGGGCGGCGCGCTACTTAGCCTGTTTTAGACGGGCGACGACATGCGTCGTTTGTTGCGGCTGGACAACCGTCGAGGACTTGGCTGAGCTTTTGTGACCGCCGTGGATGCGCGTGATGAGGAGCTTGGCGCGGCCTGAAGGAAGGCCGTTTAAAACTGTGTGACCGTTGCTGTTCGCGGTAAACGTAAGTACTTTCTTCCCGCCTTTGGACGATTTTGCCGCTTTGGTTTTGCCGGCCGCCGGCGGAGTCGGTGTCAGCGATACGACTACCTGCACGTCGTCATCGTCGTCTTCGATCTCGTTGCCGTCCTGATCGACAACGTGGACCTCGATTCCGGTGCCGAAGTTCTTGATTTCAACTTCCGTGGCAACGAAGGGTGCTTGGTTGGAGGCGAGCTTTACTCCCACGAACTGACCCGCAATCAATTGGCTGGGGTCAAGCGGTGCGTGCCCCTCACCTTCGTCGCTTGTTTCGGCTTCGTCATGATCGTCGCCGTCGAGCTCAGCCTGGCTGATATCGATGGTTAGGCCTAGGACTGTAATGGTTTGACCTACCGCGTCGGCCGCTTGAATGGGAGCCTCGATCTCGACGCAATCATCGCCATCGCATTCGTCGTCCTCCGCCTCGACTTTGAGCGCGGTTAAGAGACCTGTGGTCGTATTGGGCAGATCGCTCGCCAATTCGACTTCGACAAATTGGCCGGCGACGAGCCCGATGCATCCAGTGTCGCTGCTGGCATGTTCGTCGATATCTTCGTCATCGTCGTCGAATTTAGCTGCACTGATATCGATCGTAAGACCGAGAACGGTGATCGTCGGCGGCACGCCGGCGCAATTGACGGCGTCGAGCGGTGCTTTGATCTCAATCTCAGATTCGTCGCCGCCGTTGTCTGCGCCGGCTAGCTGAACGGCGAAGGCCAAAAGCGCCAGGAGCGCGGATGCGATCATGAACCGCAACGCCAAGCCTTTCACGCCAAAATCCCTCCACTGTAGCGGCAAATCCCTACACCCGATCGATTTGGAAATGACATCACGCTTCGAAATTCCGCCTTTTTACTCCCTCGACGCATGCGGATCATAAACATAGGCAATATGTGTACCACTCGGGGGAAGTTGGCGCAGAACGGAAAAGGTTGATCAATGAGGGACATTGTCCGGAATACAGAGCAAAAAATGCAGCGAAGGGGTGTGCTTTAAAGATGAGCGAGCAAAAAAGAAGGCCCGGGGCTTTTAGGCTCCCGGGCCGGTAGCTTTCATTATCTTCGAAACGCAACTGATCAAACGTTATCGCCTACCAGCGATCGCGATAATCGCGATAATAATAAGGGTCGCGGTGAGTATAGGAATACGAGTACGCGCGTGGGTGATCGTAGTAGTACGCGCCACGATAATGCTCGTGATAATGATCGTCATCGTAGTACGCGTAACATCCCGCCAATGCCGAGAAGCTCATCACCAACAGCACAGCACCGATTATTTTTTTCACAGCATTCATGGGGAACCTCCTTGATTCTTTGCCATACAAGGGTGCAATGAGCGTGCCCGAAAAAATGCAGCAATGGCGCGTGCGCGTTCGATTACTGGGCTGGTTAGGGGTGGAAAAACGTGCGCTGAGCGGAGAAATTACAGGCGGGTAAATACTCGATAGATGTAACGCTATTGCTGCCAGATCCGCTTCGCGAATCCTTCGTTCTCGAGTTGGCGCAGAAATCGATCCTCGATGTAGCTACGCGCGTCGGCGGCTCGAGCCTTCGGACTCGTCTCGGCCATCTGTGAGACGACCGCCTGCATCGCTTCAAGCGATGGGTGCGGAACGTTCGGCAGCTGGTCTTTGAAATTGTCGTAGGCTTCTTCGACAGCTTTGAGGTCCGTCACTCGTGTAAAGTGCGCCAGCTGCTGAATCGACCAAGTCCGCTCGGTCTTAAGCACTTTGATGGCTTCTAAGTAGGCGCGAAGAAGATTGAGAACCTTTCTTTCGTCGCGGTCGAGAACGCGCCGGCTGCCGAGTAGTCCCGTACCGAAGAAGGGAATTCCCATCTTCACCGAGTCCGCCACGATGTTGAGCTTCAGGCGCTGCGCCTGGGTGCCGAAAGGCGCATTCATGACGGTGCCCTCGATGTTTCCCGCCTGCACCGCGGCGCTGCGCGCGGGCTCGTCGCCGATCTGTAGGATCGTCACGTCGTGCGCGGGATCGAGGCCGAGGCGGCGCAGCATGACCCGCAGTCCGAAATCCGCCGCCGAGCCGAAGCGGCTGATGCCCAGCCGTTTGCCTTTCAGTTCCGCGACCGATTTGACCTCCGGCCGGGTCACAAGCTGGTAGTTGAGCTTGTCGACGAAACACGCGATGTACACGATGTCCGCACCTTCGAGGTTCGCCGCGACCCCCGGCGCCGCCGTCAATTGCGAGATGTCGAGATTACCGGAGATGAGCGCCTGAATGTTTATCGACCCGCCCGGAATATACACCATCTCGGGCGCGAGATTGTATTTGGCAAAAAGGTTCTTCTGCTTGGCGAGCCACACGAGGCCGGATTGAACGCTGACGGCGCCGTAAGCCGTTCGGACGCGCTCCTGCGCTGCCGTAGATACGGGAACGAGGACGAAGAGCATCAGCCAGAGAACGAAAAGCCGGAAGCTCTGCCAAAAGCGCGCGGGGGGTTCCATAAACCGACCATAGGTTGACCGCCGCACGCCCGTCAAGAGCGCGCTGCTTTAGGATTTGCAGCCGCCTTCGACGAGATCGACGTTATACGCGTTGCCCTCGCTCCATTCAAAGCAAATGCGCCATTCGCCGTGAAATTGAATCGAATAGCGCGCCGGCTTGCCTGCTATGCCGCCATTTGAGCCGCCGTTGTGATTTGCGCGGATCCACTCTTCTTTGGCGACCGGCGAATGATCGAGAATCCGTAGCTCGCGTAACGCGAGTCTTTGGATTTCTTCCGGGACGGCGGCGGACTTCTGCCGGCTGAAAATCTTTTCAGTCTCCTTGGATTTAAACGACCGGATCATGAGTTCCCCCTATTTGAGCTCTCGGCTAAGAACCCATCATTGAGGATTTTACTCGCTCAATGTTAAGAGAAGATCACGAAGAAAGCCGCCTCGCGCGCGGCGAGGCGGCTTTCTTCGATCCACAGCCACACCACCCCCCCGGTTAACGGCGGTAGTACGGATCTGGCCGGTCGACATCAGATCGGTGATAATAAAAACAGCCAGCGATGGAAGAAATGAGTATCGTAACCAGTGCCGTCGTAACTACACGCGTGATGATCAGCATTCCCACTCCTTTCGCCCGATCGATGTTTAGAGCAACGCTTATGCCAGCGCAGAAATAAGCAATTTATCACATCGTTGCGGCGAAGCCCGGCAGCGGCGCATCGGAAAAAAGGTAAACAGTCGGGAAAAAATTACGCGTCGACATGCGCTTTCGGCCATTCCATTCAGAGCTGTTATAGACGAGGTTGCAGATGATGGTAGGTAACCTTGTGACTTACCAAGGAAAACTAGCACAGCGATGCCGAGCGCTTTCGACGAGCAGTGGCACGTTGATTGCTGAATTATAAAAAGCCGTCCGGTCGCCGCCACACCCTTCAATGCGCGTCTTGCTACTATCCTCCGTCGCTGCGGCTTTGTGCTTGCCGTTTGCTTTGCTCTTATTCATCCCAACAACCGCGTTTGTCGCGGAGCCCCGCTTTGGTTTCGACAATGTTGCTGAGGCAGCGCGGAAAGCCGCCGCCGAACCGTTCAAGCCGCCACAGCCCGTCCCGGATTTCCTCGTCAACATCGGCTACGACGACTATCGCGACATTCGCTTCGATCCCGGGCAATCGCTATGGCGCGACGGCGGCCGTTTTCAGGTTCAGTTCATTCATCCCGGTCTTTACTACAAATATACCGTTGTCATTAACGTCGTCGACTCGAAGGGCGCACAACGGGTCCCCTTTGCGGCGAGGATGTTTACGTACGGCAGGAATAAATTCACCGATAAGATTCCCGCCGATCTCGGCTTCGCCGGCTTTAGGCTCGCTTATCCTCTCAACAAAAAAACCGAGTACAATCACGTGATCGTTTTTGCTGGCGCGAGCTACTTCCGCGCCGTCGCGCGAAACCAGGTCTTCGGGCTTTCGGCGCGCGGCCTGGCGATCGACACAGGGCTTCCCTCGGGTGAGGAGTTTCCCTTTTTCCGCGAGTTCTGGCTCGAAAGGCCTACTCGCGACGCGCAAACAGCGCGCATCTACGCTCTGCTCGACAGTCAAAGCCTTACCGGCGCCTATGAGTTCGTCGTCCATCCGGGAGAACGAACCCTGGTTGGTGTCCGGCTAAGGCTTTTTGAGCGAAAGCGCCCAAAGGAGTTGGGCATCGGCCCGTTGACAAGCATGTTCTTTTACGGAGAAGAACGGCCGCGGCCGGCCGGCGACTGGCGCCCCGAGGTGCACGATTCCGACGGACTGATGATCGCTTCGGCAGCCGGCGAATGGATCTGGCGTCCGCTGGGCAATCCGCAGAAACTCAGGTTGAGTTACTTCGATGCCGAGAACCCGCGCGGCTTCGGTTTGCTCCAGCGCGATCGCGATTTTCACGATTACGAAGACCTCGAGACGCGCCACGAGCTTCGCCCGAACGCCTGGATCGTTCCGACGAGCACGTGGGGAAAAGGCCAAGTAAAGCTGGTCGAGATCCCGAGTCAAAAAGAGGCCAATGATAATATTGTGGCCTATTGGATTCCGCGGAATCTCCCGCCGCAGGGACAGCCGATCGACTTCGCTTACCAGATTTCTTATCAGACCGAAGAACCGAGCGATGCCGTGCAAGGCCGGGCGGTTGCAACCCGTCTCGGCGCCGGCGACAAGGACGACGCGAAGCGCTTTGTCATCGATTTCGAAGGCGGTAAGCTCAAATCGCTTCCCGCCGATTCCGCCGTGAAGGCGGTGATCAGCCTCGGACCCGACGGCCAATTGTTACAGCACACGGTGATTAAAAATCCGGTGACCGGCGGATGGCGGCTGGCCTTTCAGGTTAAGCCGCCGAAGGACAAGCCGCTGGAGCTCCGCGCATTCCTCCAGCACAATAAAGACGCACTCAGCGAGACATGGAGCTACCAACTCGAACCATGAATGACATCGATTCGACTCGTACCGATACATTTACCGAGACGCCATGGCCATCGGCGGCGAGTGCTGCATGGCGGGCGTTCGCGCGGCTGTCCAAGCTCGCTTCGCGAGAGAACGGCGCGCCAACCCCAATCCGTCCGGTCCTGGAGCGGAATCTCAGGCTTCTCTCGATGCCGGAGGTGCGCAGACTTTCGATCCCGCCTTCCCGTCTGGAGCGCAACCCGCTTCGTACTTTGCTTAGGAAGCTCTCGGGTGGGGTCAAACAGCCGGGCGCTTCGCGTGAGAGCCCGACTTGGCGCGGAGCGGCGTATCGCCGCCGCGCGGTCATCGCCGCGCTCGTGCTGGCGCAAACCGCCGCCGCCACATGGTCGCTCGCGAAAATTTTCCCGTACCCGTGGCTCAACGGCCTTGAGACCGCGCTTCTGGTCGTATTCGGAATTCTGTTTTCTTGGATCTCATTCGGGTTCTGGACGGCTTTCGCTGGTTTTATTCTGCTGTGCCGGCGCAGCGAACGCCCTGCCGCGATGGACCTGCCGCGGGAAGATGCGTCTCCGCTGCGCTCGAAGAACGCGGTTCTCATGCCGATTTGCAACGAAGACCCGGAGCGGGTTTTCGCCGGATTGGAGACGATTTTTCGCTGCGTCGCCCGCACGGGACATCTCGCGCATTTCGATTTCTATGCGCTCAGCGACACCGGTGATTGGGAAGCCGTCGTAGATGAGGAGGTGGCGTGGGCGAAAACCTGCAAAGCCGTCGGCGGCTTCGGAAAAATTTTCTACCGTCACCGGAAAAACAATATCAAGCGCAAGAGCGGCAACATCGCCGATTTTCTCCGCCGCTGGGGCGCGAACTACGATCACATGGTCGTTCTCGACGCCGACAGCCTGGTTGCCGGCGCGACCATGGTGCGGCTCGCCCGGCTGATGGAGCGGAGCCCGCGCGCCGGCATTATCCAATCCGTGCCGGCGACGGTCAACCGCGAATCGCTCTTCGCGCGCGCGCAGCAGTTCGCGGGGCGCGTCTACGGTCCGATGCTTGCCGCCGGCTTGCATTACTGGCAGCTCGGTGAAAGCGCCTATTGGGGACACAACGCGATCCTGCGGATCGAGGCTTTCGTCAACAACTGCGGGCTGTCCCGTCTTCCCGGGCGGCCGCCGCTCGGCGGCGACATCATGAGCCACGATTTCGTGGAGGCTTCGCTCATGGGCCGCGCCGGCTGGGAAGTATGGCTCGCGCGCGACCTGGTGGGGAGCTACGAGGAAACGCCGCCGACGCTCCTCGACGAGCTCAAGCGCGACCGCCGCTGGTGCCAGGGAAATATGCAGCACCTCCGGCTGGTGTTGGCGAGCGGCATCCGCGGCGGACATCGCGCGCTCTTCTCGATGGGCATCATGGCCTACGCCTCCGCGCTGTTCTGGGCGGCGTTTCTCGCTCTCAGCAGCGCGCAGCTTGCAAGTGAGGCGATCTCCACGCCGAATTATTTTCCGACCGGACCGAGCCTGTTCCCGATCTGGCCCCACTGGCATCCGGAGTGGGCGCTGGCCCTTTTGAGCACGACGGCGGCGCTGCTTTTCGTGCCGAAATTTTTAAGTTTGCTGGTAATCCTCGTCCACCGGCGGCGGACAAGCTTCGGCGGAATCTTGCGGCTGACGGCGAGCGTGCTGCTCGAGATCGCTCTCTCGGCGCTGCTCGCGCCGATCCGCATGTGGTTTCATGCGCAATTCGTTCTTCTGACCTTAATCGGCCGGCCGATCAAATGGGGGCCGCAGCCGCGCAGCGACGCCGAGACCGACTGGGCGCAGGCGATCCGCGCCCATGGCGCGTCGATCGTCTTTGCGGCATTCTGGATCTTGGCGGTGTTTTGGGTAAATCCGGCGGCGTCGTGGTGGGTCCTGCCGGTGGCGCTGCCGCTGCTCTTCGGCGCGCCGCTTTCGGTTTACACGAGCAAGGTCTCGCTCGGCCGCGCCTTCAAGAAGATCGGGCTATTTTTGATTCCCGAAGAGCTGGACCCGCCGGAGATCGTCCGCGGCTTGCGCGACGCGCTCGCCGAGCGCCGGGCGGAGCGGCTCAGGGGATTTATCCTCGCCGCCGTCGATCCGGAGGCGCTCGCCGTTCACGGCGGCCTGATGCGCGGCAAAAGCCCGCGCTCCGCAGCCGCGGTGGAGCGCAACCGGGAGCTGCGCGAAAAAGTCTTGAGCGACGGCCCGAAAAGCCT
>DASWZY010000205.1:0-8836 GCA_036407055.1 Binatia bacterium
GCCGACCGCCTCGAAGATCTGCGCGCCGCAGTAGGACTTGATCGTCGAGATGCCCATCTTCGCCATCACCTTGACGACGCCCTTGACCACCGCCTTGATGTAGCCCTTGACCGCGTCGTAGTAGGCGATGTCTTTGAGCAGGCCTTCGTGGATCATGTAGTTCAGGCACTCGAAGGCGAGGTACGGGTTCACCGCCTGCACGCCGTAGCCGATCAGCAGGCAGAAATGGTGCACCTCGCGCGGCTCGCCGGACTCCAGCACCAGACCCACGCGCGTACGCGCGCCGTTGCGGATGAGATGGTGATGTAATCCCGACGACGCGAGCAGCGCCGGCATCGGTGCGTTCTTCGCGTCGGCGCCTTTGTCGGACAAAATCAAAATCGTCGCGCCGCCGGCGATCGCCTTGTCGGCGGCTTTGTATAATTCCTCGAGCGCGCCTTCGAGCGCTTCTTTGCCGCCCTGCGGGTCGAAGAGGATCGGCAGCGTGACCGGCTTGATGCCCGGCTGGTTCGTGCGCCGGAGCTTCTCCATCTCGGAGTTTTTGAGGATCGGCCCCGCGATGCGGAGCTGGCGGCAGCTCTCCGGAATCGGCTCCAAAAGATTTCCCTCGGAGCCGAGCGTGAGCGTCGTGGAGGTGATCAACTCCTCGCGGATCGGATCGATCGGCGGGTTGGTCACCTGCGCGAAGAGCTGCTTGAAATAATTGTAGAGCAGCTGCGGCTTGTCGCTCAGCACCGCGAGCGGCGTGTCGGTGCCCATCGAGCCCACCGGCTGGATCGCGTTCTGTGCCATCGGGCCTAAATTGATGCGCAGGTCCTCGAAGCTGTAGCCGAACGATTGCAGGCGGCGGAGCATCGCCGCGCGGTCGTGCGCGGGCGCCTTCTCCTCGACGGCGGGGAGCTGGTCGAAGTGGACGGAATTTTTCTTCAGCCAATCGCCGTAGGGCTCGGCGGCGGCCATCGACTGCTTGATCTCCTCGTCGCTGATGATGCGCCCCTCGGCGGTGTCGACGAGGAACATGCGGCCGGGCTGGAGGCGGCACTTCGCCTCGATGCGCTCGGGCGGCACGTCGAGCACGCCGACTTCCGACGCCATGATGACGAGGTCGTCCTTGGTCACGTAGTAGCGCGACGGGCGGAGCCCGTTTCTGTCGAGCACGGCGCCGACGACGGTGCCGTCGGTGAACGCGATCGACGCCGGGCCGTCCCACGGCTCCATCAGCGCGCTGTGGTACTCGTAGAAGGCGCGCTTCTTTTCGTCCATGCTCTCGTGCGCCTCCCACGGCTCGGGGATCATCATCATCATCGCGTGCGGCAGCGAGCGCCCGCCGAGCGCGAGGAACTCGAGGCAGTTGTCGAACTTCGCCGAGTCGCTGCCGTCCTCCTGGATGATCGGGAAAATTTTCTGGACGTCGTCGCCGAACGCCTGGGAAGCCAGCATCGACTGGCGCGCGTGCATCCAGTTCTCGTTGCCGCGGAGCGTATTGATCTCGCCGTTGTGGATCATGTAGCGGTACGGATGCGCGCGCCCCCAGCTCGGGAACGTATTCGTGCTGAAGCGCGAGTGCACGACGGCGATCGCAGACTCGATCCGCGGGTCGGTCAAATCGGGATAAAACGTCGCGATCTGGCGCGCGGTCAGCATGCCTTTGTAGACGATCGTCTTCGCCGACATGCTGGGGATGTAGAAGAACTCGCCGACGGCCTCCTTGCCGTAGCGCAGCGCGTTCTCGGCCCGGCGCCGGATGACGTAGAGCTTGCGCTCGAAGGCGAGGTCGTCCTTCACGTCCTTGCCGCGGCCGATGAAGACCTGGCGGATGAAGGGCTCGGACTCCTTCGCGGTGTCGCCCAGGTACATGTTGTCGGTCGGCACTTTGCGCCAGCCGAGCACCTTCTGCCCTTCCTCGACGACGATTTTCTCCAAAGTTTTTTCGCAGCGCCGGCGCACGGTGCGCGCGTCGGGGAGAAAGATCATGCCGACGCCGTACTCGCCGGGTTCGGGAAGCTTGAAGCCGAGGCCCTCGCAGGCGTCCTGAAAGAACGCGTGCGGCACCTGGAGCAACACGCCCGCGCCGTCGCCGGTGTTCTCCTCGCAGCCGCACGCGCCGCGGTGGTCGAGATTCTCCAGCACCGTGATCGCCTGCTCGACGATCTGGTGCGATTTCTCGCCTTTGATGTTGACGACGAAGCCGACGCCGCAGGCGTCGTGCTCGAAGCGCGGGTCGTAGAGTCCCTGTTTCTTCGGCAGTCCGGTCTTCATGATCCTGTTCCTGTCTTTCTGTGATTCGCTCCGTTGCGTTTTTTCGCGTGCGCCGCGAATCCGTTGTCGAATTCGAGCTTCTGGCTCTCTTTGACGCTCGACAGAACCACCTTGGTCACCGTGCCGGAGACGCCTTCGAGCGAGCGGACGTCGGCCAGCAATTTCTCCAGCGAGTCGGTGTTAGCGGTCTTGACCTTCAGGATGAAGCTCTCCTCGCCGGTGACGTGATGGCATTCGAGCACGTCGCGCTGCCGGCCGATGAAGGCGGCGAACGCGTCGATGTATTTCTGGTGCGACACCGAGACACCGACGAAGGCGGTGACGTCCTTACCCATTTTCTTCGGGTCGAGGACTGCCGTGTAACCCTTTATTATTCCAGAGGATTCAAGCTTCTTCACCCGCTCCAAAACCGCCGGCGAAGAGAGCTCGACCTCCTTGGCGATTTCCGCCAGGTGTGTCCTGCCACTGTTTTGCAGAATAGAAAGAATTTTTATATCTATTTCATCAATCACACTTTATCCCCTTAGGTTATTAGACTAGACAACCTAAGTTTCTTATGCAGTAGGCAGGACGATGTCAAGAGAATTCCGTGGGGTCGCAGAAAAAAGTTGACGACGGCTTGTTGTCAAGCTGTCGCCGTCTTTGTCAAGTTTTTGGTTAATCTGCGGGACGCGCGGGGGATTACCGCTTGCGGTCGTCAGGCATGCGGCGGTCTTTGGAGTCGCCGCCCGAACCGCCCATGCCCATCGGCGGCACCATCGGACCGAAGCGGTCCCAAAAACCCGGCGCGCGTTCTTCGGCGGGCCTTTCTCCGGGTCTCTCGGCGGGCATCATGCCGGACGTGTTGCCCGGCATCATCTGGACGGGCTTTACGCCGGCCTTCTCTTTCGCGACGCGCGCGTCCTCCGCTTCCTGTGCGTCTTGCAGCTCTTTTTTCGCGTAAATCACGTCGCGCTCCGCTTCGTCCAGTTTCTCGACGACGGTCGGCTCGTCGGGCTTGAGCTGTTTCTGGATGCTGTCTAAGTATTCTCTGATTTTTTCGTAGTAGGTATTCGTCGCTTCCTCGACAGCCTCTTGCTTCGATTGGACGATTTCGACGGCGTCGATGTAATCCTGAATCGCGTCGTTGATTATCGCCTTGCCCTGCGGCTGGAACGCGAGCTGCGGCTTGAGGCCGAGCTTGGCCGCCGTCTGAAAGGCGGCTTTCGCCTTTTGCTCGGCGATCGCTTTGGATTTGTTGGCGTCGTTGATCGCGGTCTTATACCCGTCGAGCGACTCCTTAATCGGCGCGAAGTCCGGATTATTGAACACGTCATCGGCGGCCTTGTCGAAATCCTCCTCTGCTTTCTCGAGCTTCTTTTGCGCGTCGCTGAGTTTCTTCTGCGCCTGCTGCACTTTGTCCGCCGCGGGCGCGTTCTGGCCGTAGACCGCGAACGCCAGCGAAAAAATCACCAGCGCGCTAAGGATGCCGCGCGCAGCTATTCGCAGGCCGAATCCAGACATCTTCTCCGCCATACCGCCTCCCATCCGCGTCCGGGAAAGGTCAGCCCTTGATGTACTGCTCCAGCTGCTCGATTCTGAACTGCTGCTCGCTGATGATCGCTTTGACGAGGTCGCCGATCGAGATGACGCCGATCAGCCGCCCTTGCTCCAGGACGGGCAGATGGCGCACGCGCTTGTCGGTCATGACCGCCATGCACTCCTCGATCGTCTGCTCGGGGCCGGCGTAAAGGACGTGCGCGGTCATGATCTCGCGCACCTGGGTCGTGGGCGAGGAGCGCCCTTCGAGGATGACCTTGCGCGCGTAGTCGCGCTCGGAGATCACGCCGGCGACGCGCTCGCCTTCTCTCACCATCAGCGCGCCAACGCCCTTCTCCGCCATGAGCTTCATCGCGTCGAAGACCGACGCGCCGGGCTCGATCGACCAGACGTTCCGACCTTTGGTCGAGAGTATGTCACTGACTTTCATGCGACACCTCCTGCCGACGAGAGATATCTACTGCCGGCTATGGGGATTGTAAAGCGCTTTTTAAGACTCGGCCTGCGCGGCATTTCATTGCATTTTCGCCCCTCGTCGATTAAAATATATAAACTTTTCCGTCGCTTTTTGACTGATTCGCCCCGCGTTTATCGAATGATTTATAGCCTCAAGCTCGCGGTCATCGCCGTCGCTACGCCTATTATCTCAACGGCCATTCTCCTGCTCGCGCCGTTCGACGACCGCGAAGGAAGACTCGCCTATCGCCTCGGCCGCTTGTGGACGCGCATGATATTGAACACCGCCGGCGTCGATCTCAAAGTCACCGGCCTCGAGCAGCTGGATCGCCGGCGGCCGTACATCTTCATCGCGAATCATCAGAGTCACATCGACATCCCGATCATGGTGCAGAGCCTTCCCGGTTTCCAGCTTCGCTGGATCGCAAAGAAGACTCTCGCGTACGTGCCCTTCTTCGGATGGGCGTTGATGGCTTCGCGGCACATTCTCATCGACCGAGCCGACCGCGCCGCGGCGATGGCGAGCCTGACCAAGGCGAAGGCGAAGCTCGACGCGGGCATATCGGTCGTGATCTTTCCCGAAGGCACGCGCGGCGTTCGCGGCCGCTTGGGAAATTTCAAGCGCGGCGCGTTCCTGCTCGGGATCAAGACGAAGACGCCGATCGTGCCGGTCACGATCAGCGGCAGTTGGCGCATTCTCGGGCGCAAGCAATGGCGGATAAGGAGCGGCGAGGTCGAAGTCTTCGTGCACGATCCGATTGCCACCGATGGCCTCGGCGCCAAAGACAGCGAGAAGCTCGCGCAGCGCGTTCGCGACCTAATCGAGTCGCGCTGCCGCGTTCCCGGCGATGCCGAGGAGCACCCGCGCGGCGCGCGCGCCGCGGCCGCGCTTATCGTCGTGTAAAGCAGATGGAACCTGTCAAAATCATACCGCTCGGGGGTCTCGGCGAATTCGGCCTCAACATGATGCTGCTGGAATACGGCGGCGAGTCGATCGCGATCGACTGCGGCCTCATGTTCCCCGGCGCGGATCTCTTCGGCATCGATCTCGTCATTCCCGACGTCAGCTATCTGCTCGAGCGGAAAGGCGTGCTGCGCGGCATCGTGCTCACGCACGCGCACGAGGACCACATCGGCGCTCTGCCCTATATCCTGAAGCAGATCGACGCGCCGGTTTTCGGCTCGCGCCTGACGCTCGCGCTGCTGAAAAACAAAATCCGCGAGCACGGCCTCGAGCAATCGGCCGACCTCCGCGAGATCGCCGCCAACCAGCCCTGGCAGCTCGGCCCGTTCAAGCTCGAAGGCATCCGCGTCACGCACAGCCTGATGGACTGTCTCGCGCTCGCCGTCGAGACGCCCGCGGGCGTCGTGATCCATACCGGCGATTTCAAGATCGATCAGACGCCGATGGGCGGCGAGTACTTCGACTTTCAAAAATTCGCCGCCTACGGCGAGAAGGGCGTGCTGCTGCTTCTCTCGGACTCGACCAACGTCGAGCGCGAAGGCTACACGCCGTCGGAGCGCGAGGTCGGGAGAAATCTGGAGGCGATCTTCAAGCGCAGCCATGGAAAGATCTTCGTCTCGACGTTTTCGTCGAACATCCCGCGCATTCAGCAGGTCGCCGACATCTCGAGGCGCGCCGGGCGGCGCTTGGTTTTGAGCGGCCGGAGCATGATCAACAACGCCGAGGTCTCCTCCGAGCTCGGCTATCTCGATCTCCCGCGCGACACGCTGAACGAGAACGAGCCTTGGCAGCATCTGCCGGCCGACCAGATCACGTTTCTTACGACCGGCAGCCAGGGCGAGCCGCTCTCGGCGCTCCACCGCATCGCGCTCGACGATCACAAGTCGATCAAGATCAAGCCCGGCGACGCCGTGCTGCTCTCGTCGAAGTTCATTCCCGGCAACGAGCGCGCGATCACCAATGTCATCAACCACCTGTACCGCCGCGGCGCCGAAGTCCATTACGAGAGCGTCTCGGAGATTCACGTCTCGGGTCACGCGGCGCAGGAAGAACTGAAGGCGATGCTTCATCTGACGCGCCCGCGCTACTTCGTGCCGGTTCACGGCGAGTACCGCCATCTGGTGCGGCATGTTCAGCTCGCCGAGGCCGTCGGTATTCCCAAAGAGAACTGCTTCCTGCTCGAAGACGGCCAGGTGCTCGAGCTGACGTCGGAGAGCGCGCGCAAGCTGGAGCCGATTGGCGTCGGGCGCGTCTTCGTCGACGGCAAGGGCGTGGGCGACGTCGAAGAGGTGGTTATCCGCGACCGCAAGCATCTATCCGGCGACGGCATGGTGCTGGCGATCATGGCGATTCACCAGCAGACCGGCGAGATCGTCGCGGGACCGGATATCATCACGCGCGGCTTCATGCGCACAGACGGCGGCGAGGAGATCCTCGAGGGCGGACGCCGCGTCGTTCTCCAGACTCTGAAAGGGATCAACCGCGAGACGTTGACCGATCCCGGCGAAGTGCAGGAGGAAGTCAGGAAGGCGCTGCGGCGGTATTTCTTCAAAGCTCTGGAGCGCCGTCCGGTCGTGCTCGCGCTGATCATGGAGACTTGATGGCGCAGGAAAAGAAGTCGAAGCTCAATCGGGAGATTCTCGCAGTGGCGCTGCTGGTTGTAGGACTGCTCCTGACCTTGAGCCTTCTCTCCTTCAGCCCACGCGACCGATCATTCAATACGCCTTCCGGAAGCCTTTCGACTAAAAATTGGGGCGGCCCCGCCGGCGCGTACGTAGCCGATATCCTGCTGCAGGTCTTCGGCCTCACGTCGTACCTCCTGCCGATTTTTTTCTTTATTCTATCGTTCAGCCTCTTTCGCGATACGTATGAAAAAACCCGGCCGACGAAGCTCATCGGCGGCGCGCTGCTCGTCTGGAGCGCGTCGACCCTCTTGAGCCTCGTGCGCACGGTGGATGCGTGGCGCGAGGCCGGCGGCGTCGTCGGCGAGCTAACGGCGAATTCGCTTCTCGTCGCGCTCTTCGGCCGCGTCGGCGCTTACGTCATCGTCGTGCCGACCCTGCTGCTCTCCGCCGCCGCGGTCAGCCAGAAATCCCTGCTCTCCTCCGTCGAGCGCGCCCCGACGCAATTCACGAGGCTCATGAAGTGGTGCGCGTCCGTCCTCCAGCGCGCAAGCAAGCAATGGCAGGCGCATCAGGAAAAGAACGAGAATAAAAAGAAAGAGCAGCGCGAGTACGTGCCGCCGCCGATCGTGATGAAGGAAGAGATTCCCGTAGAGGAATCCGCGCCGGCGGCGAAGCGGCCGCTGCGAAAGAAAGTCGCTCCGCCGGAGAAGCAGCTCGATTTTCCTGAGCTCAAGCCCGACGGCTACCAGCTGCCGCCGATCGAGCTGCTCGACGAGCCCGAAGGCGGGCCGATCAAGCTCGACAAAGAGACGCTCGAAGCGAATTCGCTGATTCTCCAGAACAAGCTCGCCGACTTCGGCGTCGAAGGCGAAGTCGTCGCGGTGAAGCCCGGGCCGGTCATCACGATGTACGAGTTCAAGCCGGCCGCCGGCGTGAAAGTGCGGCGCATCGTGACGCTGGCGGACGATCTCTCGATGGCGCTGCGCGCGCTCAGCATTCGCATCCTCGCGCCGATCCCCGGCGAATCGGTCGTCGGCATCGAGATTCCCAACCCGCGCCGCGAAAAAGTCTACTTGCGCCAGGTCGTCGAAAGCGACGTTTATCAGACCAGCGATTCCCCTCTAACGCTGGCGCTCGGACGGGATATCTCGGGCACGCCTTTCACCGGCGACCTCGCGCGCATGCCGCACCTGCTGGTCGCGGGCGCGACCGGCACCGGGAAATCGGTGTCGATCAACGCGATGATCTTGAGCATGCTCTTCAAGGCCTCGCCGGACGACGTGCAGTTCATCATGATCGACCCGAAGATGCTCGAGCTTTCGGTTTACGAAAACCTGCCGCACATGATCGTGCCGGTCGTGACCGAGCCGAAGAAGGCCGCTGCGGCGCTTTTCTGGGCGATGGACGAGATGGACCGGCGCTATCGTCTCATGCGCGACAAGGGCGCGCGCAGCATCGACGGTTACAACCGCCTCATCGAGAAGGAGGCCGCCGACAAGAAAAACCTGGTGGACCTCAAAGAGAACGAAGCGCCGCAGGAGGACGACTCCCCGGGCGGCGACCTCGACGGGCAAAAGCCGCTCGTCCACGAGCGGCTCCCGCGCATCGTCATCATCGTCGACGAGCTCGCCGATCTTATGATGAGCGTGGGGCGCGATATCGAGGAATACATAACGCGCCTCGCGCAGAAAGCGCGCGCCGCGGGCATTCACATGATCCTCGCAACCCAGCGGCCTTCGGTCGATGTCATCACCGGACTCATCAAGGCGAACTTTCCGGCGCGTATTTCGTTCCAGGTCACTTCACGAGTCGACTCGCGAACGATTCTCGACTCGATCGGCTCCGAGCGCCTCCTCGGCGAAGGCGATATGCTTTTTCTGCCGCCCGGCACCGCGCGCTTGAGCCGCATCCACGGCGCCTTCGTCTCCGACCAGGAGATCAAAAAGGTGATCGAGTTCATCAGCCGCCAGGCCAAGCCGCGCTACCGCCCTGA
>DASWZY010000206.1:0-15013 GCA_036407055.1 Binatia bacterium
ACCAGTTGATCTCCGATCAGGTGACCGATCGCCGGATGGAGTTATTGGAGTGGGTCATCGTCATACTTATCGCGGTCTCCGTCGCCCTCGAGCTATTGCATCGGATGCCGTAGCCTCACGCTACTTTCGCCTGCGCAAATCTGCGAAAAAATCGCTTAATATCCGGCTGCACTCTTGCCCCAGCACACCGCCGGCGACGGGGAGGCGGTGATTGAGGCGTGCGTCTTCGCACAACCTGTAAAGCGACTCCACGGCGCCGGCCTTAGGATCGAGACAGCCGAAGACGAGGCGCGCGATGCGCGCTTGCAGAATCGCGCCGACGCACATGATGCACGGCTCGAGGGTGACATATATCGTGCATCCCTCCAGTCGCCAGCTTTTGAGCCGTGCCGACCCGGCTTCGATGGCCAGAATCTCCGCGTGAGCCAGCGCGCTCTGACGCGCTTCACGCACGTTGTGCGCGCGCGCGAGCACAATGTCATTCGCGACGACGACGGCGCCGACCGGGATCTCGCCCGCTGCAGCGGCGGCGCGCGCCTCGTCGAGTGCCAGGCGCATATAAGCTACATCCGGCGCAGAGGCTTCTTGCTTACTGTCCATGCGCCCCAAATTAACACAGAGACTTCGCTTCTTGAATCGAGCTTGACACGGGAAGCCAGGGTCTTTACTCTCGCTGCGAACGCACTATGCGTGTGCAAAAAATCTTCCGCGGCTTTATCTCTCCGATAGCCAAGGCGTTCGCCAATAAATGGCTCCGCCAGATTGTTATCGGCGCCGTTGTCGCCGCCGTCGTAATCGCTGCGTACGAGCGCAACCTGGGCATCCTTGAAATCCTGGAGTACAAAAGCCTCGATCTGCGCTTTAAAATCCGCGGCCCGATCGCGCAAACGCTCCCGATCGTCATCGTCAATATCGACCAGGACTCTTTCGATGAACTGGATCTTCCGTTTCCATGGCCGCGAACGATCCACGCAGAGCTGATCCGCAAGCTAAAAGCCGCCGGCGCGAAAGTCATTGCCTTCGACGTTCTTTTCACCGAGCCGAAACCCGATCCGCGCGAGGATCAGGCCCTCGCTGAAGCTATCCGGGATGCGGGCAACGTCATCCTCGCCGCCGAGCATACGCAGGTGGACAGCGATTTCGGTCCGCGGATGCGTCTCAGCTTGCCGATCCCGCTCATCCGTCAGTATGCGCTTAGCTATGGGCCCGCCAACCTTGCCATCGATTCCGACGGCGTCGTGCGCAGTGGCCATTTCGCCATTCCCTTCCAGGAGCGAAAATATCCGACGCTTGCATTCCGAATTTACGAAGCCGCTACAAATCGGAAACCGTCTACAGGCGACGCTCTCTCAACGGCCCGATATCTGATCAATTATCGCGGCCCCAACCGCAGCTATCCGATCGCGCCCTACTACCGTGTTCTGCGTGACGAGCTCGATCCAGCTTTGTTCCGCGACAAGATCGTTCTCGTAGGCGCCTATGCAGCTAGCTTGCACGATGTATTTCCCACTCCCTTCAACGCCAGCGATCCAATGGCCGGGGTCGAGATCCAGGCGAATTTCGTCGATTCGCTCGCCGGCAACAATCCGATCGTACCTGTGCCGGAATGGATGCTGCTCACGCTCTTCGTAGCGTTCGTCGCGATCACCGTGTGGGCATCGATGTATTTAAAGCCACTCGAGGCCACAACCGCTTTTCTAATCTCTGTCGGCGTTTACGGACTCCTCGCCCTGTATCTCTTCTCGTATAACAATCAGTGGCTCAGCGTAGCTCCGGTTTTTTTGGCATGCACGCTCAGCTACGGCGGTATCATTCTGGATCACTACATGGCGGAGCGAAAAGAACGTCTCTTCATCCGTGCTACTTTCGGCAAATACGTATCGCGCGATATCGTCGAGGAGATTCTAAAAAACCCCGAGAACATGGGTCTGGAAGGCAAACGCAAGCACATCACCGTGCTTTTCTCCGATGTCCGCGGCTTCACCGCTCTCTCCGAACAGATCACTCCGGAGCAGGTCGTATCGCTGTTAAGCGATTATCTAGGCCGCGTGGCGCACATCGTATTTGATCATAAGGGAACGGTCGATAAATTTATCGGCGACGCGGTGTTCGCGGTCTTCGGCGCGCCCGTATCGCATGGCAATGACGCGGAGCGCGCGATCCGAACCGGAATCGCGATGATCGAGTTGGTCGACTCGCTGGCCGATAGATGGAAAGAAACCATCGGCCGTCCGCTCAAAGTCGGCATCGGCATCAATACCGGGGACGCCGTCGTGGGCAATATCGGGTCGGAGGCCCGCTACGATTACACATGCATCGGCGACACCGTCAACCTCGGCGCGCGTCTGGAGGCGCTGACGAAGGAACTGGGCGTTCCGATGCTCGTCAGCGAATCTACTGCGGAAGAGTTGAATGGCGCCATTCCATTGCGGCCGCTGCGTAAAGTGAAGGTCCAGGGACGGGAAGCTCCGATCATGGTCTATTGCCCCGAGTCGCTGATTAAAGGCGAGATCGAGACGGTCACGGATGCCGAAACCCCCTACGTCCAGCAGCATAAGTAATATCGCTTCATACAATCTTCGTTGACAGCCGGTGCCGCTCGATTGTATGCTCCCGCGATATATACAATGGGGAGTCATCTTACTTGATAAGTCGCGCACTAGCGGCATTATTCATTTTTCTCGTCCTACTAGTCGCATCTTCGACGGCCCGCGCGGATTCGGACTTCGAGGCCGCGGAGCTTTTGTTCACGCGCGCGGTGCTGGCTTACGACGACGGCAAATACGACGAGGCGGCGCGCGACCTGGTTAAGGCGCATGCGCTGGACCCCGGCAACGTCAACGTCATTTACTATCTCGGCCTCACCTATAATGCCCAAGGGAACTTCGCCGAAGCGGCGCGTTATTTGAGCGACGGGATCCGCATACAGCCGAAAAATCTCGACCTTCGCTACGAGCTCGGCGTCGCGCTCTACGGCCAGAAGCGCTACGACGATGCGCTGCAAGAATTTCTCGCGATCCTCGCGGCCGACGCACACAAAGACAACGCCGGCTATTACGCGGGTCTTTGCTATTACCAGAAGAAGGACTACGAGAACGCCGTCACCTATTTTCGCAGAAACGTCTCGACCGACGTCAAGACGCGCCAACAGAACCAGTACTATCTCGGCCTCGCGCTGCGCGAGCTCGGACGCGACGCCGAAGCGGTCGAGGAATTAAATGAGGTGGTGAAGATCGCGCCCGCATCGCCGATCGTCGGCCCGACGCAGCAGCTTTTAACGGCCATACGCGAAGAGACCGGCGGCAAGCGCCTGCGGTTGGAAGCGACGGTCAACGCGCAGTACGACACCAACCCCGATTACGGCAGACGACCAACAGGCAGTTGGGGAAACCTTTTCAACGTGCGGGCGGATTACGTGATTTATAAAGCCGGACCGTGGGAAAGCACGGTCAATTATTCTTTTTTACAAACGGTCAATTACCAGAATCACCACGGCGACATCAACGACAACGTGATAAGCGCAAACATTTACCATCGAGGAACCGTAGCCGGCATGCCGACCATCTCCGGCGCGCAGCTTAGCAACGATGTCCTTTTTTTCGGCGGGGATTTATACCTGCAGCGGCCAACGACAACTCTAACCTTTACAGTCCAGGAAAATCTTTCGAACTTCACGACATTAATTTATCGTCCCCAATATAAGGATTTTCTACGGGGCGCGGCAGAGCCGGACGAGCGCAGAAATGCCTTCAATAACATGCTCGGTTTTATCCATTACATCCGTTTCGGCGATGGCCATCAATTTAACTTTGGTTTTCAATATGACCGCGAGGACGCGCGGGGAAGCGATTGGCGCTATAACGGTTACAGGGCCATTGGGGGCCTTTTAATCAAATTGCCTTGGCAGATTCGATGGAATACAAACGTGGAATATCACGCTCGCTTCTATACGAACTTCAACACCGTTAATAGCAAAAATCGTTTGGAACACGAGCCGACGGCACTCACCTCGCTAAGCAAAGACATCACGCCGAACCTAACGGCGACATTCCAGTATTTTTACGATCGCAATCTTTCTACAATCACGGACTTTAATATTCGCCGGGAAGTTTACGCGTTGGGTCTCACTTGGCGGTACTAGCGGAGCGGATAATTCCGTGATACGAAGGGTCACTGTTTCTTCCCATTCGAAGGGAGGCCGGACATGCTTAAAAACCTGAAGGCTTTACCTTTCCTCGGCGTCGCTATCCTAGCCATCGCTGCGCAGGCGAATGCCCAAGGCGTCGGCATCGTCTCGGGAATCCGTGGCGACGCGACCGTGCGTCACGAGCGCGCTGCGCAGCCACAGCACCTTAAATTCAAGGACGATGTTTTCTGGCAGGACTTTCTCAGCACGGGCGCGGACGCTCAGCTGCGGCTGCTGATTCAGCAAAAAAGCGTCATCACGATGAAAGAGCTGACGCAAATGCAGCTGCGCCAGGACGCCATCGCGGGCGGCGCCAACAAAAAATCCGTCGTAGATCTTCAATCGGGCGCCGTGCGCGTCGTCGTCGACAAAGATATGCTCAAGAACAGCGGCTACGAAGTGAAGACGAGCCACGCGGTCGCGGCGATTCGCGGCAGCGATCTGTACGGCAGCGCGGAAAAAGATAAGACGGAGTTCTGCACCGGACCGGGATCCTCGGCGACGGCGATTCATGAAAACCCGGCCGTCGGTCAAAAGGAGCTGAACAACCTTCAATGCGCTTCGATACTTCCCGATCGTATCGATGTGAGAAGCATCTCCTTGAACGATTATCGATCGCTGACGGAAATCGGGCCTCGCGGCTCACAGAATTCCGATCACGGCGTAAAGGCCGAGACCAAGGTTACTCCGCCGCCCCCGGGGGGCGGGCCGCCTCCAGGCGGCGGTCCGAACAATAATTACAACAACAACAGCGGCGGCTGTCTCCTGTGCAAGCCAAAGGGTAAAGGCCTAGGTCCTCCAGGGTAACCTGTATTTAGAGCCAAAAGGCCTCGCCACCTAAAGGCGGCGGGGCCTTTTTTATTGCTGGCCCGATTCTCCAATCCGCGAGGCGGGGGGTCACAAATTCACCCCTTAAATGTGACCTTCCCGCCCGTTTCTTTCGTAATCGTAACAAAATAAAAGGATAGACTTCCCGGCGAGCCTATGTTCGGGCGGTTGCCCGTGGCAGCCGTTTGCCGTAACTTCGGCCGGGCACACTAAATGACGGTATGAAGTTTTCGCATAGAATTGGGTTTTGCTCCCTCCTATTCTGCGCGGTGGTGCTCGCCGTCTCCGCGCATGCGCAGATCGTCGACAGCGTCTCGCTAAACATAGAACGCCGCGGCCATAGCGCCACTTTACTCAAAGATAATCGCGTTCTCATCGTCGGCGGCGAGAACGCGAATGGAATTGTAAATCAGGCCGAGATTTTCGATCCGATCTCGAATACCTTTCTTATCGTAGGCAGCTCGAGCGCACGCACCGATCATACCGCAACGCTTTTGGCCGATGGGCGGGTCCTCATCGCCGGCGGCCGCGACACTCAAACGGCGCTCGCCACAACAGAGATCTTTAACCCCGCGGACAACTCGTTTTCTTCCGGCCCGCCGCTCAGCCGCGCGCGCGCGGGACACACGGCGACACCCTTAGCCGATGGGAAAATATTATTTGCGGGCGGCGACGGCGAAGGCAGCGCCGAAGTGCTAACCGTCGACCAACAGCTGGCTTCGCTCGTCGGATCGCTTGCCGAGCCGCGCGCACTACACGGCGCCGCCGTCATGAAAGACGGCCGCGTGCTTATCGTCGGCGGCATCGATCCCGCCGACAGCTCGCAGGTGCTCGACTCCGCGGAAATCTTCAACCCGAATACGGGGCAGTTCTCATCGACGACGACCACGATGGCTATCGCTCGCGCGTTGCCGACCGTCAAGGTTTTGTCCGACGGCAAGGTGCAAATCATCGGCGGCGATGACCTGTGGTCGATGGAAATGTTCAACCCGGCCAATGAAGCATTCAGCGCCTGGGTGCAGCTGCCGCCGACGGCCGAGCTGCTGTCGGCGACGCTCGCCACCCAAAGCCGGGCGGCGCTTATCAGCGACGCCATCGCGCAGAACCCGGCAATGCAGGCGGCGCTTTCCGACCCCGAATTGGCCGAGCTTCTCGAGCGTTCCGACCACACCCTTACGGAATTGACCGCTTCCAACCAGGCGCTTGTCGCCGGCGGAGTGAATCCTCAGGGCGTCGCTCTCAGCTCTTCGGTCGTCGTCAGCAGCTCTCAAGCGACGATCACCACGGATAAGCTCGATTACGCGCCCGGCGAGACCGTTACCATTACTGGCACCAGCTGGAAGCCGCAGGAGAGCGTCTCGATCGTTCTGCACGAGGTGCCCGAGACGCATGCCGACACGATTGTGTCGTCGACAGCGGATCAAGACGGCCGTTTCACGAACACGGATTTCGCTCCCGACAAGTCGGACATCGGCAGGGCTTTCACGGTAACGGCCGTCGGTGAATCGTCGAAGTTTTCCGCGCAGACGGCATTTACCGATACCGCCGCGACCGTAAGAATCAAAAAAGTGATGGTGGGCGGCACCGGCACATTTACGTTTACCGCCATTCAAGTCGGTGTCACGGGAGATCTGTTCAACGGGACCGGTACGATTTCCTCGAACAACGGCACTCTCGTGCTGTCCCATCTGCCGGCCCCCGATAACCTCACCGCCACCGAGGCGCCTGCTCCGGGCTGGACGCTCACGGATATTACATGCTCGGTCATTAATACCGCCGGTAAGCAAGCCGGAACGGCGAGCGGAAACGTAGCGACGCGCACGGCGACGTACCACTTCAACGACGACGATGACGCGATCTGTACATTTACGAACGTCAAGAACGGCTCGGTGACGATCAAAAAAGTGATTGTCGGCGGGACAGGGTCGTTTACGTTCACCGGAAGCCCGTCCGGAACCATCTCGACCAACAATGGGACGCTGACGCAGACCGTGCCGGCAGGCGCGTACAGCGCGTCCGAATCGGTTCCGAACGGCTGGGTGCTGACGAGCATCGTCTGCGACGACAGCGACAGCACCGGCAACGTCAACACCGCGACGGCTACGTTCAACGTGGCGATCGGCGAGAACGTCACGTGCACGTTCACCAATACGAAGAAGCTGACACCGACAGTCACGACGGCAATTCACAATGACGCGCACGCTGTCATAACGACGATCACCCCGGGAATCACGGTGCATGACAGCGCCGCTGTTAGCGGCAGCGGCGCGACGCCGACGGGCACCGTGACATTCAAATATTTCGCCAATGGAACGTGCACCGGCGAGCCGGCGGCTACCTCCGGAGCGTTTACGCTGAACGGCTCCGGCTCTGCGGACGGTACCACCTTCACGCAGACGCCGAACTCCGTCGGCTCGGTTTCTTTCCAGGCGAGCTACAGTGGCGACGGCTTGTATGATCCGGCAACCGGCGGTTGCGAGCCGCTGACAGTCAGCAAAGTCGACCCGGGCAGCTTTACCACGGATATTCACAACGCGTCGCATAATGTCGTGACCACCGTCGACGCCGGCGCGACGGTGCATGATAAGGCGACGCTTACGGCGAACGGCGCTCTGCCCGTCCCGACGGGCAACGTGACTTTCAAGTGGTTTGAAAACGGCACCTGTTCCGGCAGCGCCGCGCAAACGTCCGGCACCTTCGGGCTCAGCGGCGGCGCCGTCGACGCAACAGCCTTCACACAGACGCCGGTCGACGCGAGCAAAACTTATTCTTTCCTCGCAAGCTACGCCGGCGACACCACCTACAACCCGGCCACGGCCGCATGCGAGCCGCTGACGATCAATAAGATCGATCCGACATCCGTCACGACCGTCATTCACGACGGAACGCATGGGAGTGTGACCTCCGTCTCCGCCGGAACGACAGTGCATGATAGCGTATCGGTCAGCGGCAGCGTCGGCACGCCGACGGGCAGCGTGACCTTCAAGTGGTTTGAAAACGGCACATGCTCAGGCACTGCTACGCAAACATCCGGCACCTTCGCGCTCAGCGGCGGCGCCGTCGACGCAACGGCCTTTACGCAGACGCCGGTCGATGCGAGCAAGACGTATTCTTTCCTCGCCAGTTACGCCGGCAACACTACCTACAACGGAAAGGACGCGGCTTGCGAGCCTTTGACCGTCAACAAAGTCAATCCGGGGTCGTTCACGACTGAGATCCACAACGGATCGCACGCCGCCGTCACTTCGGTCGCCGCTGGCACCACGGTGCACGATAAGGCGGCGCTCACCGCCAACGGCGCCCTCCCCGTCCCGACGGGCAACGTGACTTTCAACTGGTTTGAAAACGGCACCTGCACGGGCAGCCCAGCGCAAACGTCCGGCACTTTCGCGCTTAGCGGCGGTATCGTCGACGGCACCACGTTCACGCAGACGCCGGTCGATGCGAGCAAGACTTATTCTTTCCTCGCGAGCTACGCGGGCGACAATACCTACAGCTCAGCCACGGCCGCGTGCGAAGCCCTGACGCTCAACAAAATCGATCCGACATCCGTCACGACCGCCATCCACAACGCGACGCACGCAACGGTCACGTCCGTCGCCGCCGGCACGACCGTTCACGACAGCGCGGCCGTCACCGGCAGCCTCGCAACGCCGACGGGGACCGTGACTTTCAAATGGTTTGAGAACGGCACCTGTTCAGCGACTCCGGCGCAAACATCCGGCGCTTTTACGCTGACGAGCGGCGCCGTCGACGGAACGACCTTCGCTCAAACCCCGGTCGATGCGAGCAAGACCTATTCTTTCCTCGCGAGCTACAGCGGGGATAATACTTACAACGCTAAAGACGCCGGTTGCGAAGTCTTATCCCTGATAAAAATCGATGCAGTCGTCGCGACGGACATTCACGACGCGTCGCACAATGTCGTTTCGTCCGTAGCCGCAGGCACCATGGTGCACGACAAGGCGACGGTCAGCGGCGGCGTCGGCACGCCGACGGGCTCCGTCACGTTCACCTGGTTCGCGAACGGCACCTGCTCGGGCACGCCCGCACAAACATCCGGCGCCCTCGCTCTCACGAGCGGCGTCGTCGACGCGACGTCATTTGCGCAGATACCGGGCGCTTCGGGATCGTTCGCGTTCCAGGCGAGCTACAGTGGAGACAACAGCTACAACACCAAGCTTGGTCCGTGCGAAGTGCTGAGCGTCGGCAAGATCGAGGCTGCTGTCGCGAGCGATATTCACGACGCCTCGCATAATGTCGTAACCTCCGTCGCCGCGGGCACGACCGTTCACGACAAAGCGACGGTCAGCGGCGGACTCGGGACGCCGACCGGCACGGTCACGTTCACCTGGTTCGCGAACGGCACCTGCTCTGGCACGGCGTCACAAACATCGGGCGCTTTAGCGCTCGGCGGCGGCGCTGTCGATGCGACAAGCTTCACGCAGACGCCGGCCGCTTCAGGCTCGTTCGCTTTCCAGGCGAGCTATAGCGGCGACCCAACCTACAACGCGAAGCTCGGCCCTTGCGAGGCGTTGTCGGTCAGCAAGATCGATCCGACCGTCTCGACGGATATTCACGACGGTTCGCACGGCGTGATTATCGCCGCGCTGAGCGGCACGAGCGTGCACGACAGCGCGACGATCGGCGGGACCTTGGCGACGCCGACCGGAAACGTCACGTTCAAATGGTTCAGCAACGCCACATGCAGCGCCGCGCCGCTCGCGACCTCCGCGGCGTTGGCTTTGTCCGGTGGCACGGTCGACGCAGCGAGTTTCGCGCAAATACCCGACTTCCACGTCTCTTCGACTTACGCTTTTCAAGCGACGTATAACGGCGACAACGTTTACAACGCGAAGACCGGACCGTGCGAATCGTTGCCGATAACATCTCGAACAACGGGAATCACGACGTCGTTGTCGGGCGGCGGGCAAACCGGCACGAGCATCACGATTCAGGCAGGTGCTTCCGTAACGGACAGCGCGACCTTGAACGGCGCGACAGCCAATGCCGGCGGAACTGTGACGTACACGATTTTCAGCGAAGGCACTTGCACGACTGTGTTCACGAGCGGCGGCACGAAGACTGTGACGAACGGTGTGGTGCCGAATTCAAATCCGGTTACCTTCACGCAGGCGGGAACCTTTTTCTGGAAGGTGGATTACAGCGGCGACATTTCAAACGCCGCTTCGACGAGTGGGTGCAGCGAGCAGGTCACCGTATCGCCGCATTCCATCACTCTCGCGTTCATTGGCGGCGGCTTCGTGCCGAAAATCACCACGCCGCTGCCGAAGGACTACAAGAGTCCTGGGGTAGAGGTCGATATTTCATTCACCGATATTCTGCGCGACAGCGTGCGGGTCGATGTCCTCGCGAAAGCGCGAAATATCGCCAACAACTGCGCCAAACCGCTTACGCCGTCGATTGAGACTACAAAACAGTTCTCCGTGCCCGTGTCCCAGGGTAATCTCGACACTGTGCAGCTGGCGTTTAAGCTTTACGAAGTGACCAAGACGGCGCTGAACACGGCCAAAAAGGCGAAATGCGAGTCGATGACGTTGGAGATTTCCGATTTCAGCGCGGTCGGCGTGGACGCGCAGAACGTTCACTCTAATACTTTGACGCTGCTCGGCGAGGGAGGAGTCCTCGATATCCTTGTCCCGTTGCCGACAAAGAAAAAACAGCCGGCCCAGACGCCCAGCGAGAAACGCGCCGCGGCTCTCGAAGAAGCGGAATTCCAAACCTTGCGTCCCGGCACGCGCCTTCCTGCGCCGGACCGTCGCTGATCGTCATTGACCGCCGGCGTAGGGCACCGGCACGAGCTGGTCGGTCGCCTTCCGGAGATCCTCGCGCCAGAGTTCCAGCAGCTTGCGTGCGATCGGGCCGGGCTTGCCGTCTCCGATCGGCCGACCATCCCATTGGATGACGGGCGCGACTTTGACCGAGCTGCCCACCAGCATCATCTCCGCCGCCGCCTTGCCTTCCTCAACCGGCACATCGCCGATGCGGATATCCTTCAGATCGCCGCTTTCTACAAGACGCCGCGCCAGCTGAAACAACCGCTGGACCGTCACGCCCGAGAGAATCGCGTCGAAAGGAGGATGCCGAAAGACGCGCTCGCGCGTCACGAACGCGACGTTCATGTTCGAGCTCTCGGCGATCATGCCATGGTGGTCGATGAACACGCCGTTGTCGGCGCCTTTGTCCTTGGCTTCGAGCAGAACGAGAACATTCGGAAGATAATTGGTCGATTTTACGCGCGCGAAAAACGGCGGCTTGATCGCCACAGTGCTGGTGACGACCTTGAGCCCCTGGGTGTAAAAGCTCTCCGGGTAAAACTCCGCGACAAAGATAATGACGTAAAAACTACTGCCGACGCATTCGGCGGGCCCTAAGCCGAATCCGCCGGGACCGGCGGAGAGCCAGTATCGCACCGAGGCGTCGCGGCGCCGACTCGCGGCGGCCGTATCGATGATGATCTGTCGAAGCTTCTCGACCGGAAACGGCAGCGGAATGCGCGCCATTTCGGCCGAGCGCAAAAAGCGCTCCAGGTGCTGGTCCAGCTGATACAGCCGCCCGTCGGCGAGAATCGCCGTATCGAAAACCGAGTGTCCGCGATGAACCATGTGATCGTCGAGCGGCACGACCATAAAGGCCGGGTCGGTGACGATGCCGCCAACCACGCTCGAGTACATCGCGTAGTAATTGGCCGCCTTCTGATGAACCGAGGACCGCAAACGCGTCGCCGCCTCATTCGAATTAAAAACCGGTGTCCGATCCGTTTCCGACATACACAAGCCCTCCACAAGTAATCGTGGAGGTATTCTCTTGTGCGGGACGCAAAAGTCAAGGAATCGACGCGAATGCTGTAGAAACGTTAACGCTCAGGCCGACGCGCGGCGCCGGCGAACGTGCTGGTTGTAGGACCAGACGAGGAAGCGAACTCGTAATCGCAGTATAAACTTTCGCACTTTGTCGTTCATTAGCGCTGCTCTCCTATCCGATCGAGGCCGTGAGCACTATCCATGCCAGGCAAAAGACTATATTTTCAGGTGAGTTACGGCCTGGAAACGAAGAATAACGTGAACCTTTTTGCGCCCTTGAAGTAATTTTTTCCGAGTTATGATACTTATCGCCGAGGTCGCTTTTGCGTCCATCTTTCTCGCCGACGGAAAAAATTTAAAATCACCCCTTGTATTTTTACTGTGACGTGTTACACAAAGAAAACCATTTACTCAGGTATTTGACGGAGTCGGATTAAACCGGAGTACAGTCATGGTAATCACCCTAATCGGCGAGTTCGCAAAATTCTTTTTCACGTTGACCGCAGGGCTTTATGCGGTTGTCGCATTGATCCTTCTCATCTACTTGCCCTTCTGTATCGCCGACTGTCTGCGCCAGCGCTGGGGTATGGCGCGATGGGGCTCCCGTAAGCAGCTTGGTCCGGTTCGGAATCCGGAGGCGGCGGCCCCGCTTCCAACAGCCGTGCCGCTTCCGCGTTAAGCATCGAAATATCCCTCTCACACTCGGCCGCGCGCTCTGAAGCAGAACCGCGTTGGCGGTTTTCTATTCCCATCACCGCGTCGATAACATCATCACTGGTTAAGTCCCGGCGGTCGATATGGACGTTTGGACTTTCCTACTCATCGCGAATAAGCAACAGGTTGCGGCGACAACGTGCCCCGTGATAGAGCGCGTGATTGGAGGCCACCGTTTATGGAATATTTTGCGCCAAAATCGATTGATGAAGCGCTGTCACTCCTGGAGCGCTACGGCGGCGAAGCGAAAGTCATCGCGGGCGGCACCGATGTCATGGTGGATATCAAATACAAGGAAGAGCCCGGCTGTCTAATCAACATCAAAGCGATCTCAGGTCTGGCCGGCATCAAAGAAAATAACGGCGGCGTCCGCATCGGTCCACTGACGACGATCCGCGAAATCGAGACCAGCGCGCTGCTCCGCGACAAGCTGCCGGTGCTCTGGGAAGCGGCCCATCAATTCGCGTCACTGCAAATTCGCAACACCGCCACTATCGGCGGCAACATTTGTCGAGCGTCGCCGTCGGGCGAGACACTGACTCCCCTTCTCGTTCTCGAGGCGAAGGGCAATCTCGCGTTTGCAGGTAAAGAAACCGCCGAGCCGTTTGCGAATTTCTTTTCGGGTCCCGGCAAAACGAGTCTCGGCTCAACCGGACTACTGACGGCGATCGATGTCCCCTATCCGGCGGCGGGAAGCCGCGGCGTTTATCTCAAGCACGCGGTGCGCGGCGCGATGGATATCGCGATGGTCGGCGTCGCCGTGCTGATGACTCCGGATACGGCGAAGAACGCTGTGCAAGAGGTGCGTATCGGGCTGGGCGCGGTCGCCCCCACGCCGATCCGCGCCGCGAAGGCCGAGACCTTGCTGCGCGGCAAACCGCTCACACCGGCGCTTCTCAAACAAGCAGCGGAAAGCGCCGCATCGGAAGCGAGCCCGATTGACGACCAGCGCAGCAGCGCAGAATATCGCCGCTGGATCGTCGAGGCTCTGACCCGACGCGGATTGGCGCAGTGCTGGAAGGCCGCGACGGGCAAGGAGGCAATGTAATGGGCTTCACAATCAACGCGACGATCAACGGCAGAAAAGTCAGCGCCGGCGCGGAGGCATCCACCTCACTGCTGGAATTTTTGCGCGACACCTTGGAGATGAAAGGCACGAAGCTCTGCTGCAACACCGGTGAGTGCGGCGCCTGCACGGTCATTTTTAACGGTAAGCCGATCAACTCTTGCGTCACGCTGGCCGCCGACGCAGAAGGCGCCGAGATTACGACGATCGAGGGCTTGGCTGACGGCGCCAATCTGCACGCCGTGCAGCAAGCCTTCATCGATACGGGCGCAGTTCAGTGCGGCTACTGCACGCCCGGATACATCATGTCAGTCGCCGCGCTGCTGGATCGTACGCGAAAGCCGACGGCCGAAGACATCGAAGAGGCGGTTTCCGGCAATATCTGCCGCTGCACGGGTTACGCGAAGATCGTCGACGCCATCCATCTCGCCGCCGATCGGCTCTCGGGGAGGCCTTAACCATGGCAAAAGCTGAGTTGAACGTAGTCGGCACCAGCCCGGCGAGAATCGGCGGCGTCGAGCGCGTCGTCGGCAAAGGCGTTTACGGCATCGATGTGATGCTCAAGGACCAATTGCACGGCGGCATTCTCCGCAGCCGGTACGCGCACGCCAAAATCGTCAGCATCGACACGCGCGAAGCGAAAGCGCTGCCCGGCGTCCACGCGGTCGTGACCGCCGCCGACGCGCCGGATGTGCGCTACGGCCGCAGCTACATCGATCGTTACATTCTCGCGCGGCACAAGGTGCGTTTCATGGGCGACCCGGTCGCCGCCGTCGCCGCGGAGACTCCCGCGCTCGTCAAGCAGGCGCTGAAAAAAATCAAAGTCATCTATGAGCCGCTGCCGGTCGTCATCGATCCCGAGGACGCGATGCGGCCGGAAGCGCCGACGCTGCACGAAGACATGCCGCTGCCGAAAAATCTACCCGAAGGCGTCAAGGTTAAGAACGTCTGCGGCTTCACTGCGGTGCATGTCGGCGATCCGGAAAAGGCGATGGCCGAAGCGGACGTCATCGTCGAAGAAGCTTACGAAACGAAGATGATTCACCCGCAATATCTGGAGCCGCGCATGACCGCGGCGCAAGTCGAGCCGAACGGCAGGCTGACCGTTTGGGCGAATGCGCAGGCCCCCTTCCCGGTGCGCCAGGAAGTGGCGAAAACGCTCGGCATGCCACTCAACAACGTGCGGGTGATCTCGGCGGAGCTGGGCGGCGGCTTCGGCGGCAAAGGCAGCGGCATCACCTCGGGCGCGGCGGTCGAGCCGATTTGCGCCCTGCTGGCGATGAAAGCGAAGCGCGCGGTCATGATCGTCCTCGATAAAGCGGAAGAAACGATTACGACGACGATTCGCGCCGGCGCGAAGATGTACATCAAAACCGGCGTGAAGAAAGACGGCAC
>DASWZY010000207.1:0-7793 GCA_036407055.1 Binatia bacterium
TGCAGGAGGCGATCGCCCGCGAGCGCAAGGCGCTCGAGGAGATGCGCGCCCTGGCCGACAAGGTGATCGATACGAGTATTCTCAATGTGCACGAGCTCAAGCGCGAGATCGACGAGCAGTTCAGCCAGAGCGCCGACCCGCGCCGGATGAATCTCTTTCTCACCTCGTTCGGATACAAGTACGGCAACCCGCCGGACGCCGACATCATCATGGATGTCCGCTTCCTGCCCAACCCCTTCTTCGTCCACGAGCTGAGGGACAAGAAAGGGATCGACCCGGACGTCGAGGAATTCGTGCTCAGACGCGAGGAGACGAACGGCTTTCTCGAGCGGCTGTACGCGCTGCTCGAATTCGCGCTGCCCTATTACGTCCAGGAAGGGAAAAGCAGCCTGACGGTCGCGCTCGGCTGCACCGGCGGGCGGCACCGCTCCGTCGTGCTGGTGGAGGAGATGAAGCGCCGGCTCGCGTCGAAGCCGTTCCGCATCCACGTAAAGCACCGCGACGTGGACAAGTGAGATGGACAGCGTGAGCAAAAATCTCGAGATCAAGAACAAGCTCGGACTCCACGCCCGCGCCGCCGCGCTCCTCGTTCAGACGATCAACAAATTCGACGCCGAAGTCATGATCGCCAAAGACGGCCAGACCGTCGACGGGCGCAGCATCATGGGCGTGCTCACGCTCGCCGCAACGCAAGGCAGCACCATTCAGGTCGAAGCCCGAGGGCGGGAGGCGGAAAACGTCCTCGCCGCCGTCGAAAAGCTCATCGACAACAAGTTCTTCGAAAACGAGTGATCTTGATTCCCCTCTCCTTCTTCGATATAGGAATTTAATTCGCCTTTTTTCCGGAACGCCTGGAGGTACGTTAGATGGCAGCGAAAGACTTTCTTTTCACTTCAGAGTCGGTCTCCGAGGGGCATCCCGACAAGATGTGCGACCAGATTTCCGACGCCATCCTCGACGCCCACTTGAGCGGCGATCCTAACAGCCGCGTCGCGTGCGAGGCGCTCACTAAAACCGGCATGGTCGTCGTCGCGGGCGAGATCACGAGCAAAGAAAGAGTAAGCTACAACGAGATCGTACGCGAGGTCGTGCGCGAGATCGGCTACACCGATTCGACGATGGGCTTCGACGGCAACACCTGCGCGATCATCACCGCCGTCGAGCGGCAGTCGCCGGATATTTCTCAGGGCGTCACCGAAGGCGAAGGGATGCACAAGGAGCAGGGCGCGGGCGATCAGGGCATGATGTTCGGCTACGCCTGCGACGAGACGCCCGAGCTGATGCCCTTCCCGATCCAGACCGCGCACCGCCTGGTCCAATATCTCGCGAAAATCAGAAAGGGCGGCGAGGCGCCGTTCCTCCGCCCCGACGCCAAATCGCAGGTGACCGTCGAGTACAAGGACGGACGCCCCGCGCGCGTCGCCAGCGTCGTCATCTCGACGCAGCACACGCCCGAAGTCGACAACAAAAAGCTCCGCGATACCGTGATCGACGGCGTGATCAAGGCCGTCATCCCCGCGCAATATCTAACCGGCGACACGGTTTATCACGTCAACCCGACCGGCCGGTTCGTCATCGGCGGCCCGCAGGGCGACTGCGGTCTCACCGGGCGGAAAATCATCGTCGATACCTACGGCGGCATGGGCCGCCACGGCGGCGGCGCGTTCTCCGGCAAGGACCCGTCGAAGGTCGACCGCAGCGCCGCCTACATGGCGCGCTACATCGCGAAGAACATCGTCGCCGCCAAGCTCGCGCGCAAATGCGAAGTGCAGCTCGCGTACGTGATCGGCGTCGCCGATCCCGTCTCGATCTGCGTCGACACTTTCGATACGGCCGCGGTGCCGGAAAGCGATATCGCCCGCGCCGTGCGCGAAGTGTTCCGCCTCACGCCCAAGGGCATCATCGAAACGCTCGACTTGAAGCGACCCATCTATCGCTCCACCGCCTCCTACGGCCACTTCGGCCGCGCGCCCGAGAACGGCGGCTTCACCTGGGAGAAGACCGACAAAGTCGAGGCGCTGAAAAAGGCCTCATCGAAAGCCTGAACGCCGCCGGCGTCCGGAGAAATTTCACATGGCAAAAAACTACGACGTTAAAAGTCTGTCCCTTGCGCCGCAAGGCAAGAAGCGCATCCTCTGGGCCGGTCAGGACATGCCGGTGCTGCGCCGCGTGCGCGAGCGCTTCGCGAAAGAGAAGCCGCTGCGCGGGCTGCGCTTTTCCGCGTGCCTGCACGTCACGGCGGAGACCGCGAATCTCGTCCAGACGCTCAAGGCCGGCGGCGCGCAGGTCGTGCTCTGCGCGTCCAATCCGCTCTCGACGCAGGACGACGTCTCCGCGAGCCTGGTACAGAACGACAAGATTCCCACGTACGCGATCAAAGGCGAAGACCACAAGACCTATTACCGCCATCTCCGCGCCGCGCTCGATCACGAGCCCGTGATCACGATGGACGACGGCGCCGATCTCGTCTCGATGCTGCACAAGGATTACGCGCATCTCGCCGGCAAGCTCATCGCCAGCATGGAGGAGACGACGACCGGCGTCATTCGGCTGCGCGCGCTCGCCGCCGACGGGAAGCTCAAGATTCCCGTCATCGCGGTCAACGACGCGAGCACCAAGCACCTCTTCGACAACCGCTACGGCACCGGGCAGTCGACGATCGATGGCGTCATCCGCGCGACCGACATGCTGCTCGCCGGCAAGCGCGTCGTCGTCGCCGGCTACGGCTGGTGCGGCAAGGGCGTCGCGTCGCGCGCCCGCGGCATGGGCTCGAAAGTAATCGTCACGGAAATCGATCCAATCCGCGCGCTCGAAGCCGCGATGGACGGCTTCGAGGTCATGTCGATGAAAGAGGCGGCCAAGATCGGCGATCTCTTCATCACGCTCACCGGTGATATGCACGTGATCGGCAAAGAGCACTTGAAAGCTATGAAGGACGGCGCGGTCGTCTGCAACTCAGGACACTTCGACATCGAGATCGATCTGAAGGCGCTGAAGCAGATGGCGAAGAGGGAAGAGAAAAACGTGCGCAACTTCGTCGACGCCTACACGCTTCCAGGCGGCAAGCGCATTTTCATTCTCGGCGAAGGCCGCCTCGTCAACCTCGCGGCGGCCGAAGGTCATCCCGCGTCCGTGATGGACATGAGCTTCGCCACTCAGGCGCTCGCCTCCGAATGGGCGGTCAAAAACCGCGGCAAGCTCAAACCCCAGGTCTACGACGTCCCCAAGTCCGTCGAGGACTGGGTCGCAACCCTCAAGCTCTCCAGCATGGGCATCCGCATCGACCGGCTCTCCGACGAGCAGGAAAAATATCTATCTTCGTGGAACGTGGGCACGTAGCAGGCCGGTGAAAAGGGCTCATATTCTGCGTTGCGCTCGTCCGCCTCGCTCGACGTACTGAAAACGTACGCCTGCGCTCGGCGTTCCCTCGCGCGCCTTGTCTCTGAGACCTTTTTGACCGGCCTGAAAAACGTCTTCACCCACATTACGACTCCGCTTAAATTCCCTCCCCTCTTTGCCGCCGGTGGGCTGCTCCGAGGCGGAAACCGTCCGACTCTATTGCTTTACCAAAGCACTGTCGGCCACTGCGCACGTAAGAACATAAAAGCAGGTGCCCATCGGCTTCCGGCGAGGGGCAGTCACCGGTTTTCCCTCTCCTTGACCAAGCCATCGCGGCGGGACTAGTCTAGTAGCGTATTCTCGCCCGCGAGGAGGTTGTTATGGCCGTGGCCGCCTTCGATCGCTTCATCCAATCGGCGCGCGCGCTGTTCGCGCGCGAGAAAGATCCCGCCCGCCGCTGGGAAGGCCTCGCGCCGCATTTGAGCGAGCTGCTGGCCGATCCCGAAGTCGTCGAAGCGTCCAGGCACTGGCCCGAGTGCGCGCACAAAGAGCGCGCCGAGAATCTCCTCTTCTACGAAGACCCCGACTTTGGCTTCGTCGTCAACGGCCTCACCAAGGCGCCGCACACGCGCACGCAGATTCACGACCACGCGCACAACTGGACGCTCTACGGCGTGCTCGACGGCACCGAGACGATCATGCGCTACAAGCGCGTCGACGATAAATCGAAGCCCGAGTACGCCGAGATCCGCGGCGTGAGCAAGCTGCGCGCCGGACCCGGCGAGGTCGACCTCGTCCGGCCGTGGGAGATCCACTCCGAGGCGAGCGGCGAAGAGCGCACGGTCGCGATCATCGTGCGCGCCGAGAAAGCCGGCGGCTTTCTCCAGGGGCGCTACGATCCCGTGAACAAAAAATACTGGCAGGGCTACGGCCCCATTCAGGTCCCCTACGAATTCACATGAGCGAGAAGCGCGCCCACAGCGAAGAGGACGTCGGTAACATTGTCCTGCTGGAGCATCTGAACGTCACAGTGCCGGACCAGCCGCAGGCGATTCTTTTCTACATCGTCGGTCTCGGCCTCACGCGCGATCCCTATCTCACCGTCGGCCTCGACAACATGTGGGCCAACGCCGGCGAGCAGCAATTCCACCTGCCGACGCGCGGCGCGCAGCGCTTCGCGGGACATGTCGGCCTCGTCGTGCCCGATCCGGAGCACCTCGAACAGCGCTTGCAATCGATCGAAGAGCGGCTCAAGGGCACGCAATTCAAATGGTCGCGCGAGCGCGATCACATCGCGGCGACTTGCCCGTGGGGAAATAACTTCCGCTGCTACGCGCCGGGCGAGAAATACGGCGACATGGCGCTCGGGATTCCTTATATCGAATTTCTCGTGAAGCGCGGCGCGGCCGAAGGGATCGGAAACTTCTATCGCGAAGTCTTCCGCGCGCCGGCCTCGATCGACAAGGACAGCGGCTTATCAACGGCGCGCATCGCGATCGGCCGCAACCAGGAGCTGATCTTCCGCGAGGCAAACGACGCGATTCCGCCCTACGACGGCCATCACGTCGCCGTTTATGTCACCAACTTCTCCGGTCCGTACGACTTTCTCAACCGCCGCGGCCTCGTCACCGAGGACGTGCGCGGCCATCAGTTCCGCTATCAGAAAATCGTCGATCCCGAGACCGGCGCGACACTCCACGAGCTGGAGCACGAAGTGCGCAGCTTCCGCCACCCGCTCTACCGGCGCAACTTCGTCAACCGGAATCCGGAACAGACGCAGCGGAATTATTTCAGGGGACGAGATAGTATCACCCCGTTCAATAAATAATCTTCACCTTCTTTCAGCATCGGAGTCTAATATGCGCGTGAGAGACTTCGCAATTTTTCTCTTAGGTGTGGGTTTCAGTTCGAGCGCTGTTCTTTTCGCGCAGAACAACAGCCAGCGGATGCTTGAACCGCCACCGATCGCGAAAACCGACTCTGCGTCAGTTGAAATACTGACGGTATGGGCCGTTCCCGGTAAAGCTCAGCAATTCACAATAAAAACAACTTACAAAGATCCCGCCGCATGGGGTGTAGTTTTAGTGGATATCGCGCGTCATGTTTCTCGTGCATATTCCGCAGAGGGTCGAGACGAAAAAAACACAATGGAAAGAATCCGAACCGCCTTTGAGGCTGAATGGTCACATCCGACCGATGCTCCAAAGACGATAAAGTAACTCGATCCCTCGGACGAGTTGAACATTCGCGATGAAGAAAAAAACTAAGCAAGAAGGTTATTTCGCGGTTTGCATCAATAACAAAAAGTACGAGGCTTCGCTCGAAAGGGGCAAGCTTTATCGTGTCATTCCCGACGAAGATGCCGAGTCGCACGGGTATTTGCGCGTTGTTGACGAGAGCGGCGAGGATTACGGCTACTCTGCAGAACGATTCTATCGTATCGAAGTCCCGCGACCGTTGGAGCGCGCACTGCTTAGAGCGGCTTCATGACGATTCGCGTACTGAGCGCCTCAGATACTCCGCGATCAGCCCCTCTCCTCTCCGCATCGTCCACTCGTGATTCCATTTAAACACCGGCTTCAGGAGCGGCGTTAAATATTTCACAATCGGCTTCTCGACGCGCGGGTTCCATTCGAGCGTCACCGCCGTGCCTTCGCCGCGCGGCTCGAGCACCCAGCGCGACAGATCCGTCACAAAATCGCCCGACGCCCGGAACGTGATCAGCCGCGGCTTCTCCTGCATGACCGATTCGATCGTGAAGCGTAGTTTGTACGGCAGGCGGCCGCGCGCGACGACGGCGATGTGCTTGCCTTCGTGATCGACGCGCGTCGCGCTCAGATAAACGCCCCGCCACCAGCGCGGGTATTCCTCCGGGCGCGCGAGCACGTCGAAGACCTTCTCGATCGGAAACGGCACGTACCAGCGATCCTCGAAGTGGTAGGCGTTCGAGGCCATGCAAATGCTACGCGCGTCCGGCTTTGACGCGATTCTCGCAGTGCGTTTTCAGGCTCGCGATCGTGCGGTCGATGAGCTGAACCAGCCTTTTTTCGAACAGCGGCGTGAGCCATCGCCCGAGCCGGTTCGGCTGGTCGCTGAGATCGTACCAGATCGTCGTCGTCGGGCCTGACATCGCGAAGCTGTAAACTTCGAGACCCTCGCCGAAGATACTGCGGTTCGCGATCTGGAGCGCCTTGCCGCGAATCGATTCGGTAAGCGTCAATTGAAAATCGATATGCGCCGGGCCGGCGTGATAGCGCCACGTCGCCTTCGCGCCCTCGCGCGGCCAGTCGGAAGAGACGAACGGATAATCGTCGAAGCCGGGCGCCCATTGGCGCGCGCCGCGGAGATTCGTGATCACGTCCCAAACCAGGTCGGCGGGAGCTTCGATCGAGATGCGGCGTCGGATTCGCATATTCAGACGAAGGCGAGGAAAATCTCGTCCGCGACCATGAAGCCGCGGCGGCCGAGCCGCAGCCGCCCGCTGTCGGATTCCATCAGTCCGGCCTCCACCCATGCATCGATCTGCGGATAGACCTCGACGGGCTTTTTTCCGAAGCGGCGGACGAACTCGTTGGTCGAGATCCCGCGCATCGTGCGCAGCCCCATGAACATGAACTCGGCCGCCGCCTTGGCGGCGTCGAGGTTTTCGTATTCCATCGCCGCCGTGCCGTCGCGCGCGACACATTCCATATAGCGAATGGGATTTTTTTCCTCCCGCCAGCGGCGGCCGAAGGCGCCGTCGGTGGCAAGGTAAGAATGCGCGCCGGCGCCGATGCCGAGATAGTCGCCGCCTTCCCAGTAGACGCGGTTGTGCTTCGATTCGCGGCCGGGCAGCGAAAAGTTGGAAATCTCATACCGCGGCAAACCGGCGCGGGCGAGCATTTCCTCGATCGTCGCGGCCATCGCAATTTCGAGCTCTTCCGACGCGGCCGCGATCTTCCCGTGCTTCAGGCGGTAGTTAAATTCCGTCTTCTCCTCGAACGTCAAGTTATAAGCCGAGACGTGCGGCGGCGAGAAGTCCAGCGCCGCGTCGAGATCGGCGCGGAGGTCATCGATTGTCTGCGCCGGGATTCCATAGATGAGGTCGAGGCTGAAGTTGTCGAACTCGCGCCGAATCGTTTCCAGCGCCGCACGCGTGTCGTCCGCCGAGTGGCGCCGGCCGAGCGCGCGCAAGAGCTGCGGCTGAAACGACTGCGCGCCGAGGCTCAACCGGTTCACGCCCGCAGCGCGGTAGCCGGAAAAGCGCGAACTGTCTTCCGGATTCGCCTCCAATGTGATCTCGATGTCCGAAGCGAATGGAAACAGCGCCGCGGCGCGGTCGATCATCGCGCCGACCGCCTGCGGCGAGAACAGCGACGGAGTACCGCCGCCGAAAAAGAGCGACCTCAGACTTCTTCCGCGCCAGCCGTCCGAGCCGGCGCAGTGGGCGAGCTCGCAGACAATCGCATCCGTGT
>DASWZY010000208.1:0-3015 GCA_036407055.1 Binatia bacterium
AGCATTGCACGCGGCCGCGCTCGCCTATCCCACGTTTTATAACGCGCCGGTGAAGGCGCCGCCGCTGGTCGTCACTATCGTCGAAGCGGAGGGCGGCGGCGGAGGCGGGGAAAATTCTTCGGACGCGGAAAAAGGAGGCGCCCGAGCGGCTCATTCCGCGCCGCAGAAGCCAATGAGGCGGCCGCCGTCGCACAGTGCTATGCCGCGCACGGCAGAATCCGCTGCCGTAGCGGAAAGGCCGAAGACCGCGGAGCCGGCCGCCATCGCCGCTGCCGCCGAGCCCATTGCGCTGCCGCGTGTCGAGACGCAGGCGCAAAGCGCAACTTCCGTTCCCGTCCGCGAGAGCGCCGTTACCGTCGCGGTCGAAAGCGGCGCCGTGTCGCCTAAGACCATTGCTGGGACGGGCGCTTCCGCCAACTCCGACTCGTCCGGCGCCGGACGTGACTCCGGCGCCGGTGGCCGCCGCGCCGGTAGCGGCAGCGGTTTCGGCTCAGGCATGGGCAGCGGACTCGGATCAGGCACAGGAACTGGAAACGGGCCCGGCAAAGGCAACGGCGAATTGCCGTCTGTAAACGCGAGCTACAATACTTGCCCGAGGCCGGAAACGCCTGAGATCGCACGAAAGAATCGCTGGGAGGGCACAACCAAGCTGCGCGTCCTCGTCGACGAAAAGGGTAGGCCCGCAATTGTCGAGATGTTTGAAAGCTCGGGATTTCCCATTCTGGATCAAGCGGCGATCGATAACATCAAGCAGCGTTGTCTTTTTCATCCCGCGCGCGAGGGCGAAAAAGCGGTGAAGAGCTGGATACGAATCCCGGTTATTTTTCCGTTAGCAGCTAATTACAAATAGCAAAGGAGACGAGCGAGCAGTCTTATCAACCGCGGACGGAAGCAAGCGAAAGGGGTGAAAAGCCCCTGCTGCCCCGCAACTGTAAGGGTGAATTTCTCGCCTGAGCGCGAAGCTCGGCCACTGTCGGTGACGATGGGAAGGCGGCGAGAAAGACAGAGATATCTCTGTCGTCCCCGAGCCAGGAGACCTATCCGCCCGCTCAAAACCATTCCCTCTCGCGGGAGAGAAGGAGGAGTCATGTTCTTCCTGGTTCTTGTATTTTCGCTTTTTATCTCCGGATTCGCCGCGGCGGAGGCGGCCGACGAAGAGACGCTGCCGCCGCTGGTTGCGATCTCGACGCGCGTCGATACGCCGGAGGCGAACGTCGCCAACTCCGTCACCGTCATCGACGACAAAAAAATCGAAGCGCGCCGCGCCGACAGCGTCCTGGAGATGCTCCGCGACGTGCCCGGCGTCGACGTCGTGCAGAACGGCTCGCGCGGCAACACCGCATCGGTTTTTATCCGCGGCTCGGAGTCGGATCAGGTCCTGGTCCTGGTCGACGGCGTGGAGGTCAACAGCACGACGCTGGGGGAGTTCGACTTCGCGCATTTGACGACCGAGAACGTCGAGCGCATCGAGGTGCTGCGCGGCGCCGGCGGCACGCTTTACGGCTCGCAGGCGATCGGCGGCGTGATCAACATCATCACAAAAAAGGGCGACGGGCGGCCGTCGCTCACGGTCTCGGCCGCCGGCGGCAACGGCTATACACAGCGCCAGACGGCGGCACTGCGCGGCACGCAGAACCGGCTCGATTACTCGCTCAGCGTCGCGCATCTTCAGAGCGATGGCTTTCGCCAGTTCAACGACGACTATGAGAATCTCGCGGCCTCGGCGCGGCTCGACTACCGGGTGCTCGACGACGCGACGCTGCGGGGCATTTTTCACTTCACGCAGACCGACGTCGGCCTTTTCAACAGCAACAACTTCGTCCACGGCAACCCGGGCGATCCCAACGCGCGCGAAGCGCGGAAGGAATATCTCGGCAAGCTCGAATGGGAGCAGAAGATTTTTCCCAACTGGGACTACCGCGTCGCGGGGTCGATCTTCAAGGAATCGATCCTCGACAGCGACAATGTGGACTCCTGCACGCTCTTTGGCTTTCCGTGCGACTCGAAATCGCGCGACCGCTTCCGCCCGCGCATTCTCACCGGCGAGTTCCAGACCAATTACCGTCCGTGGGATTGGAACGTCACGACGTTCGGCATCGAGTACAAACTCCGCAGCGCGTCGACGAGCGGCGGCATCGACAAAGCGATCCGCAACATCGCCTATTATCTCCAGGAGCAGTTCCAGCTCTTCGACAAGCGTCTGACGCTCATTCCCGGCCTGCGCCTCGACGACAACCAGAGCTTCGGGCGTGCCTGGACGCCGTCGTTCGCGTCGGCGTATTTATTCAAAGACACCGGAACGAAGGTGCGGGCGAGCTACGCCAAAGGCTTCAAGGCGCCGACGCTGAACGAGCTCTTTTTTCCGCCGGCGTTCGGCTGCCCCGCGTTCGGCAATCCCGATCTCAAGCCCGAGCGGAGCTGGGAAATCAACGCGGGCTTCGACCAGGCATTGTTCGGCGACCGCATGAAAATCTCCGGGACTTACTTTCACCGCGAAGTAAAAGATATGATCGAAGGCCGGCCGATTCCCGGCGATCCGTTCGGCTGTTTTCGCGCGTTTAACGTCGGGCGCGCGCGCTTCGACGGCGTCGAGTGGAGCCTCGGGTGGAAAATTCTCTCGTTTCTCGGCTTCAACGCGAATTACACTTACCTCGATTGGGACACGGAGACGGGCACGCTGCCGCGCCGGCCGCGCCACCGCGGCAGCGTGGGCTTCGACTATCACTACGAGGCGTTCGAGGCGAATCTCACGACCCTGATCGTCGGCGGGCGCGACGACTTCCATGCGTCGAAGTTCACCAACATTCACATGCCCGCGTACGGCCGGGTCGATCTGGCTACCGCTTATCATCTGCCGGTAAACTTCGATCTGGTCAAATCGCTGGCATTGTTTTTCAAAGCGGAAAATCTCTTCAGCCGGCGATACGAGGAGGCGAACGGCTTTCGCGCGCGGCCGTTCAATTTTCTCATCGGGCTGCAAGGGACGTTCGGCGAAAAGACCGGCCGCGAGGCGAA
>DASWZY010000209.1:0-1885 GCA_036407055.1 Binatia bacterium
TGAAATCCCGTTCTTTTGCATGGCCCGTACCTCGTTCCAAGAGAGCATCAAGCCGTTTTGTTCCGTAAGATCCTCTACCTCAAACATCGGCGTCGCGGAGGTAAATACAAAAGTCCCGGGAGCAAATATGAAGATCACCAAAGTCCGCGCGGTCTCGCACAAGGTCCGCAACACGATGACGGGATGGAAGACCTCGCTCGGCGGCCACGACACGCACGAGCTGATTTTCGTCCGCATCGACACCGACGAGAAGCTCGCCGGAATCGGCATCGCGAGTCCGGGGGCGCTTTTCATCGCCGGCGACACCGGCGTCAACGTCCTCGAGATGGTCAACAACCGCTTCGGCCCGGCGATCGTCGGCGCCGACCCGTTCGACATCGAAGCGATCATGCACAAGCTCGATCAGGTCGTGCGCGGCGCCGAGCGGCCGAAGGCGGGCATCGACCTCGCGCTCTACGACTTGTGCGGCAAAGCATTGAAAGCGCCCTGCAACCGTCTTTTCGGCGGCGTAATCCATCCGCGCGTGCGCGTGACGCGGCTCATGGGCATGTTCGAACCGAAGGTGATGGCGGAGCGCTCGGCCGAATTGGCGAAGCGCGGCTACTCGGCCTTCAAGCTCAAGGTCGGCACGACGGTCAAGGAAGACGTCGAGCGCGTCAAGCGCGTGCGCGAGGCGGTCGGGCCGGGCGCGACGATTACCATCGATTTCAACCAGGCGTGCTCGGCGAAAGAGGCGATCGTCAGCATCGAGGCGATGGAGCCCTACGACGTCGCGCTGGTCGAGCAGCCGGTGAAGCTCACCGACCTGAAAGGCATGGCGCTGGTACGCCAGGAAGTCAGGCCGCTCGTCATGGCCGACGAGGCGGTCAACTCGGCGACCGACGCGCTCCGAATCATCGATGCCGGCGCAGCGGACGTGATCAGCCTGAAGATCCCCAAGATGGGCGGCATCTTCAAGGCGCGGAAGGCCGCGGCCGTCTGCGAAGCGGCCGGCGTCGACTATCTCGTCGGCACCGCGCCCGGCAGCCGGCTGCTGGATGCGGCGAACACGCATCTGGCATCCAGTCTCAGAAATCTCCGCCTGCCGTGCGAGATCGGCGAGTTCGAGCGCATGGCGGACGACCCGGTGCGCGGCTTCGACGTGGTCGAGGGCTACGCCTCGCCGCCGGACCGGCCGGGACTCGGCGTGGAAGTGGATTTAAAGGCGATCGGACTGGCCGAATAAAGACGGCTCGCCGACGGCCGTTCTCCAAGTCCGCGCGATGGGATACTACTGATTCCAAGCGCCGGTAATCGGACGCGCGGACTTTCCGAGCGGCCATCGGCTCGCTGTAGAGCGCGAGGAGCGTGAGGGAGAGGGCCGCGGCCGTCCGACTCGGAAAATTTCGGCTCATGGGACAGCTCCATCGGCTGCGGGCCGAAGACTCGCGCGCCGAGCGCGCTGCGTGAAGAAATTCTTCAGTAGCTTAAGGAGAAAAAATGATCATCGATGCCGACGGGCACCTGTTCGAAACCGAAGAGGTCTTCGAACAATATATGGAGCCGCCGCTGCGCAATTACCGGCCGCGGCTCGTGGGCGACGAGGAGGGCGCGAATTTCTGGGTCTTCGACGGGACGACGCGCTACAAGCGGCCGAGCGTCCTCGGCGCCGGCAATCCCGGCTCGGCCGCGCCTCCCGGGAAAAAATTGCAAGGGCCGAGGCGCGCGTCCCCGGGAAGCCAGACACTCGCGAACATCAAAGAGCGCCTGGAAGATCTCGATAAGGAAGGCATCGACCTGCAATACCTCTACCCGAGCTTTTTGCTCCACATCAACGCGTGGCAGGACGGCGTGCTCGGCAACGCCGTCTGCCGCGCCTACAACACGTGGCTCGCGAAGGCCTGCG
>DASWZY010000210.1:0-4099 GCA_036407055.1 Binatia bacterium
CTTGACCGCCTCCGCATATGCTTTAAGGAAGCGCTTCACAGTGTCGCGGTTCTCCTTGAGATCGCCGCGGCGGACATAGAGCGTCGACTGCGAGAATCTCGCGTGCATGTCGCCCATGTCCGCCAGCACCCGAAAGCCGGCCTTCACCGCCATGTTTAGATGCGGCGGCGAGAGAATCGTGGCGTCGAGGCTGCCGACCGTGAGCCCCAACAGGCGCGTCGGCGCGTCGCCGCCGATGATGACGTTCACCTCCTGCTGCTTGATGCCCCACTCCTTGAGCGCGAGTTGCATCGCGATATCGTTCGAGCCGCCGAAATTCAGGATGCCGAGGCGCTTGCCGCGAAGGTCCTTGGGCGAGCGGATCTCAGGCTTCACGACTACGGCGTAGGGAAATTTGTTGTATGACGCGGCGAGGATCGTCACGTCTGAGCCGCGCGCGTAGGCTTGCAGCGGCGCGGTGCCGGAGCCGGTCGCGAACTGCGTGCTGCCGCCGAGCAGCGCCGCGACCGAGCGCGCCCCGCCTGTGATCATCACGAGATCGACATTGAGTCCGTATTTATCGAAGAGCTTGAGATCTTTGGCCACCCACGACGCGCTCTGAAAGCCCGAGACGCCGCCGAAATCGGCGACGAGTCTGTCGGCGGCGTGGATGGAGAGTGGCTGAATCAGAATAAAGAACAGGATCAGGCCTAAGCGAACGCGTGCGGTCATAAATATTCCTTCTTGCATGGGTGGTTCGCGAACCGCCCCTGCTTGGGAGAAAAATTAGATCCTGCGCATCGCTTCTTATGTCTTCCACCCTTTTACGGAGATATCGATCCCGTTCCCTTCGGGATCGTGAATCCGGTATTCCGCATACGGAATGCGGTCCGGGCGCTTCGCGCCGCGCCGGACGCCCGCGCCTTCCGCGCGGTCGCGGATCTCCTCGATATCCTGGATGTGAAAGCCAAAATGATTGTAGCCGTTCTTTTCCTCGCCGACCCGTTGGTATAGCAGCGCGACGTTGAAGTAGCCGTCGGAGACGAAGATCGAGGAGCGGTCGGAATAGGCCACTTCCTTCATTCCGAGAGCGTCCTGATAGAAATCCGACAGCCGCTTGGGATCGGCGGTATAGAGCGCGATGTGCTTGATGGGGAAAGGGCTTTTTTCCGTCGAGGCGCCGAAGCCTTCGTGGTTGAGATCGATCAAATTGCCGTCCGGGTCGGCGATGCGTTTCTCGCTGTACGGCGCGGCGCCCTCTTCCTTGCGCGTCGCTTTCGCCGCGACGCCGTTTACGTCCTCGACGCGGAAGCCGCTGGCATCGAAACCGTTTTTCCGCTGGCCGTTGTCTTTCAGCAGCCCGAGCGTGAAGACGCCGTCCGAGAGCCGGATCAGGCTGTCGTCCTCCGAGACGGTTTTTACCTCGAAGACGCGCCGGTAAAAATCGGCCAGACGGCGCGGCTCCTTCGCCTTGATCGTCAAACAGCGGAGCTGGGACATAGTCACCCCCCTTTCTACCGCGAACCTTATTGGAACGGCGCGCCGGCTGCAATAGCGCCTTGACAGCGGCGACGAAGCATACGATATGTCTCGTGAGTAGCACCGCTTTCGGAGGTGACCCATGAGCGAGAAGCCGAGAATCGCCACCGGCATAGGCAAGGCCGAGCTCCATCGCATTCTGGTCCGCGGGCGGGACCTCACAGAAGAGCTCGTCGGCAAGATTACTTTCAGCGATATGGCGTATCTGATGCTCGCCGGCAAGATGCCGACCGACGGACAGCGGCGCATGGTCGACGCGCTGCTGACGATTCTGGTCGAGCACGGTATGGTTTCGAGCGTTATCTCGGCGCGGCTCACCTATCACACCGCGCCCGAATCAATCCAAGCGGCGGTCGCCGCTTCGATTCTCGGCGCCGGCAGCGTCCATCTGGGATCTTCCGAATGGTGCGCGCGCATGCTGCAGGACGCGCTGCCGCCCGGCATCCATAATGCCGACCTCGATGCGATCGCGGCGGCCGTCGCCAAGGACTACGACGAGCGCAGGCAGCGCATTCCCGGCATCGGCCACCGCACGCACGCCGAAGGCGATCCGCGCGCCGCGCGGCTTTTTCAAATCGCGCGCGAGACCGAAGTCTACGGCCGCTACTGCGATCTTTTACAGAAGGTCGCGCGGGCCGCCGAAGCGCTGCTCGGCCGCCGCCTGCCGGTGAACGTCACCGGCGCGATCGCCGCCGTCGCGTCAGACCTCGGACTGCCGTGGCAATTGTCGAAAACCTTCGCGATCGTCGGCCGCACGCTCGGCACGATGGCGCACATCGGCGAGGAGATCCGCAACCCGATGGCCGGCCAGATCGACGCCGCGATCAAGTCCGCTCTCGTCTACGAGCTCGACGAAAAGGAGAAAAAATGATCGCCCGCGTTCTCGCTGCGCTCGCGGCTGTTCTCTTATTACAAATGGCGCCGGCGCGCGCTGACGCGCAGCCGCTCAAAAAGCTCAACCTCTCATACACCGCGACGAGTCCTTACCAGGCCGTCGTCATCATCGCGCAGCAGGCGGGCCTCTTCCGCAAATACGGTCTCGACGTCACGCTGATTTTTATGGCCGGCGGGTCGCTCGGCATTTCGGCGATGATGAGCGGCGAGGTGCCGATCACGCAGGCGGACGGCTCGGCGTCCGTGGGCGCGAGCGTCGCAGGCGTCGACGTGGTCATGTTCGGGAGCTTTTTGAACACGTTCCCGTACAGCCTGGTGTCGCTTCCGGAGATAAAGACCGTCGAGCAGCTTAAAGGCGCGAAGATCGCGATCAGCCGCTTCGGCAGCGCGACGGACTTGAGCGTCAAAATGGCGCTCGCCAAAGTCGGCCTCAACCCCGACAAGGACGTGACGCTGCTGCAGGTCGGCGCGCAGACCGCCCGCGCCGCCGCATTGCAATCTAAAAACGTGCAGGCGACGATCATCACGCCGCCGTTCACATTGACGGCACGTAAGCTCGGCTACAATACGCTGATCGACATGGCGCAGCTCAATATTCCATACCAGCTGACCGCGCTCGTGGGTTCGCGCGCTTATCTCAAAACGCACCGCGACATCATTTTGTCCTTGATGCGCGCGTCATCGGAAGCGATCCATTTCTATAAGACTCAAAAAGAAGCGAGCATCAAAATTTTGAGCAAGTATCTCCAGACAACCGACCGTGAGGCGCTGGAGGAGACCTACCGCGAGGTGAGTCTCAAGGCGGTTCCCGACAAGCCCTATCCGACGCTAGCGGGCGTGCAAACGATCCTGGATGAGCTCTCGGCCAAAAACCCGAAGCTCAAGTCCGCCAAGCCCGAAGATTACGTCGACATGAGCTTCGTAAAGGAGCTCGATGACGAGAAGTTTTTCGACCGCTTGTACAAACGCTGATTCGTAGCTGTTTATTTTCCACCCGGTGCACGACTTCGTACGACTTTTCGGCTTTTGCGTTGCCGCTGCGGCAATCATCGCCGGCTGGGTGTCGCCTCCCGTCGCTTTGGCCCTTGGCCTTTTCTTTGGTCTCGGTCCGGGAAATCCGGCCCCGCAAATCACTGCCAAGTCGCGTTTACTGCTTCAGGCATCGGTGGTCGGCCTGGGATTTGGATTGAACATCGCCGTGATGCTGAAAGCCGGCATGGTCGGGCTCCACGTCACGGCCATCAGCATTGCGGCAATCATGATCACGGGTTGGTACCTCGGCCGCCTGCTGCGCATCGACGCCGCGACTTCCTTGCTGGTCTCCGCGGGGACGTCGATCTGCGGCGGCAGCGCAATCGCCGCCGTCGGCAGCGCCATCGAGGCCGACGAGCGAGCGATGTCGGTCGCGCTAGCGATTGTTTTTTCTCTTAACGCGATCGCGCTTTTCATTTTTCCATTGCTCGGACATTGGATGGGCCTTAGCGAGAGCGCTTTCGGCCTGTGGGCTGCGGTCGCAATCCACGATACGAGCTCGGTGGTCGGAGCCGCCGCGAAATACGGCGACGAGGCGCTGGCGGTCGCGACGACGGTGAAGCTCGTCCGTACGTTATGGATACTCCCGCTGGCACTCGCTTTAGGGCTGCTTAAGCGGCGGCGAGCCGCGCTGGTCGGTTTCCCATGGTTCATT
>DASWZY010000211.1:0-8960 GCA_036407055.1 Binatia bacterium
TGAAGGTGCTGCTCGGAAAAATCGGCGAACTGTGGCCCGACGCGGCGGCGCTCCTTTGGCTCAAAAACCCCGAGACCGGTGCATGGGAGCGGAAGAACTGCTGGAACTTGGACGAAGCCGCATGGAAGCAGCGCGACGGAAAAGACACACCTCCCGTCGTAAGAACCGTAATCGAAAGCCTCACTCCGGTAACCATTGGCGATCTCAAAGCCGATTCTCGGATGCTCGATCCCGACTTTTATGTCCGACAAGGATTCGTCTCGTATCTCGGCGTGCCGCTTGTCGTCCGCGGCGAGGTCCTTGGCGTGATTTCTTTCCTTAGTCGGCAGCAGCGGCGCTTTAGCACCGACGAGATCGCATTCTTCTCGGCGCTCAGCGGCGAAGCCGCGGTCGCCATTTACAACTCACAGCTGCACGCCCGAGCGAAAAAACAGACGCTGGACCTCGAACGTGCCAATGGCGATCTCAGACGCAAAGAGGCGATTCAGGCGCTGCTCAAGGAGCTCAGCCAAGATTTCGCTTCGAAGGATCTCGACAACCTGCTTAAAAAGCTGACCGACAAGGTCCGTGAATTCTTCAAAGTCGATATCGCGGACGTCCGCGTTATGGACGGCTTTCGCATCATGGGCATCTCGGGCATCGATGCGGAGCAGATGCGCGGCGGCGCGACGGGAAACGGCGGAGGTTCAAATTGGGTCGCCGAAAATCGCCGCCCTCTCGTGCTTCCCGACATCAGTCGCGTCAAGGATCCACCCATCGGCCAGACCGCGCGGCGGCTCGGTATCCAGGGATATCTCGCCGTGCCGCTCTTCTCACGCCGCGGCGATGTCATCGGCGTTCTCCGCGCGCTCAGCTATCGGCCGCGAGAGTTCCAGACCGAAGAGATCGAGCTTCTGCAGCAAATGGGCAACGGTGCCGGGATCGCGCTCGAAAACGCGCGCCTTCTGGAACAGATTCGCAAGCAAGCCGACGAGCTCAGTCAGGCGAGCAAGGTAAAGAACGAATTCCTGGGTTTTGTTTCCCACGAGCTGCGCACGCCAGTGAACATCATCATGGGCTACGCCGCACTGATGGAAGGCGGAATGTGCGGCGAATCGAACCCGGAACAGACAAAAGTGCTGGAGAAAATCAGCGTCAACTCGCGGGAGCTTCTCAGCATGATCGATCAGTTGCTGGAGGCCACGAAAATCGAGGCCGGCGCGGTTAAGCCCGAATTCATCCGCGTCGGTATGACGGAGTTTCTCGAGGAGCTGAAATCGATTTATTCGGTCCCGACGCAGAAAGCGATTGCCGTCGAATGGAAAATTCCGCCCGACCTTCCCGAGGTTTCGACGGACTCGGAAAGGCTCCGGCATATCCTGACGAACCTGCTCGGCAACGCGGTCAAGTATACGAATTCCGGCGGCATTGTCCTGTCAGCGCGCCATCTCCGCGACGAGCGCATGGTCGAATTCAAGGTCGCGGACACGGGCATCGGCATTCCGCCGGAAGAGCTGCCGCATATCTTCGACATGTTCTCGCAGGTTCGTTCCTCACGGCGGCACTCTTCGGGCGGGGTCGGCCTAGGCCTCTATATCGTGAAGAAGTTCACCGAGCTGCTCGGCGGTGACATCCGCGTCGACAGCGAACAGGGCGCAGGCTCGACGTTTACGCTGAAAATTCCCTGCGCGCCGGGGAAAAACGGCGCTGAGAATCGCGCGCCGGCGTTTTTGTGATGCGTTCGTAAAGGGACCGATGGCGAAGGAGCAGCTAATGGCGCAGGCGAGCACTGAAAGACCCGTGGAAATTTTGCTTGTCGAGGACAATCCGGGCGACGTGCGCCTCACGCGCGAAGCGTTCAAAGAGGCGAGGCTCGCAAGCCGTCTGACCGTCGTAAGCGACGGGGTCGAGGCGCTGGCCTTTCTCCGCCAGCAAGGGAAGTTTACCGGAGCAGCCACGCCGGACATGATCCTCCTCGATTTAAATCTGCCGAAGAAGAGTGGTCTTGAGGTCCTTGCCGACGTGAAGCGCGATAACAATCTGCGGCGCACGCCGGTTGTCGTTCTCAGTACCTCAGGCGCCGAGAAGGATGTCCGGCGGAGCTACGAGCTCCATGCCAACTGTTACATCAGCAAACCCGTCGATCTCGAAACCTTCATCGGGGTGCTCCATTCGATCAAGGAATTCTGGCTGGCGAGGGTCGCGTTGCCGTCCGCAGCTGACGGCGTTACGCGCGAGGGCAAATGAGCGGGAGATCAGTGAAGCGAGCGATTGAGCATGATGTTTAGACCTGCCGAAAGATGTTCACTCGTGGGCGCGCGGGCACGCTTTTGGGACATGCTTCCCCGGGGCGGATCGCTGCCCGAGGATGTATGGAGACGCCGGCATCATTTTCTCCTGGGGCTCGCGTGGTTCCATGCGATCGTCATCGCACTAATCGGTCCCGTATTGGGCTATCCACTGCGCCTGGAGTGGAGCGCGTTCTTTCAGGACGGCACGACCAATCATACGATCGCCGAAGCCAGCGTTGTCGCCTTTTTTGCCTTGCTCGCGCTGGCACGCCCCGGCCGCACTTTTAAGGCTACGGTCGTCGGTCTCGCTCTGATGAGTGCGTCGGGAATCCTGGTGCACCTCTCGGGCGGCTACATCGAGCTTCACTTCCATTTTTTCGTCATGGTCGTGTTTCTCGCGCTCTACCAGGACTGGGCACCGTACCTGATTGCCATTACCTACGTCGCTCTTCATCACGGACTTGTCGGCGCCATCGCGCCGGCTGAGGTCTACAATCATCCCGATGCGATCGCCGCGCCGTGGAAGTGGGCCGGCATCCATGCGTTTTTTGTGCTCTGGGCGGCGGTAGGGAGCGTCATCGCCTGGCGCTTCAACGAGGCCGCGTTCGCCCGCACGAAGCTCATTCTTGACGTTGCCGGCGACGGCATTTGCGGCGTCGATCACGACGGTAAAGTCACCTTTGCCAATCCGGCCGCGCAACGCATGCTGGGTATCGAGGGCGAACAGATCATCGGCCGCTCCCTCGGCGAGGTCCTCGGGCACTCGAATGCCGAAGGTAAGCCCTATTCCACTGGCAACTCGCCGATCCACCAAGCGATGAAGCAAGCTGCCACATGCGTCTCGTCCGACGAGATCTTTCGCCGGCGCGACGGCACGAGCTTCGTCGTCGACTATGTGAGCAACCCGATCACCGAGCAGGGGCACTTCTTGGGCGCGGTCATTGCGTTCACCGACGTGACAAACCGCAAGCGTGCTCAGGAGGAGTTGCAAGAGCGTTACCGCCAACTCACGGCGCTTCACGGCATCGGCCAGATGATTTTCGCATCCAACGACTTCAACGCCATTCTGGACGATATTCTGGATCGAAGCCTCTCGTTGCTTTCGCTCGATTTGGGCAATCTGCGATTGCTGGGTAACGACGGAAGCATGCAACTGTGCGCGTGCCGCGGCTATAACGCTCCCAATCGTCTCGGCAGGCAATCCGCTGCTGTCCGCGAAGGAGGTCGGCTCGATCTCATGCGCCGCGTCGCTTCGGGAAACAGCGTCGTGATCGACGAAATCGCGGACGCGCAAGGTCTCCGGTCGTTCAAGAGCGAAGGCGCGCACTCCGCCCTCATCGTGCCGATCATCACGGCGACGGAAATGCTCGGCGTCATCGAGGTGGCGAGCCGCACTCCACGCAAGTTCCGTATTGACGAGGTACGGTTGCTCGAGGCGATCGGCCATCAAATGGGAATCGCCGTACAGAAAGCCCGGCTTATGCAAGAAGCCGAGCGCCGCGCGCAGGAGCTGGAGCGCTCGAACGCGGATCTGCAGCATTTCGCCTACATCGCCTCCCACGACCTACAGGAACCGCTTCGCATGGTGTCCAGCTACATGCAGCTGTTGTCGCGGCGGTACAAGGAAAAACTCGACGCGGACGCAGATGAATTCATCGGTTACGCGGTCGACGGCGCGAAGCGCATGCAGGCGCTAATCAACGCGCTGCTGTCCTATTCGCGCGTGGGCACCCAAGGCAAAGGCTTGGAGCACACCGATTGTGAAAAAGTCCTCGACGACACGCTCGCGGCACTAAAGAACGCCATTGAAGACAGCGGGGCCCAAATCTCCCGCGGCGCTTTGCCGACCGTCATGGCCGATGCGACGCAACTTGGACAGCTGTTTCAAAATCTCATCGCGAACGCGATCAAGTTCCGCAACCATCATGCGCCGGTTGTGCGCATCTCGGCCGAGCGGAAAGGCACGGAATGGGTTTTCACCGTCGCCGACAACGGCATCGGTTTCGATCCGGAATATGCAGATCGCGTTTTCGTGATGTTTCAGCGTCTCCACGGCAGAGACGCATATCCCGGGACCGGCATCGGTCTTGCGGTTTGTAAAAAAATCGTCGAACGGCACGGCGGGAAGATTTGGGTCGATTCCAAGCCAGGCGAGGGCGCGTGCTTTCATTTCACTCTTCCGGCCTGAGGACGCGAAGGACCTTAGATATGAATTTATGCGCAGCCAATGGAAAGACAAACGGGACGCTCCTCGCGAAGATACTTCTGGTCGAGGATAACCCCGGCGACGTACGCCTGACGATGGAGGCGCTGAAGGAGGGAAAAATCCTCAACGAGATCAGCGTCGCCGAGGATGGCGTCGAAGCGATCGCGTATCTCCGTCGTGTCGGTAAATATGCGGAGGCGCCGCGGCCCGACCTCATCCTGCTCGATCTTAACCTGCCGAAAAAAGACGGCAGGGAGGTTCTCGAGGAGATCAAAGGCGATACCGATCTCAAAAAGATACCCGTCGTCGTTCTGACAACCTCGGCGGCGGAGCGCGACATTCTGCGAGCGTACGACCTGCACGCGAACTGCTACATCACGAAACCGGTCGATCTCGAGCAGTTTATACGCGTCGTCCAGTCGATCGAGGATTTCTGGCTAACGATTGTGAAGCTGCCGCAGGAGTCCGCTTGAATCCGGGAATGATCAAAGTTCTGCTGGTCGAGGATAATCGCGGCGACGCGCGGCTTTTGCGCGAGGCGCTGGCGGAAAGCGCCGGTGTGCGCTTCGAGGTCGTCCACGTCGAGCGTCTCGCCGACGCACTCCGGCGCGTGGACGAAGAAGCTTTCGCCATCGTCCTGCTCGATCTCTCGCTGCCTGACGCGCAGGGCTTGGAGACTGTCCTCAAGGTTCACGCCCATGTCTCGCACCTGCCGATCGTCGTGCTGACCGGGATGGAGAACGACGAGCTCGCTGCCGAGGCGCTGCGCAAAGGCGCTCAGGATTATCTTGTCAAGGGAACAATGGACGGCGATCTGCTGGCGCGCTCGATCCGGTACGCGATCGAGCGCAAGCACGCCGAGGAGGAGATCCAGCAGAATCTCCGCCGGTTAAGGGCGCTGCAGGAAATTGAGCGCGCGATGTCGACGTTGGATCTGAGCACGGTGCTCGACGTCCTGCTGAAAAAAATCGATTCCCTCGTTCCGCATTCCGCCACGACCGTTCGACTGTACAACAAAGTATCCGGGCTGCTCGAGCCGATCGCCTGCCATAACGTTTCGGAGGAGGAGTGGAAGTCCGAGACGTGGCGCGGCGGGCGCGGTGTGCCGAACTACGTCTTCGAAAGTAGAAGCGCCTGGACCTCGCCGAATATTCAAAGCGAGCCGCTCCTGCGCGATCCGGAATTCTTCCGCCGCCAGGGACTCATCTCGTATCTTGGGCTGCCGCTCATTGCGAAGGATGAAATTCTCGGCGTGCTGTCGTTCTATACGAAAGAGGAACACAGATTCACGGACCAGGAAGTCGAGTTTCTTTCGACACTCGCGGATCAGGCGGCGGTCGCGATTCAAAATAGCCAGCTGTTCGAAGAGGTGCGCTCCTCGCGCGACGCGATGGAGCAGGCGAATAAGATTAAGGAAGAGTTCCTGAGCGTGATGTCGCACGAGCTGCGCACGCCGCTAAACGCGATCCTCGGCTATACGGAAATGGTCCGCGACGGCATGCAGGGTCCGGTGAACGTCCAGCAGCAGAAATGCCTCGAAAAAGTGCTCAACCGAACGCAAGAGCTGCTCACGATGATCAACGGCATCTTGCAGGTCACCTCGATGGAAGCGCCAAAGAAAACCCACATCCAACCAGTGAATCTGAGCGGTTTTCTGGACGACCTCAAATCCACGTACGACTTTCCTTCCGACCGTCAGGTCAAATTGCATTGGGACTACCGCGACTTGCCGGTGTTCGAAACGGACGCGGAGAAACTCCGGCACATTTTGCAAAATCTCATCAACAACGCGGTGAAGTTTACGCCCAAGGGGCACGTTGCGGTAACAGTACGTTACGTGCCGGAGCGGCACCGGATGGAATTCAAAGTCTGCGATACCGGCATCGGCATTCCTCCAGAGAAGCTGCCGATCATTTTCGAGAAATTTCGGCAAGTTGACGGCTCCGAGACGCGGCTATACGGCGGCGTCGGGCTCGGACTTTATATCGTGAAGAAGTACGTGGAGGCGCTGGGCGGGAAGATCGACGTTCAAAGCACGATGGGCGTCGGCTCGGCGTTTACGGTCACGCTGCCTTGCATCACCAATGCTCTGCGCGCGCCAGGCGGCAGCGGCATGGCCGCCTGACGCGCGGCTAGACCGGCATGACGCCGTGTTTTTTGCGCGGCCGCGGCTCATTTTTATCGCGCAGAATTTCCAAGCATTGAATCAAGCGGCGCCGGGTGTCGACAGGCTCGATCGCGGCCTGCGCGAACTGTTTCTCCAGCGCCTCGAATGGGCCGTTGAAGCGCTCGGCATACTCTTCGAGCTTCTCGCGGCGCGTCTTTTCCGGATCGCCCGACTGCTCGATCTCCTTTTTATAGAGGACGTTGACCGCGCCGCCGCCGCCCATGACGGCGAGCTCGACGCTGGGCCAGACGAGCACCTGATCGGCGCCCATCTCGCGCGTGCACATCGCCTGCTTCGCGCCGCCGTAGCCCTTGCGCAGAACGAGCGTGATCTTCGGCACCGTCGCCTCGGCGTATGCGTACAGCAGCTTCGCACCGTGGCGAATGATTCCCTTTTCTTCCTGTTGCTTGCCGGGAAAAAAGCCGGGTACGTCCATGAGCGTCACGATCGGAATATTGAAGGCGTCGCAAAACCGGATGAAACGCGCGCCTTTGTCGGACGCATCGACGTCGAGACTCCCGGCTAAAAACATCGGCTGATTGGCGACGAAACCGACGGGATAACCGTCGAGCCTGCCGAAGCCGATCACGAGATTGCGTGCGAATTTGCCCTTGAGCTCGAGAAAGTCGCCGTCGTCGACGATCTCTCGGATGACATGCGTCACGTTATAGGCGCGGCGCATGTCTTCGGGCACGATCTTCGCGAGCTTTTCGAGCGGCCGCGCGGGATCATCGGAGGTCGTCTTGCGCGGGGCAGCGGCGGAGAAGCTCGCCGGCAGAAAGCCGGTCAGACGGCGCACCGCCGCAATGCACTCCTCGTCGCTTTTCGCGATCAGGTCGGCGACGCCGGAGACTTCGGAATGGATCTTTGCGCCGCCGAGCTCTTCGAGCGTCACTTCCTCGCCAAGGACCTCCTTGATTACGGCCGGCCCGGTGATGAACATCTGGCTCGATCCCTGGACCATAAAGATGAAATCGGTGAGCGCGGGCGAATAGGACGCGACGCCGATGCACGGCCCCATGATCGCGGAGATCTGCGGCACCGCGCCCGAGGTGACGCTGTTCTCGAAAAATATTTTGCCGATGGCAGCGGTGACGGTAAGCCCTTCTTGAATGCGCGCGCCCGGCGAATCGTAAAGGCCGATGAGCGGCACACCTACACGCCGGGCGGTCTGGATCGCGTACGCGATCTTCTCCGCGTGGGCGCTGCCGACGGTGCCGGCGAGCACGGCGCGGTCCTGCGCGAAAATATAAACGGGGCGGCCGTCTATCTTGCCGAAGCCCGCGACGACGCCGTCGCCCGGCTGGCGTCTCTCCGCCATGCCGAAGTCCGTGACTTGTGTCGTGGCGAGCATGAATTCCTCGACGAAGCTGCCCGGATCGAGGAGCTTCTCGATGCGCTCGCGCGCGGTGAGCTTGTTTTCCGCGTGCTGCTTCTCGAGCGCCTTGTGCTCGCCGCGGGCGCGCTCTTCGAGCGCCGCGAGCTTGCTGCGCAGGTGATCTTTATCGGGCATGAGTGAAAGAGGTTTAAGAGTTTAAGGGTTGCAAGGTCAAAAGCTCCGAAATTCGCGCCGTCTTCCTGTATTTAACCCTTGAACCCTTAAACCTTTCAACCCATCAACGTCTCTATCCGGCGATGATGCCCATGCCTTGCAGCACCGAGAGCATGACGGCGGCGGCGATGACGGAGCCGATCTGGCCGCCGGCGTTTGCGCTCATCGCGTGCATGAGAAGGTAGCTCTTCTTGTTGTATTTCTGCCCCTCGACCTGGACCACGCGGGCCGACATCGGAAACGCCGAGATGCCGGCGGCGCCGATGAGCGGATTGATCTTGCCTCCGGTCAGCAGGCACATCGCTTTTCCGAATAGGACGCCGACGGCGGTGTCGAGGCCGATCGCGACGAAACCGAGCGCGAGCACGAGCAGAGTCTGCGGGCGGAGGAAATTAGCGGCTTCCATCGTCGCGCCGATCGAGAGGCCGAGCAGCAGCGTGACGATGTTCGCGATCTCGTTTTCCGACGCGCTCTTCAAGCGCTCGACGACGCCGCTCTCGCGCATGAGATTGCCGAGCATGACGGTGCCGATGAGCGGCGCGCCTTTGGGCGCGAGAATCGAGGCGAAGATCGTCACGACGATGGGAAAGAGAATCTTGGTCGTCTTCGAGACCGGGCGCTTTGACACGCCCATGACGATCTTGCGCTCTTTATCGGTTGTGAGCGCGCGCATGATCGGCGGCTGGATGAGCGGCACGAGCGACATGTAGGAATACGCCGCGACCGAGACCGCGCCGAGCATGTGCGGCGCGAATTTCGAGCTCA
>DASWZY010000212.1:0-33583 GCA_036407055.1 Binatia bacterium
TGCTAAGCGTGTGTACCTCAAAAGGGTACCGAGGGTTCGAATCCCTCTCTCTCCGCCAGTTTTCGCGCCCGTAGCTCAATTGGACAGAGCACCAGACTACGGATCTGGGGGTTGGGGGTTCAAATCCCTCCGGGCGCGCCACTTTTTCTTTATTTCCCCGCGTCCTTTAACGCGCGCAGCACGTTCTCCGGGCTGAGCGGCAATCTTCTTACCCGCACTCCGGTCGCGTTGTAAATTGCGTTCGCAATGCACGCGAGCGGCGGCACGCAGGCGATCTCGCCGGCGCCTTTCGCGCCGTACGGCCCGGCGCCCGGATAGCCGGGCACGAGCGTGGTTTCGATGCGCGGCATCATGTTGATCGTCGGCATGAGATAGTCGACGAACGACGGATTCATCGTCCTGCCGTTCTTATCGAAGACCACCTGCTCGCACAGCGCCTGGCCGATGCTCATCGCTGCGGCGCCTTCGATCTGTCCCTCCACGGCCGCGCGATGAATAGGGAAGCCGATGTCGTGCACGGCGACGTACTTCAAAATTTTCACGTTGCCAGTTTCCGTATCGACCTCGACGATGCAGGCGTGCGTCGTGAACGGCTGCGAGCTGCCGTGCGCTTTCTCTTCGGCCATCAACGCGACATTGTCGCAATAGCCGCGGCCGATCACCTCGCCGATGACGTTGTGCGCATTGATGGCGATCGTCGCGAGCGGCACCGACTTCGCCGGCGTGCCTTTGACGCGGATCTGCTTGTCCTTGATCTCCAAATCGTCGGGGCTCGCCTCGAGCTGGCTCGCCGCCATTTTGAAAATCTGCTCGCGCGCATCGATCGCCGCGAGGCGAGAGGCGGTGCCGGAGACGAGGATGCCGCGGCTGCCGACCGTGCCGGCATCCCACGGGCTCGCGTCGGTATCGACGTTAACCACGGTGACGTCCCTGACCGGAATGCCGAGCTCTTCAGCGACGATGAGCGGGATGCCGAATCCCGGGATCGTGCCCATGTCGATCTTGCCGATGTGGACCGTCGCCGAGCCGTCTTCGTTGAGCTTGACGACGGCGCCGCCGCCCGGGCCGGCGCTTTCGATCCACGATCCGGTCGCGATGCCGATGCCCTGATTCTTTTCCAGTTTGACTTTGCCCCAGCCGATTTTTTCTTTCGCGATGCGGATCGTCTCGCCGAGCGACACGTCGCGCAGCTTCGGCACGCCGACGATCTTATCCCCCGGCTTGGGGAGATTCTTCATGCGGAATTCCGCCGGGTCCATGCCGAGCTTCGCGGCGATGGAATCCATATGCGACTCGACGGCGAACGCCGCCTGCGGCCCGCCGGGGCCGCGCACGGGTCCGCAGACTTGCTTGTTGGTATAAACGACGTAGCCGTCGATGTGGCAGTTCGGCATCAAGTACCAGCCGCCGAGCATGTTGGTGCAGCGCGAGCCAGCCTGTGTGCCGAATCCCGAATAGGCGCCGGCGTCGTAAATGACTTTGCCGGTGCGCGCGACGATTGTGCCGTCTTTCTTCACGCCGGTTTTGATGTACATCTTCGCGCCGGCGCGGATCGTCGTCGAAATCGTTTCTTCGGCTTTATCGAGGACGATCATGACCGCGCGCTTGGCCTTCATCGCCAGCAGGGCGCAAATCGGCTCGACCGCGGCGCCCGAGGTGATGCCGCTGCCTTTGCCGCCGAAGCCGCCGCCCAGCTCCGCCGAGATCACACGCACGTTGTTGAGCGGCATGCCGAGCGTCTTCGCCACCTCTTGGCGCACGGGAAAGGGCGCCTGCGCGTTCGCCCAAACCGTCAGTCTGCCGTTCGGCTCGACTTGCGCTGCGGTCATGCGCGGCTCCAGATATTGCGGGTGGATCATCTTCGTTTCGTAAGCTTCCTCGACGACGACGTCGGCTTCGGCCATCGCCTTTTCGGGGTCGCCGACGTGCACCGCGGCGAAGCCGCAGACGTTCTTGACTTTGACGCCCTCGGGCAGGTTTTTCGGCAGCGGCATGTCTTCGTGCAGCGTCGGCGCCTCCGGCCGCATCGCGTCCTCGGGATCGATGATCACCGGCAGCGGCTCGTAGACGACTTTGATCTTTTTCAGCGCCTGCTTGACGAGCGCCGGAGTCTCTGCGGCGACGGCCGCGACCGGATCGCCCATGAAACGCACCTTGTTCCGCGCGAGAATGTAGCGATCGATGTAGCTGCGGCCGTAGCGCACATCCGGCGCGTCGGCGGCGGTCACGACCGCGTGGACGCCCGGTAGCGCTTTCGCTTCGCGCGTGTCGATGCTGACGATTTTCGCGTGCGCGTACTGGCTGCGCAGAATGCCGCCGTGCAATTGGTCCTTGAGCATCACGTCAATGCCGTAAACGCCTTTGCCGACGACGCGCTCGACGCCGCCGATTCTCGCGGGGCTGCCGCCCACTACGGTGAATTCAGCTTTGGCCATGTTATGCCCTCCCCGAGAGCCGGTCGGCGGCTAGATGGATGGCGTCCACGATCTTCGCGTAACCCGTGCAACGGCAGATATTGCCCGAAACCGCCTCTTCGATGTCTTCCGCCGTCGGCTTTTTTGTCCGATCCAGCAGGGCTGCGACCGAGATGATGTATCCCGGCGTGCAGTAGCCGCACTGGACGGCGCCCGTATCGATGAAGGCCTGCTGCACGGCATGCAGATTGGCGCCGTCCGCCAGGCCCTCGATGGTCGTAATTTCCGCGCCTTCGGCATCGGCGGCCAGCGTGACGCAGGAGTTGATCGGCTTGCCGTTATAGATGACGGTGCACGCGCCGCACTCGCCGGTGTTGCAGCAGAGCTTCGTGCCTTTCATCTCCAGGATGTCGCGCAGAAATTCGAGCAGCGAGGTGGACCCCTCCGCGCCGGCGCTGACTTTCTTGCCGTTAATCGTCGCGTTGATGGTGAAGCTCATTACGCTGCCTCCTTGCCCGTCGCGGCCTTCCAGCACTGCGCCAAGCCGCGCCGCGTCAGAGCTTCGACGATCCACCGGCGATATTCTGCACTGCTGCGCTGGTCGTCGATCGGGCTCGCTTCCGACGCGGCCATCTCCGCCGCCTGTTTGAGAAGCGCCGGTGCGAGCGATTTGCCGCGCAGCAAAGCCTCGGCCTTCGCAGCGCGGATCGGCGTCGGCGCAACCGCGCCCAGGCCGATTCGTACATCTTGAATCGCATTCTTCGTCGCATCGGGCGTTATGAGCACGGCGACGCCGACCATCGCGATATCCATTGCGCCGCGCACCGCGTGCTTGAGATAAATGCCGCGGCTTCCCGCGGCCGGATAAGGAACATCGATCGCTGTAAGCAATCCCTTTGCGCCGAGACTCGTTTTGCCGGGACCCGAAAAGAAATTGCTTAACGGCTCGGCGGTTTCTTTACCCGAGAACGCGAGATTGCTCTTGGCCTCGAGAACGAGAAGGGGAGTCAGGGTCTCACCCGAGGGCGATGCGCGGCAGATGTTTCCGCCGATCGTGGCGGTGTTGCGGATTTGAAGGGACGCGAATTGATGCGCGGCTTGCCAAAGCACCGGCAGCTTGTCGCGGAGTAGCGCGCTGGTCTCGATTTCGCGGATCGTCGTCAATGGACCGATGCGGACCCCGCCGTTATTTTCCTTGATACCGGCAAGGCCGGCGATCGCTTTGATATTGATCAGGCAGCCGGGCTCTTCCTTGTATTTTATGTCCACCATGACGTCGGTGCCCCCGGCGATGACTTTTGCTTCGCCGCCGTAGCGCTCCAAAAGTGACAGCGCTTCAGCGATTGATTTGGGCGCAAAATATTCCATAACGCTCGCCTCCAATCACGCGCTCTATCACGGCAAACGTTATAGCCGCAACACCTGCTCGTTTAATTCGCGAAAGTTGAAAGAGAAATATGCCGACGCAGCTTCTGTCGGCCGCACGGCAGTAAAGAAATGGATTTAAGGGGTGTAGTAAAGACCTAGTGCGAAAGCGTAACCGGCGCCCGCTGAAGCGGCGCTGCTTCCGGAGCAGGACTCGCGCCGGTACGCGACTTTGCCGACGCCCATTGACCCATGCCCCGCCGCTGGCGCAAACAGTCGGCAATGCAGAACGGCAGGTAAATCAGCACTACCAATGCGACGACGGTGTAGAGGCCGGCAGTAAGCGTCAAAAACAACTTCGCAGTTTCCCAGAGTAGGGTGATTCCCATACGTTAGCTCCGGTTTAATCCGACTCCGTTATTCACCTGATAAATTTTCCTGTGGTGTAACATGCTAGCGGAAAATTGCAATAGGGTCTTTCACCTATTACCGATTTTTTTTATAAAGCCCGGCCTTCGAGGAGAGGGAAAAACTTACTCCTAAGAGCGGGTAAAAGGTTCGTGCAATTGTTGCGCTCGTCGAGATATCATATTGAAAAATAATGTGTTTGTTGTGGCATAAATCATGCCTTAGCATTCGCGCGGTATGGGGTATGATCCTAATGATGACCGATAAGCTCCGAACCTTTATTTTCCGGCTCAGAGTCCGATACCTCATGTGGTCCTACAACCACCGCCTCCGCAGGCGTCGCGCCGCCGTCTAAACAGGCGCATCGACTGTCATTGCATCGTGTAGTCGCGTTACTTGACTCTTTGTGCCCTCCACACCAGAATATTCGCCAGTTCTCGTCGGAGGGTTCGTTATGGCCGAAAACGATCGGACGCCTTCTTTTAACTCGAATGAGGCTGCGACGCGCCTGCGAGCCGCGGTTCATCCGAAGGCGGCTAATTATTACGCGATGTATTCGAGTGTGCTCGGCGGCATCGTCACAGACCCGGCGTTCATGGTCGTGCCGCTCGACGATCACATGGTCCATCGAGGGCACTCGGTTTTTGATACGGCGATTCTCGCCGAAGGGCGGCTATATCAGTTGGACCAGCACCTGCAACGCTTCCTGCGCTCGGCGGAAATGGCGCGCATCCCGCTGCCATTCCCCCTCGAAAAACTACGACAGATCATCATCGATACGGCCGCCGCGAGCGGCCGCCGCGACGCATCGGTGCGATACTGGCTCTCCGCCGGTCCCGGCGGCTTCGGCTTGGGACCCGCCGAATGCGTCGGCAGCAGTTTTTACGTCATTATTTTCGTCGCGGAGTTTTACCCGGAGAGCTTTTACACGCAGGGGCTCAAGGTCGTTACGAGCACGGTGGCGATCAAGCCGCCGTTTTTCGCGCGCGTAAAATCGACCAATTATCTTCCCAATGTTCTCGTCCTAGTTGAAGCCAAGGATAAAGGCGCCGACAATGGCGTCTTCATCGACCACCACGGCATGGTCGCCGAGAGCTCGAATATGAACGTCGCGTTCGTGACGCGCGAGCGCGTCTTTCGCCATCCGCCTTTCGACGCGATTCTCTCGGGCGTCACCGTGCAGCGGCTGTTTCAGCTGGCGCGGCGTCTGGTCGAGAGCGGCGATCTGAAAGACATTCGCATCGGCGATGTCCCGGTGGAGGAGGGCAAGGCGGCGGCGGAGATGATGCTCGTTGGAAGCTCGGTCAAAGTCGCGCCGGTGGTCGAATGGGACGGACGGCCTATCGGCGACGGCAAGCCCGGCCCAATCGCGCGCAAGCTGCTGGAACTCTGGCGCGAGGATCTTCGGAAAGCGGCCGACCAGCTCGTGGCGGTGCCCTACGCCGGTCAATGACGATCAGCGGCGGTCCGGCGCTTGAAGGCGTGTGCCGGGACGCAAGGATTGGAACTCCGCTTCTTCGACAGCCGCCGCGCGTTTCTCGCTGGACGTCTGGGCCGCTTGTTTTTTCTTTGTCGGCAACGGGACAGTGATATCGAGGACTCCTCCCTCGCCGAGCAGAGTCAAGGTGTTAGAGTGAATACCCTGCGCGTCCACGCCGACCGCGCTGAATTCGGAAATTTCCAACGTCATCGACTCGCATTTCGCCTTTTTGGCCGTGTTCAGCGCCGTCTTGGTCACTTCGTAAAGCTTAAACGCAAGCTGCAGAGTGTCGAGATTACCCTGTGACACCGGCACGGAGAACTGTTTTGTCGTCTCAATCGACGGCGTGAGCGGTTTGGCGCAGTTGTTGGCGATGTTTCGCGCCTTCGCGAGGACATCGACCCGCACGCCGTCGCGCAGAATGTCGGTGAACGAAATATCGACTTCCACTCCGGGACTCTTGTAGTCCTTAGGCAGCGGCGTAGTGATTTTTGGAACGAAGCCGCCTCCGACGAACGCGAGAGTGATGGAATGCGGCAGCACACTTACCTGTTCGCTGCACCCGCTTGTCGACGCGGCATTCGAGATATCGCCGCTGTAATCGACCTTCCAGAAAAAGGTTCCCGCCTGCGTGAAGGTTACTGGATTTGAATTCGGCACAACGCCGTTCGTCACAGTCTTCGTGCCGCCGCTCGCGAAGACCGTCGTGCAGGTGCCTTCGCTGAAAATCGTGTACGTCGCCGTCCCGCCGGCATTGGCTGTCGCGCCGTTCAAGGTCGCGCTGTCCGTGACCGAAGTGCCCGCCTGAACCGTGATGCCCGTGCCGGTTTGCCCGCCTCCCGACAACGATGTCGTTATCCCCGTCGTTCGCGACGTTATCGACAGCGACTCGCACGCTCCGGTCTTGGCGTTGTAAACGCCGTCGCCGTTGTAGGTCGCCTGGAAGGCGTAAGTCGAAGAGACGTGGAAGTCCGGTATTTGCGCGAAGCTAGCCGCATCGACCGCGCCGCCGGACAGCGCGAGCGGCGATGACGTCGTGAGCGGCGCGCCGCTGCATGTGCCGTTGCTGAACCATTTGAACGTGACCGTACCGGTCGGCGTCGCCAAACTGCCGCCGACCGTCGCGCTGTCATGCACGCTCGTGCCGCTGAGCGCGGCGATAATCACGCCGTGTGAAGCATCGTGAATGTCGGTCGCGACGGTCGGATCGATTTTGCCGACCGACAACGGCTCGCAAGGGCCGAGCTTCGCATTGTACGTGGCGTCGCCGCTGTAGCTCGCCTGGAACGCGAACGAGCCGGAAGCGGACGGCGTCTGCGCGAAGCTTGTCGCATCGGCAGCGCCGCCGCCGAGCGCTAAAGCAGCCGATGTTTGTGACGCCGTGCCCGAGCAGGTGCCGTTCGTGAACCAGGTGAAAGTCACCGTGCCCGTCGGTGTGCCGACTCCGCCGCTGACCGTCGCTTTGTCGTGCACGGTCGTGCCCGCGGCGACGGAGGTCACGACACTATGCGAGGCGTCGTGAATATCCGTCGCGACGGTAGCTTCGATCTTGGATACGCTCAGCACTTCGCACGGGCCGACCTTGGTGTTGTATGTATTGTCGCCGCTATAGCTCGCCTGGAAGGCGAACGAGCCTGAAGTCGCCGGTGTCTGCGGGAATGAAATCGCGTCGACGATGCCGCTGACCAGAGCCAAGGCGCCGGATGTTTGCGCCGGCGCGCCTGTACAGGCGCCGTTGGCGAACCAGCTGAAAGTCACGGTGCCCGTCGGCGTGCCGACGCCGCCGGTGACCGTCGCCTTGTCGTGCACCGTGGTGCCCGCGGCGACGGAGCTGACGACATTGTGTGACGCGTCATGAATGTCCGTTGCAACGACCGCATCGATTTTTGTCAGGGATAAAACTTCGCAGGCCGCGTCTTTAGCGTTGTAAGTATTATCCCCGCTGTAGCTCGCGAGGAAAGAATAGGTCTTCGCCGCGTCGACCGGTGTCTGAGCGAAGGTCGTCGCGTCGACGGCGCCGCTCGTCAGTGCAAAAGCGGCAGATGTTTGCGCCGGAGTCGCTGAACAGGTGCCGTTCTCAAACCATTTGAAAGTCACCGTGCCCGTCGGCGTCGCGAGGCTGCCGGTGACGGAAGCGCTGTCGTGCACGGTCGTGCCGGCGGCGACGGACGTGACCGTCGCGTGCGCCGCGTTGTGAATGGCGGTCGTGACGGCGGTTGGATCGATCTTGCCCACCGTCAGCAGCTCGCAGGTCGCGGTCGCGGAATTATAGGTACTGTCTCCACTGTAGCTCGCCTGGAAGGAGAACGCGCCTGAGCTATTCGGCGTTTGCGTGAACGTCGTGCCGTCCACGGCGCCGCCAGCGAGCGTGAAACCGCTGGAGGTTTGCGCCGGCTCGCCGTTGCAAGTTCCATTCATGAACCAGCTGAAAGTCACGGTTCCGGTCGGTACCGGCAGCGATCCGTTGGCGGTGAGCGTTGCCTTGTCGTGGACGGTCGTGCCGGCGGCGACCGTGGTGACGGCGCTGTGCGATCCGTTGTGGATCTCCGTAGTGAACGATCCCGGAGTGACTTTGTTGACCGCCAAAGGCTCGCACGGACCGACTTTGGAATTGTAAGTTGCATCACCGCTATATGTCGCCTGGAAAGCGAATGAGCCGGACGCGCTCGGTGTTTGAGTGAATGTGGTGCCGTCGACGGCGCCGCCCGTCAGCGTAAACGTACTCGAAGTCTGCGCGGCCGGCGCCGTGCAGGCTCCGTTCGTGAACCAGCTGAAGGTCACGGTGCCCGTGGCCGTGCCGACGCTGCCGCTGACCGTTGCGCTGTCGTGCACGGTCGTGCCCGCGGCGACCGTGGTCACGGTCGCATGCGTTCCGTCGTGAATCGAGGTTGCGACTACGCTCACATCGATCTTGTTGACCGTCAGCGGCTCGCAGGCGGCCGTGGCCGGGTTGTAGGTATTGTCGCCGGCGTAGCTCGCGAGGAAAGAATAGGTCTTGGTCGCATCGACCGGCGTCTGAGTGAAGGACGTTGCGTCGATGGCGCCGCCGCTAAGAGCGAAACTGCCGGACGTTTGCGCGGGGCTGCCTGAGCAGGTGCCGTTTTCAAACCACTTGAAAGTCACGTTGCCGGTCGGGAGCGGCAGGGCACCGTTCGCGGTGAGCGTCGCCTTATCGTGCACCGTGGTGCCGGCGTCAACGGAGGTCACGGCATTATGCGACGCGTTGTGAATATCCGTCGTAAAGCTGCTCGGGTCGACTTTGCTCACTGTCAGCGGCTCGCAAGCGCCGATGGCCGGATCATACGCGCCGTCGCCGTTGTAGCTCGCCTGGAACGAAACCGAGCCGACCGAGTTCGGCGTTTGTGTGAAGGTCGTGCCGTCCGCAACGCCGGAGCCATTCAGTGTAAAAGCTCCGGAGGTAGCGGCGGCCTCGCCGGTGCACGTTCCGTTGCCGAAGTATTTAAACGTTACGGTTCCCGTCGGAGTTCCGCCGCTGCCGCTGACTGTAACGCTGTCATGCACCGTGATGCCGGGCGTGATTGTAGTCACCGTCGCGTGCGCGTCATTGTGAATTACCGTCGTGATCGTCGGCGTCAGCTTCTTCGTGTTGGTGAACGTACAGGTGACGTTCTCACCGATCGCGACGTTGAACGTGGCCGTCGCCGTGTTGACGTTGCCGGTGCTGTCGCTGTCGTCGCAGACGATGCTCGTCAAAACCCATCCGGCGGGGACCGTTTCGGATGCGCTGTACGTGCCTGCCGGGACGGTTTGCGTCAGCGTCCCGTTGTTGGTCGAGATTGTTCCGGACGGGCTTCCGGTGAACGTAAACGAGCCTGTCCCGCCGACTATCACTTTTTTGATTGTCACCGAGCCGTTCTTGACGTTCGTGAACGTGCAGGTCGCATCGTCGTCGTCGTTGAAGTGGTACGTCGCCGTTCGCGTCGATACGTTTCCGCTCGCCGTTCCGGGTTGGTTACCGGCAGTATTAATGACCGAGCATGTAATATCCGTGAGCGTCCAGCCCGGAGCAGGCGCCTCGGTGGCGGTGAGGTTATCAGGGGCCGGCAGATGAGACAGCACGAGAGTGCCGTTGTTCGAGGAAATCGTACCGGTCCCGTTGAACAGATCTCCCGTAACTCCCACTTGAATGGCGGTAAACGAAAATGTGCCGGTGCCGCCCACCATCACTTTTTTGATTCTTACGGTCGCGGATGTATCGGTAAATGCTGTCTGCGCGGAAAACTTCGACGATTGCCCGACCGCCGTTACCGTAAAAGCCCTGCCGATGTCCGACTTGGCTGGAGCGAAATCCGTGTTTGTGAAACGGCCGTCTTGATCAGCGATCGAGGACAAGAAAGTGTCGGCATGCGTCTCGGGCACCTCGTGCAGAACGATCGAGACGCTCTCCTGCGGCTTCCAGCTCGTGCCAGTAATGATAACGGTCTCGCCGGGCGCGTAATCGAGCTTATCCGTGGTGATCGTCGCTTGAGAGCTGCTGACGACGACTGAAGATCTCAGCGCGGTGCCCTGAGGATTCACTCCGCCGGCGACAAGCGCCTGGTTGGAAGGGGTCAATTCGGTAAGGGTGTGGTCGGAACGCTCGAGAAGCTCGGCCATTTCCGGGTCGGAAAGCGCCGCTTGCATCGCGGGGTTCTGCGCGATGGCGTCGCTGATAAGCGCCGCGCGGCTTTGCGTGCCGAGCGTCGCCGATAGAAGCTCGGCTGTCGGCGGCAGCTGCACCCAAGCGCTGAATGATTCATTGGCCGGGTTGAACATTTCCATCGACCACAGGTCATCGCCGCCGATGATTTGCACCTTGCCGTCGGGCAAAATCTTGACGGTCGGCAACGCGCGAGCGATAGCCATCGTCGTCGTCGTGGATGAGAACTGTCCGGTGTTCGGGTTGAAGAGTTCCGCGGAATCGAGCACCTGCGTGCTATCGGCAGGATCGATGCCGCCGACGATGAGCACGCGGCCGTCTTTCATGACGGCGGCGCCGTGCAGCGCGCGCGCCTCCCCAAGCGATCCGACGAGCGAAGCCAGCTGTTGGTCGACATTTAGCAGTTCGGCGGTGCCTTCGCCGTCACCGCCCGTAAATAATATTCTCCCGTCGGCGAGCGTTGTCGCCGTGTGCCCCGCGCGCGCACGGCTAAGCGGCGGGCCGGAAGAAAAAGAGTTGTCCGCGGGATTAAAAATCTCGGTTGTGGCGAGCGCGGCGTGATTGTCGCGCCCGCCGGCGATCAGCACCCGGCCGTCGGCCAAAAGGGTTGCGGTGTGATCGGTGCGTCCGCTCGGGCTGCCGACGATAAGAAAGGTATTCGAGATCGGATCGAAAATCTCGGCCTGATTTACAGTTCCATTCGCGTTCTCGCCGCCGACGATGAGCACGCGACCATCTTTGAGTAAAGTCCCGCTGTGGCCGCGGCGTTCTATGTTTAGTGAAACGCTGTCGACAATCTGCGCATGCGCGGAGATGGCGAGCATCACCGCGCAAAAGATGAAAGCGCAAAAGCCAAGTCGATGCGAAAAGTTCATACCCTCGTTTATGAATGCCCGGCTGAAATTACGGCAAACGGCTGCCACGGGCAACCGCCCGAATAAAGGCTCGCCGGGAAGTCTATCCTTTTATTTTGTTACGATTACGAAAGAAACGGGTTGAAAGGTCACATTTAAGGGGTGAATTTGTGACCCCCCGGTGGTACTGGATATCGGGGTAGAAATAAAAAGGCCCCGCCGCCTTTTGGCGGCGAGGCCTTTTTGACTGTAAATGCCGGTTACCCTGGAGGACCTAGGCCTTTACCCTTCGGCTTGCACAGCAGACAGCCGCCGCTGTTGTTGTTATAGTTATTGTTCGGACCGCCGCCTGGAGGTGGCCCGCCCCCCGGGGGAGGCGGCGAGACTTTGGTCTCCGCCTTCACGCCGTGATCGGAATTCTGCGAGCCACGGGGACCGATTTCCGTCAGCGATCGATAGTCGTTTAAAGAGATGCTTCTCACATCGATGCGATCGGGAAGTATCGAAGCGCATTGAAGGTTGTTCAACTCTCTTTGACCGACGGCCGGGTTTTCATGAATCGCCGTCGCCGAGGATCCCGGTCCGGTGCAGAACTCGGTCTTATCTTTCTCCGCGCTGCCGTACAGATCGCTGCCGCGAATCGCCGCGACCGCGTGGCTCGTCTTCACCTCGTAGCCGCTGTTCTTGAGCATATCTTTGTCGACGACGACACGCACGGCGCCCGATTGAAGATCTACGACGGATTTTTTATTGGTGCCGCCGGCGATGGCGTCCTGGCGCAGCTGCATTTGCGTCAGCTCTTTCATCGTGATGACGCTTTTTTGCTGGATGAGCAGCCGCAGCTGAGCGTCCGTGCCGGTGCTGAGAAAGTCCTGCCAGAAGACATCGTCCTTGAATTTAAGGTGCTGCGCCTGCGCAGCACGCTCGTGACGAACGGTCGCGTCGCCACGGATTCCCGAGACGATGCCGACACCTTGGGCATTCGCCTGCGCAGCCATGACTAGGATAGCAACGCAGAGGAAAGGTAAAGCCTTCAGGTTTTTAAGCATGTCCGGCCTCCCTTCGAATGGGAAGAAACAGTGAACCTTCGTATCACGGAATTATCCGCTCCGCTAGTATCGCCAGGTGACGCCGAGTGCGTAGACTTCTCTACGAATGTTGAAGTCGGTGATTGTGGAAAGATTCCGATCGTAAAAATATTGGAAGGTCGCCGTCAAGTTCGGCATTATCTCTTTACTTAAAGAGGTGAGTACGGTGGGTTGATGGTCCATACGATGTGCCAAGTAAACGGTATTGCGAACGGGATAAAAACGGGCATGGTATTCGAAGTTTGTATTGAATCGAATCTCCCATGGCAGTTTTATAAGCAGTCCGCCGATGGCTCTATAGCCGTTATACCGCCAATTGCTGCCGCGGGCGTCCTCGCGATCAAACTGGAAGCCGAAGTTGAATTGATGACCGTCACCTAAGCGGAGATAATGAATAAAACCCAGCATGTTGTTGAACGCGGTTCTGCGCTCGTCTTGGGTTGTTGCGCCCTGTAGAAAATCTCTATACTGAGGACGATACACTACTGTCGTGAAGTTCGAAAGGTTTTGCTGGGCTGTAAAGGTCAGGGTTGTCGTTGGCCGCTGGAGGTATAAATCCCCTCCGAAAAAAAGCACATCGTTGCTAAGCTGCACGCCGGAAATGGTCGGCATGCCGGCTACGGTTCCCCGATGGTAAATGTTTGCGCTTATGACGTTGTCGTTGATGTCGCCGTGGTGGTTCTGATAATTGACGGTTTGTAAAAAAGAATAATTTACCGTGCTTTCCCACGGTCCGGCTTTATATATTACGTAGTCCGCCCGCGCATTGAAAAGGTTCCCCCAACTGCCGGTTGGTCGTCTACCGTAGTCTGGGTTGGTGTCGTACTGCACGTTAAGGGTCGCCTCCAGCCGTAGGCGCTTCCCCCCTGTTTCTTCGCGTATCGCGGTGAGAAGCTGCTGCGTCGGGCCGACGATCGGCGACGCCGGCGCGATTTTTACGACCTCGTTCAGCTCCTCGATCGCTTCGGCGCCGCGCCCTAGCTCGCGCAGCGCGAGTCCGAGATAGTACTGATTCTGCTGCCGCGTCTTAACGTCGGTTGAAACGTTTCTGCGAAAATAGGCGACGGCATTCTCGTAGTCTTTCTTTTGATAGTAGCAGAGACCGACGTAGTACCCCGCGTTATCTCTATGTGGGTCCGCCGCGAGGATCGCGAGAAATTCTTGCAGCGCATCGTCGTAGCGCTTCTGGCCATAGAGCGCGACGCCGAGCTCGTAGCGAAGATCGAGGTTTTTGGGCTGCAAGCGGAGCCCGTCGCTCAAATAGCGCGCCGCTTCGGCGAAGTTGCCTTGAGCATTATAGGTGAGGCCGAGATAATAGATGACGTTGACGTTTCCGGGATCCAGAGCATGGGCTTTCACCAGGTCGCGCGCCGCCTCGTCGTATTTGCCGTCATCGTAAGCCAGGACCGCGCGCGTGAACAAAAGCTCCGCCGCCTCGAAGTCCGATTCCGCGCGGGCCGTCGAAGAGGCGACTAGTAGGGTGAGAAAAATGAATAATGCCGCTAGTGGGCGACTTATCAAGTCAAATAGCTCCCGCATTATAGGTATCGCGGGAGCATACAATCGAGCGGCATCGGCTGTCAACGAAGATCGTGTGGATTGTAGTTACTTATGCTGCTGGACGTAGGGCGTTTCCGCGTCCGTAACGGTCTCGATCTCGCCTTTGATCAGCGATTCGGGACAATAGACCATGATCGGCGCTTCCCGTCCCTGCACCTTCACTTTGCGCAGCGGCCGCAGCGGAATCGCGCCGTTCAGTTCTGTCGCCGTAGATTCGCTCACGAGCATCGGGACGCCGAGTTCCTTCGTCAGCGCTTCCAGCCGCGAGCCGAGATTGACCGTGTCGCCGATGCAGGTGTAGTCGTAGCGGACTTCCGACCCGATATTGCCTACGACAGCGTCGCCGGTATTGATGCCGATGCCGACTTTAAGCGGCCGGCCGATGATTTCCTTCCACCTATCGGCGAGCGAGTCGACCAGCTCGATCATCGCGATTCCGGTCTTAATCGCGCGCTCCGCGTCGTTACCGTGCGACACCGGCGCGCCGAAGACCGCGAACACCGCGTCGCCGATAAATTTATCGACCGTGCCTTTGTGGTCGAAGACTATATGCGCCACGCGGCCGAGATAATCGCTCAACAGCGAGACAACCTGCTCCGGAGTGATCTGCTCCGAGAGGGCCGTGAAGCCGCGGACGTCGGAGAACAGCACCGTGATGTGTTTGCGCTTGCCTTCCAGGCCCATGGCCTCGCGGTTTTTCAGAATCTCGTCGACGATGTCGCGCGAGACGTACTTGCCGAAAGTCGCGCGGATATGCAGGCGTTCTTTTCGCTCCGCAATGTAATGATCCAGCACAATTCCGCCGTAGCTCAGCGTACACGCCAAGAAAACGGGCGAGACGCCGAGCCACAGGTTGTTATAAGAGAAGAGATAAAGCGCCAGGAATAAGTAAACGCCGATCGCAACGAAGACGGCGGTCGTGGCCTCCAGCGGCTTTAAATGAATCGAAGCCCATATGGTGATCGCAACGAACACCACGAACAGCGTAAGCAGCATCCATTCCGGCACGGGCACGATTGGATTGTTTCCGGCGAGGGTGTCGACGAAGTTCGCCTGGATCTCGACCCCAGCCATTTGATCGCTGGCGCTGAAGGGAGTGGGGAATATATCGTGAAGACTGGCGGCATAGGCACCTACGAGAACGATTTTGTCGCGGAACAAAGCCGGATCGAGCTCGTCACGCAGAACACGGTAGTAGGGCGCGATCGTATAGCTGCGGTTGGGACCGCGATAATTGATCATATAGCGGGCCGTTGGTAGATCGTCGCCCGTCGAGGGTTTCCGGTCCGTCGCCGCTTCGTAAATGCGGTATGCCATGGCCGGGTATTTTCGCTCCTGGAAGGGAATAGCGAGGTGTCCGCCGCGCACGACGCTGTCGGAATCGAAGATGAGGTTGGCGGGTCCATAGCCAAGCGCAGATTGACGGATGAGCGGGATCGGCAAGCTAAGCCGCGTCCGCGGGCCGAAATCGCTATCCACCTGCGTATGCTCCGCGGCGAGGATGACGTTGCCCGCGTCCCGGATAGCTTCTGCGAGGGCCTGATCCTCGCGCGGGTCAGGTTTCGGCTCGGTGAATAGAACGTCGAAGGCGATGACTTTCGCGCCGGCGGCTTTCAGCTTGCGGATCAGCTCTGCGTGGATGGTTCGCGGCCATGGAAACGGAAGGTCCAATTCGTCGAAAGAGTCCTGGTCGATGTTGACGATGACGATCGGCAGTTTGTGTGCAATCGGGCCGCGGATTTGAAAGCGTAGATCGAGGCTTTTGTACTCCAGGACTTCCAGGACCCCCAGGCGGTATTCGTATGCAACGAATACCGCGGCCGCGAGAACGGCCCCGATTATGAGCTGGCGGAGCCGCTTATTGGCGAACGCCTTGGCTATCGGCGAAATGAAGCCGCGGAAGATTTTTTGCAGACGCATAGTGCGTTCGCAGCGAGAGTAAAGACCCTGGCTTCCCGTGTCAAGCTCGGTTCAAGAGCCACAGGTTCTGTGTTAATTTGCTGGTATGGAGTGTAATCAAGAAAGCTCTGCAGCGGATGTAGCTTACATGCGCATGGCGCTAGACGAGGCGCGCGCGGCCGCTGCGGCGGGTGAGATCCCGGTCGGAGCGGTTGTCGTTGCGAACAATGCCGTGCTCGCGCGCGCGCACAACGTACGTGAAGCGCGCCAGAGCGCGCTGGCCCACGCGGAGATTCTGGCCATCGAAGGCGCATCTGCGCGGCTCAAAACCTGGCGCCTGGAGGAATGCACGATGTACGTGACCCTCGAGCCGTGCATCATGTGCGTCGGCGCGATCCTACAGGCGCGCCTGGCGCGATTGGTCTTCGGCTGTCTCGATCCGAAGGCCGGCGCGGTGGAGTCCCTTTACCGCTTGTGCGAGGACGCCCGGCTCAATCATCGTCTGCCGGTCATCGGCGGCGTTCTGGCCGAAGATTGCGGCAGGATATTAAGCGGCTTTTTCGCCGATTTACGGAAAGGGAAGCAGGCCGACCGATCTGCCCTCAAGCAGTAGGCCCGCATTGCGCTACGGCATGCGGTGCAGCAGCTCGAGCAGGACCGACACCGCAATCAGCACGACTATAATCCACTCCAACAACTCCATTCGCCGATCGGTCACCTGATCGGAGATCATCTCGTAAATGCTTTTGAGCGTATTCAGCTTGCGAAGAATGCTCGCGTCCCATTCTTCCAGGTGAAAGCGCTTGCTGGCGAGCCGGTAAACGCGGGCGAGATATTGATCGCCGAGGAGCTTGAGCGTGTTGTTGACGCCTTCGAAGAGGATCGCGCTTTCCGCCTGGTGCTCGCCGACGCGGCGGAGATCGGCGCCGTAGGAGCGCAGCATCGGGACGCGACGCCACGAGCGCTTCGAGAGCGCTTCATAGGCCTGATCCAGGGAGAGGTCGAGCTTGCGGTCGAGGTAGCGCATCTCGAGCAGCTCGACGTTGGCGAACTCGAGAACCGCGCGGATATCGTCACCCTCGCGGTCGACGAGCAGCGCGGCGTTCCAGTCGATGACGGCCACGTCGTCGGTGCGGAATGCCGTCTTGGTCGCGAGCGCGTCTTCGGTCTCCTGCTCGGAGAGGGAAGCGCCCTCCGCGCGGAGAATCTGCGCGATCGCCTGAGGATGCTTCGCGATGAGATCGTCGGGCGCCAGCGGCGGCGTCAGGGTCTCGATTTGAAAGATGACATAATCTTCGACGAAGTCGGCGATTCTCGGCTCGGCCGCCGCCTCGCCGATAACACGCAGCGTCTCCTCGACTCTCCGCCGCGAATCGCCGAGCAATATCTGATTGTCGTAGAGATCGTCGCTCAGAGGCAGGAGCTTCACCATCGGACCGCCGATCGGAATACTGTAAACGACAGAGATCGCGCCGAAGTCGTAGACCACTAGGTCGACGGTGGGGCCGGTCTGAAACAATCCTCCGATGCGCAGCGGCTGGATGGGCTGCGTCACGCGAATCGGCGCCGGCTGGTATTCGAAGTAACTCGGGGCGCGGCGCCTATGCGGCAGGCTCTCGCGCTGCGTCGTCTGGTGGATGAGGTCCTCGGCGCGATCGAGGTCGATCGAAAACGCCGTCTCGTACGCGAAGAAGGCGTAGCAAACGCCCTTCTCGATATATGCCTCGGCGACCGGAGGCCACTCCTGGCGCGGGAGAACGTCGGGAATCATACCGCTAAATATAGCAACGAGCAGCGTTTAGCCGTACCGGTACGCTCGCATGCCCTACGCATAATCTGCTCGAGACGCTAAGGCCGTCTATCCCTCAGCCTCAGTTCCCGAGCTTCCTGGAGTCGAGCCAGATCGGTTTCGCGCTCCATCTGGACCGCGATCCGTTCGGTATCCGTAATGAGTTGTTGCCAGTTGAGATTTTTACCATCCTTGGAAATCATATCCAGGTTGAATTGAATCGCGCTGCGAATGTCTCTGTTCGGATCCCAAAACTTTCCGGCACTAAATCGTTGAGTTTGGGTTATGTTGTCAAGGAAGCTGTAGATCCCACGCAGCCCGCTTTCGACTTCTTTTAAGCCGCGCTGGCGATCGCCTTCCTGAATTAAGATCAACCCTAGATAAAGCCTGGCGATTTCCTCGTCTCGATTCCCGGAAAGCGCCCGCTCCAAACTTTGCCGGGCTTGGGGAAATTGATCATTCAAATACTGGGCGCGGCCGACGTAGCTCCAAATACTTTGCCTCGGAGAGCTCCCGGTCGCGAATACAAAGTTGGGGTCGCTCTCAGCCGCCCGCTGAAAAATCCTCAGGGCGGTTTCATCGTCTCCCACAAGCAGCGCCCGCCGTCCGGCCGCAAAGTCGACTCCGGTCTGCATGGTGGTGCTGCACGCAGAAAGAAAAACGCACAACGCAGATAATATTAACAACGCGGCGTTTCTCATAAATCCTCTTGTCTTTAGGTGGCTATTCCGCGGGAGGTTGCGATCCCTGTTTCGCTTCGCTTTGATCTTGTCCTGATCCGAGGCGCTGTTCGCGGATATTCTTTTTATCCTGGACGATCGCTTGCTGTCCTTCTTTAACTTGGTTTTTCAGGTCTTGCTTCTCGTCCTTGCTCGCTCCAGACTTTACGGCGTCTCTCAAGTCCTGTCTTGTTTGTTGCTGATCTTTGCGGCTTTCAATCAGCCGGTCTTTATCGGCCTGGGCTTGGCTTCTATCTTGACTCTTATCTCTGTCGCACGAGGCACTGAGTGCGGCTAGCGCTAACGATGCGACGATGATTGAAAAAATCCTTTTCGCTCGAATCACGGCCATCTCAATTGCCTCCCTGCTCTTTATTTCGAAATCGATTATTGAACGGCGAACAGCTCAATCGGCTCTGACAACCAAAACAGGGTCTCCCGAGTGACGCACGACCTTTTCGGTGACGCTTCCGAGCACCCAACGGTCCACGCCGGAGCGTCCGTGGGTGCACATGGCGATCAAATTGTCTGGTGTCTCGCGTCCCAAATCGATTATCTCGTCGGCGCCTGAGCCAACCAAGGGGATGGTGGAGACCTTCTCGACGCCGTTTGCGCGAAGCTCGTTGACCTTCGCTTCCAGGTAAGCGCCGGTTTCTTCTCTGAGCCCGGTCATCAGCGCATCGATGTTTGGGACGTAAATAGCGTCTCCTGAGGGGTAGGCATACGCCGGAATCTGGTAGGCGCGTGTGAGAACGATTTCAAGGCTCAGTCTCTTAGCAAGCTCAATAGCGTGGGGTAGAACGGTCTCGGCCCGCTTGGAACCGTCGAGCGGCACGATAATGCTTTTCAAGGTAGCGGCACCATCGCTCTTTCCCTGTTCATCGCCGCGCACAAGCAAAAGTGGATTGTCGGCCCCGCGCAGCACCTTCTCGGCGACGCTGCCCATCAGCCAGCGCTTAACTCCCGAGCGGCCGCGGGTAGCCATACCGATCAGCGTTCCTTTATCGCGGGCGGCCCTCTCCATGATGATGGTTGCCGGATTTCCCGTCTCGACGAAGCAGTGATCGACTCCGACCCCGGCGAATGACGGCGCAACGACATCCTGAAGGTAGTGCTCGCCCGCCCGCATGGCCGCCTCGACAATCGAGTCCACTGAGCGCATATGACCCGCATGTGTGGTGCTCGTGAAATCCAGCGACTCGACCACACTCAACAGATCGATACGAAGCCCTAGCGCTCCAGCCAACACGCGAGCGTAGGGCAGCACGTTCTCGGCCAGATTGGAACCGTCCAACGCTATGAGCATTCGTGTATACATGGCTTCCTCTTCTCTGAGCTGAGTCTGATTTCCCGAGCACCAGGGGCACGCCCAATTGCAGCTGCTCCTCCCTTTTCAGAATTTCCAGTATAGAGGAGTCACGACTACCGTGACGATCATGGTCCAGACCAATACCCAGAGCCCGATCGGCCAGAAGTCACCGAACTTGTAGCCACCGGGCCCGTAGACCATCAGGCTGACGCCGTTGGCGAATGGCGTGAGGAACGAGGCGCTGGCGCCCATCGCCACGCTGATCATCATCGGCAGCGGCGACACGTGCATGTCGACGGCCGTTGCGAGCCCGATCGGCATCATCACCAGCGCGGTCGAGGTGTTGGAGATGAACTGCGTGATCACTGTCGCGGCGAGGAAGACGCCGGTCAGCACAGCGGTCGGACCGGCACTGCCGAGCAGGCTGACGATATAGTCGCCGATCATCTGGGCGGCGCCGCTCTTCTCCATGGCCCTCGCGGGCGCGATCATCGCACCGATCAGGATGCAGGTGTTCCAGTCGATGCCGCGGTAGATCTGAGGCAGCCGGATCACGCCGGTGATGACTGTGAGGCACGCGCAGACGAGAACCGCGATCGGCGCCGGCATCACGTTGAAGACCAGGAGGAGGACCAGCAGGCCAAGGATCGCGAAGACTCGCACCGAGCCCCGGCCGAGGGCCACCGCTTGGGTGCGGACCAGGTCGGGGGAGTCGATGACTAGCACGTGGGCGTGCGACAGATAGCGCTCGAGCGCGGGCCAGCTGCCCTGGAGCAGCAGGTGGTCGCCGGCACGGAGGGTCAGACGCGGCCGGATCAGCTCGGCGCCGCCGCGCTGAACCGCCAGCACCATCACCCCGTGGTCGTCGCTCATCATGCCGGGGAAGACGGTCTTGCCGATCATCTCCGAGCGCTGCGGAATCACCACCTCGGCGAGTCCCGAGTCGCGGCCGAGCAGGACGTCGGCGAGCGCCGCCCGCTCACCGTGCTCCCGCACTTCGAGCTGCAGATCGGCAGCGAGGCGCTCGACCTCGTGCCGGTCGCCGCGGACGAGCATTAGGTCGCCGGCTTCGAGCTGGTCACGCTCAAGCGGCCGGTCATCCTCGTGGTCGAGAAAGGCAACTGCCCGCAGGCCGGCGTACTCATCAAGACCGAGCCCCGCTCGTGAAGTGCCGACAAGCATTGAGCCGCTTGGCACGCGCAGCTGGTGCAGACCGTGCTCGAGGTTGTAGTGCTCCACCAGGGTTTTTGCGTGCGCGCTGAAGTCCGCGGGGATCGACTCGCTGCGCCGGTCGGGCAGCAGCTTCTTGCCGAGCACAAGGACGATGATGATCGAGCCGACGAGCTGGGGAATGCCGAGAATCGACCAGGCGAAGAACCCGATGTGCCCGACGCCGGCCTCCTCGGCCTGCGTGGCGGCAATGACGTTGACCGGCGAGCCGAGCAGGGTGAGCTTGGCGCCCTTCAGGCAGGCTAGCGCGAGTGGGATCATCAGATACGACGGCGCTTTGCCGGTACGGAGCGCGATAATGACGGTGACCGGCAGCATGGCGGCAACCGCGCCGTTCATGCCGATCAGAGCGCTGAAGATCGCGGCGACGACCATGAGCGCGACCATAAGGGTTTTATCGCTGCGGCCGCTCAGCCGGAGGAGCAGTTGCCCTGCCCAGGCTCCGACGCCGGTGATCTCGACTGCAACGGCGATCGCGAGGAGGGCCGCTATCAGGACCACCACCGGGTCGCCGAATCCGGTCAGCGCCTCGGGCATGGTGAGTACGCCGGTGAAGTAGAGCGCCAGAGCGGCGCCGGTTGCGACGACGGCGGCGGGCACGGGGTTCCAGGCGAAGAGCACCAACGCCAGGCCGATGATCGACAGCGTGATCCAGATGTCGCTCATGAGATCCCTGCAGGCCTCGTGTCCGGCGTCAGTAAGCGATCAGTAGCCGACTGCCGCACCGTCCCCGCGCGGATCCGCTCCGCCTTCAAAAAACCGCTGTTCGCGATTGACGCGGATCGCGTGTGCGTGCCCCAGGTTGTCGTTCCAATCGGTGACCATCTGAACCGGCTGCCCTCGCCGCTTCAGTTCCCGCGCGACCTCATCGGGGATGCGGCCTTCGAGCGACATGTTGCGCGTGCGGGTGCCCCAAGTGCGACCCATCAGCCAGCGCGGCGCCTCGATCGCCTGCTGCACGTCGTAGCCGAAATCGACGATGCGCGTCACCAGAGCAGCCTGCGACTGCGGTTGCCCCTCGCCGCCCATCGATCCGAACGCGAGGTAAGGCTGACCGTCGCGCACGAGTAGTGCGGGAATCAATGTGTGGAACGTGCGTTTGCCAGGTTCCAGGCGATTCGGATGCTTCTCGTCGAGCGCAAAGAAGGCGCCCCGGTTTTGCGGGATGATACCTGTGGCGCCGCCGATCACTGCACTGCCAAAGTCGTGGTAAATGGACGAGATCAGCGACACGACCATTCCGTCTCGGTCGGCGGCGCAGAAGTAACACGTATCGCCGTCCGGAGCGCGCCGGTCATGCGGCTGCTTGTAAGCGATGCCCGCCGGCACATTGCTGATATCGAGTGCCCGGTCGGAATCGATTAAACGACGACGCTCATCGGCGTACCTCTTGCTGATTAGCCGCTCGACCGGAATATCGACGAAACTTGGATCCGTAAGCCATTCCTCTCGGTCGGCAAATGCAACCTTAACGGCCTCGGCCATGTGGTGATAATAGTCGGCTGTGCCCTCGCCCCAATCGGCCACTTCGTACCCTTCGATGAGATTGAGGATTTGCAGCGCGGTAAATCCCTGCGTATTGGGCGGCAGTTCATACAGCTCATAGCCGCGGTAGGTCGACTTGATCGGCTCGAACCATTCCGCGTGGAAACCGGCAAAATCGGCGGCCGCCAGGGGAGAGCCTTGAGGCTGCAGTGCGGCGCAGATGTCTTCGGCTATCTGGCCTTCATAGAAGCTTTTGCGCGCGCCCAGCTTTGCGATTTGCTGAAGTGACCGGGCCAGATCACCTTGGACCAACCGTTGGCCATCGCGAGGAACACGCTTATTGGGAAGAAATATGGCGGCGGTCGCTGGGTAGGCTGCCAGAATCGGTTCGTCCTGCGCCAGCCAATCGGCCAGCGATCTGGTTACCGCCATCCCGTCTTGCGCATAGGAAATGGCAGCATCGAACAGCTTGCTCCAATCCAACCGACCAAACCGCTCGTGCGCCAAACGCCAGCCGTCGATTGCGCCCGGCACGGTCAGCACACTGAGCGGGCCACGCGCAGGAATTTCGTTGTCTTTACTCCTTGGACGATAATAGTCGAGCGTTGCCGCGCGGGCGGCCGGTCCACTGGCATTGAGTCCATACACGCGGCCGCTCGCAGGTTCGGCGATCAACCAAAAGCCGTCGCCGCCCAATCCGGCCATATGTGGATAGACCACGCACAACACAGCGTTGGCGGCGATCGCCGCGTCAACGGCGCTGCCCCCACACTGCAATATGTTCAACCCGGCTGCACTGGCGAGGTAGTGTGGCGTCGACACCACTCCGTGCGGGGCATAGGTTGGAGGCCGACCTGTACGCGGACCGTTGGGATTACTCATTATTCACCTCCTGCTTTCATTGCGGGCTTCAAAGCGCTGTGGAAGACATGGATCTTTCCAGAGCGTGAGCAACCAAGGCTGGATCCTATTCCGGAACTATGATGTCCGATCGTCGAACTCCATGCCGAAATCCCTGATCGTGTCGCGGGAGTGATCCATGTAGCGCGTCCAGACGGGGAGCACACCGCCCAGAACCAGGCTCATGAGACCTATCCACCACAGCAAGGCGTTGCCACGGGTCGTGCCGATGCTGGTGATCGGGAATGCGGCGAACAGCAGCAGTAACGCCAAAATCTCTGCTTGCAGCTTCTTATCCATCGCGCGCTCGGTTTATCCAGCAAAAATAACCAGTGCGATCGTCGCCGCGCCGGTTAAGACGGCGACGAGGACGGTCCAAGGCATGGTGATGCCCAGAACCGCTCCTTCTTGGCCTTTGACGCCGGCGATGCTGGTGCCCAGCACGACATTGGCGGGAGCGATCGCATTACCATAGGCACTACCGGCCGCTTGCGCGGCAAGGATGGTCTCTCTGGACATCACGTGCAGCTGAGCCACGCTGCTCTGCACAGCACCGAAAAGGACGCAGGAGGCAGTGCTGCTGGATGTCATGAAGGCGCCCAAAGCGCCGATGACGCTCGCGATGCCGGCGTAGCCCAGCGGCGGCGAAGCCGCAGCAAGACCGTAAGCGATAGTCAAGACTTGGCCGCTATGATCCAGGATACGGCTCGTCACCAAGAACGCGATCACCGGTACCGACGCCGGCACAGCATCGATGAGCAGTGCAGACCAGATGCTCTCCGGCTTGTGACGCTTCGCCCAGGCGCCGTAGAAGCCGTGCGAACTGTACACAAGCCAGACGATGACGGAGGTGATCAGCAGCATCATCCCCGGATGCGTGAACACGGTAATGGGAGCGTAGCGTTCGACCGCGGCATTTCGGATGCCAAAGCCGGTTTCAACGGCGGGGAACGGTAGCCCGACCTGAAGCTGCCGCAGCATTGCGTTGAGCGACGGAATTAACAGCACACCGAGAGTCACAGCCGTCAGCACAAGGTACGGCAGGAACGACATCGAGAGGCTCATGACCGGGGCCGCCTCGCTCTGTTCGCTCACCTGCTTTTCCACCATGGCCGGCCGGTTAGGGATGCCCTGAACCGGCTCGCCGTAGCGCTTCCAACGCGACAATGGATACAGGGCCAGAAGCGCGACGGCCGCGGCCAGGAAGGTCGACAGCTCGGGGCTGAAGAGCGCAACGAGAAGCTGTCCGACGCCGAGAATGGTCCCGAGGATCAGCACCAGAGGCCAAGCATGGCGCAGCGCCGGTCCCTTGCCGTAAAGCCACACGATAAGGAGGCCGCCCAAATAGTTCGCTATAAGGATCAGCAGCGCCGACTCATAGGCGACCCTGACGATTTCTTCCGAATTGGTGACATTGGTGACTCGCAGCAGTGCCAGCCATCCGACCCCAAGGGTGCCGAAGAACCTCGCCCAGGCGTGTGAGACAACGCCCATGGCGACGGCATGGATCGGCTTCACTCCTACTGTGATGAGCAGCGGCACAACCACAGCGACGGGAGCGCCGAAGCCCGCAATACCCTGGAGGAACGAGGCAAACACCCAGGCCAGCGCCATAATGATGAACAGGTCGTTGCGGCTGAATTTGGCGATGCCTTGCCGCAGAGCGTCGTAGGCACCCGCCTGCTTGGTGATTTGGTAAAGGAGCAGCGCCGGCCAAATCACATAGAGAATGAAGATGGCGTCCCATACGCCCTTGGCCCCGGCAACTGCCAATGTGTCCCACGGTGTCCGGAACGCGAGGAGCGCCACGATGGCCGCGGTGAACATCGCCATCGGGCCCGCTTCCGGAGCGCGCCAGCGTAGTGGAACAAGAAAGACGAGCAGCGCAACGATCGGGAGTATCGCTAGCAGCCAGTGCAGGAGGTCAACGGGGACTGGAGCCGCTTCCATGCATTCCTCCGTAGATGCGCTGTCGTAGCCGCAGGTTCGGGAGCGAAAATCAAATGTCAAATCGGGGGCTGTATTTAAAACCTATGCTCCGACTTGAATGACCTACAAATAGGGGAAACGCGGATTTTCTTGCTGTTGTGACCCTACGTCTATGTCGGCAGGGGCATAATCGCCGACGATCGAGGATGAGGAGGTTTTTTAACCGGAAATCAAATGGCTGGTGGAGGAGGGCGGAAAAGAAATTGGCGGAGAGGGAGGGATTCGAACCCCCGGTACCCTTCCGGGTACACTTGATTTCGAGTCAAGCGCCTTCAACCGGGCTCGGCCACCTCTCCGTAAGGAATATCAATAAGTTACCTTAGATGAAGAGTCAACCAATTCGGCTTGTGAAAAATCCTTGGGAACAGCTTCTGAGATTGGTTTATCGCAGCGAAAAGATCGTGTTGTACTGATTAACCAGCTCGACTTGTTTGTCGTCCCATTCGGGACCGGGGATCTGCATTTTTTTGCCCTTGAGGTCGACAAAGTATTTTCCGTCCTTGCGGCTCACCCAGCGCCCCTGCGCGGCCATGACATCCTGGCCCGCCTTGGAAAGCAGAAAGTCGACGAACAGCGCGGCGGCATGCGGATGGGGCGCGCCGGAGGATATGGAAACCGTGGTCGGTGTTTTCACCGGCACGAACGGCTCCGAGAGGACGAAATCCGCGGGAGCGCCGGCGCGCTTGAGCTGTAGCACTTCCTCGGGAAATACGTCGATCACAACGGGAAATTCGCCGGCGACCGCCAGCTGCGCGAGCAGCGTGGGGCTGCGCCGGAAGTTGAGCTGCTGCTTGGCCAATTTATTCGCGTAGTCGATAGCTTTCTCGCGCCCATAATAGTCGATCAAAGACGCGAGCCAGTCGTAATCGGTCGTATCCAATCCGAGCTTGTCTTTCCACTTCGCATCCAGCAGGTCCTCGAATGAGCGGGGAGGCGCATCGCGTCCAAGCATTTTAGTGTTGTATAGAAATACGCGCGGCTGAGCGTAGATGCCGTTAACGAAGCCGTCTTTGTCGGTGAAGCCCTCGCGCAGCGCCGCGCGGAGCGGCGTGCGGTAGCGCGCCACCGCGCCGGCCTTCGCCATCACAGCGACATAGGATCGCCGCGTATTGATGATATCGGCCTGATGTTTCTTCGTGCGGTGCTCGACCAGCAGCTGCTCGAGCTGACGCCCGGCGCCGCCCGGCTGGAAGCGGATTTTGACGAATGGATATCTGCTCTCGAAGGCGCGGATCACCTCGCCGGCGCGGTCGCTCGCCATCGCCGCATACCAGACGAGCTCGCCTTCTCTGCGCGCTTCTTTTTCCAGGGTCTCCTGGCGCGTCTTTTCGGTCATGCGGTTGAGCTGCTCGAATCGCTCCTCTACGGATGCGGCGAAAAGTCGCGTCGCCGCGGACAGAAAACAGACTGCAACAATCGCCGCTCGCGCCGATTTGTAAAAATACACCACAGTCGCGGATCGCATTATCTTTGCCAGTCCGAAGCGTCGGCCAGATGCTCGATGCCGCCGAGAAATTCGTGGCCGGCCTGGCGCGGCCAGACGGAGAGGAGCCGCGCCGGCTCGTCTCCGCCGTTCACGTGGCGGTGAACGATCATCGGCGGGACGCAGATCAGGTCGCCTTTTTCCCACGCATGCGTCGTTCCCTCGTGAATGTCGTGGCCGCGTCCCGCGACGACGAACAAAAGCTCCTCGAAAATGTGGCGATGCTCGCCGCTCCGCTCCCCGGGGGCTATCTCCTGCGCCATGAGATCCATTCCGCACGCGGCGATTTCCGTCGAGCGATCGATATAGTATTTTAGCCGGCCTTGCCGCGTCGTTTGCCATGGACGGTCGTCGGCGTGGATCACGCGCGGCGCTTCGCGCTCGACTCGGTTCTCATCGCTCAGCTTGGATAAAAACCAATCGTAGCGCGTTTTGCCGACTGTCTGTGGGTTTGCCGCGCGCCGCGACTCGAAGACGCGGGTGATTTTGTCTTCCAGCTCCGTCTTCTCGTCGGCGGATACCGGTTCGCGCGACAACAGACCTTGCCCGTGCCAGAGCCTTAGCTGCGGCAGCCAGGCGCGAAAGCCGGCATCGCCTGCGACGAATCGGTAAGTTGTATAAGGCGGAATGAGCACCACGTCACCGGTGCTGAAACTGAAATGGCTCTGCTCCTGGATGGATTGTCCGCCGCCGCTGACGATGTACGCCACGATCGAAGGAATCATGCGCCGAGGCTCGGTTTGTTCGGCGGGCTTAAGATCCATGAAGCCGCAGGTCACGGCGCTGAGCGGCGCGATTGTATAACGGCCGAAGACGCGCATATCGCCAAGGGCGAACTCTCCGGGCGCGAACATTCCCGGCTTGATGACCCGTGGCAACATCGCGATGCGCTCGTGCTCGCGTTTCTGCTTGATGAAGCGGGCTTCGTAATCGTAGTCGTACGATTGGGTTTTTTCTTTAGCCATTCTCGTTTGCAAATTCCGGCGCGTCTTCGAGCTGCTCGATGCCGCCGAGGCCGAGATCGGCGCCGACGCTCGGCATCGACGACAGGAACAGCGCCGGGCTCTTTGCGTCGGCGTTGAAATGCTGATGCGCGGTCATTGCCGGGATGCTGACGAGGTCGCCGCGCTCCCAATCGAAGCGCTCGCTATCGTGCAGGTCGTGGCCGCGTCCTTCGATAATGAGAATTTGCTCCTCGACCATGTGTCGATGCACGCCGGAGCGGCTGCCCGGAGGAATCTCCTGCATATACAGCCAGAGCCGCCGCGCCGCGCTGTTCATCTCGGGATGCGTGAACCATTTCAATTTTCCCTGGCGGCACCATTCCCACGGCTCGGCGTCGTAGGAAACGACGTGCGTGACCGTGTTGCAGAAAACGCTCTCGTCGTGGAAGAGCTTGAGGTAGCCATCGTAGGTGTTCTCGACCGGACCTTGCCACGGCTCCGCTTCTTTGCGCGCGCGGAACACGGCTTCGGTTTTGGGATCGCCGCCGAGCATGACGTCGATAGCGTCCTTGATGCCGAGCACGCCTTTCTGGATGCGGTAGCCGATCAGCTTGCCGTTCTCGTCGTGGAGCGGCTGGGTGCCGTCGGGAAATTTGGGTTTCTCGCCGAATTTGATTTGCTCGCGCTTGGTCAAGCCGAGGATGCTCAGCATGCGGCTTTGCGGCACAAATATCTGCGCCCCGGCGTCTTCGTCGCCGCCGTGCTGATGGATCGTGAACGGCGGCACGACGAGCATGTCGTAAGTCCCAAAAGAATACGTCTTCCCGTCGTTGATCTCCCAGCCGCGGCCGCGCAGGCAGAAAAGCGTCGGCGCGCTGATATGGCGGTGCGCGCCGCGGGCGGGAGCGTGCGGCTTGATGTCGGAGAAATGGGATGTGAGATCGTAGACCGGCGCGCGCTTGAGAATGTCGTAGCAGACGATGTCGCCGGTCTGATGCGGGCTGCTTTGCCCCATGACTGTGTCCTGCACGTCGAGGAGCTTGATCACGCGCGGCAGTTTTTCCTTGACGGATTCCTCGTGGCGCTGGTGCGCGAGCGGATCGGGCGCTTCGAGGCTGGATTCTTCTTCCCAGGGCCAGCGTTCTTCCATGGCGGCAGGTCTCGATGGTGATTAGAGATGGAGTGTTGCGCGGCGCAGGCTTTCCGTCAGCGCGCGGCGGAGAACCGCGCTGAGCGCCTTCCTCTTATATGCCGCCGAACCGCGGAGGTCTTCGATCGGCTCGGCGTCCTCCTGAATCAGACGGCCGGCCTGCTCGATCAACTCGGGAGCGATTTTCTTTCCACGCAGAAGATTTTCGATCGCGGCCGCTTTCACCGGTACCGGACCTCCGCCGCTCGCGCCGACGCCGATAGCGGTGCATATATTGTCTCGATCGACAGCCATCTGAACCGCCGCAGCGGCGATAGCGAAATCGCCGGCGACTTTTTCGAGCTTGTGATACACCCCCGCGCTGCCGTGCGGCGGGAGCGGAAAGATAATCTCCATCAGAATTTCGTCGGGCTCCAGCGCGGTCGTATAGGCGAAGCTAAAAAACTCGGTCGCGGGAATCTCGCGCATGCCGCTCGGCCTGACGCATTTCATTCGCGCGTCCAGAGCCAGCGCGACCGGGCCGTAGTCGCCGACCGGATCGGCTTCCGCCAGTCCGCCTCCGATCGTGCCGCGGTTGCGCACCTGCGCGTCGCCGATCTCGCCCGCTGCCTGCGCGAGCATAGTCATCTTATCGCGGATCAAAGCAGACTGCTCGATCTCGACGTGCCGGGTCGTCGCGCCGATGCAAATCGCCCCGTCTTCCTCCCGGATATAGTTCAGACCGGAGATGCGATGGATATCGATAAGATACTTCGGCCGCGTGACGCGCAGCTTCATCATCGGCACCAGGCTCTGGCCGCCGGCCAGGAGCTTGGCGTCTTCGCCATAGCGGAACAAAAGCTCGACTGCTTCGCGGATGCTCCGCGGCCGCAAATATTCGAAAGGCGCCGGGTACATTATTTTTTCACATACTCGTAGCGCATCGGGTCGAATTTACTCGCGCGGATCTCGTCGTACGCTTTTTTCACGAAAGAGAAGTCGTAAACCTGATCGAGCGTCACGGGCCCTTTGATGCGGCTTGCGGCGCCGACTGCGCGCATCTGGTCGCGCACGCGGTCGATGTTGACCTGCATGACTTCTTCGCTCGCTCGGCCGGTCCGCGCGATGTCCGAGACTTCGCGGTCACGCTCGCGCCAGATCTCCTTGGCCTCGTTGAAATCCGTTAGACGCAGCGACTCCATGATGAACTTCGTGCTCTCGTTGGCATTCCGGTGATAAAAGATGTGGCCCTTGAGCGTCGCCTTCACCGCGCGATAGACCTCATCGGGCTGGCTCTGGATCTTATCGTCGCTCGCCTCGAGATTCGCGCTGAGGGACGAGACGTAGTCGCCGCTGTAGGCGAGGATGCGAAAGCCTTTCGCCTGGGCTTGGCGTGCCATGCCGATGCTGATCATCGTCGCATCAACGGTGCCGGCGAGCAGCGCGCCGAGCCGGACCGAAGGCTCGCCAAGCGCCCGCATCTGCACCGTCTCGACGTTGACGCCGGCCTTCTTGAGCATCTCGCGAAACAGCAGCGTAGAGTTTCCCGAGGTGTCGGAGATCGCCACCGTCTTGCCGTTCAGCTGCTTGATGTCGGTGATCTTGGGTGACACGACGAGGTGCTGCGCCGGCTTGTCCGAGCTGACGAGAAGTATTTTAATGCGCGCGCCGCCGAGGATCGCCGGAATCGATCCGCCGTTGCCGTAATCGACGGCGCCGCTGAGCACGACCTGCGTCGTCACCGTGCCGCGCGTGACGATCACCTCGCAGTCGAGCCCTTCGTCGCGGTAGAAACCGAGCCGCTGCGCGATCATATAGGGCACCAGCGATTCGCCGGGCGCCTTTGATGCGATGCGAATTTTTTTCAGTGTCTCTGCGGCGGAAATCTCGGATGCCGACCAAAGAAACAGCGCTGCGAGGACAAGAAGCCTGAAAATCAAGAAGCGCATCGAAAAGTCACTCCCTCGGCCCGGCGAAGATGCGGCCGAGATTATTGTTCGCTCCCTCGTAAACGTCGTCGCCGTGGCCGACGAGGATGCGCTCCAGGCCGAGGTTCATCGCGATCAGCCGCTTGACCGATTCCGACGCGGCGTCAGGATCCGAACAGAGGTAAGTAGGGGAGACGGTCAGATGCTCGCCTGCACTTACGATCGCGTCGCCGGCGATAAGTGTTTTGATCCGCGGCAAGTGCAGGCTGATGTGACCGGCCGTGTGGCCTGGCGTGTGCAAAACATCTATTCCGCCGCAGTCCGGCAGCCGCTCGCCGCCCTTCACCACATGCTCGACGTCATAACCGCTCGCTTTATGGATCGCCGGCATGTCGAGCTCGTGCGCCATCACTTGGAACTTGAGGGTTTTCTTGAGCTTCTTGAGCCCGCCGGTGTGGTCGCCGTGGCGATGCGTGAGGACGCAAAGCTTCAAATCGGCGTGCTCGCGGCCCATATCCTTGATCGCGTCCATAATAATGTCGGCGTCGGCGTCCGACGCGCCGGTGTCGACGAGAATCACGCGGTCGGCGGCGTCAAGCAGAAACGATTTGACGACGCCTTTACTGCGGATCGCTACGCGGCAGGGCACGATCTTGACGCCGTCGATGGGAATATCTTTTAAGATGCTGACCACGGCCGCTCCTTATTTGAAATTCCCGGCCGCCTCGCATATCGCTGTGACGATGTTGCCGTAGCCGGTGCAGCGGCAGAGATTCCCCGAGATCGCTTTTTTTATCTCCGCTTCCGTCGGCATCTTGCCCTTGCCGAGCAGGCCGTACGCGGACATGAGCATCCCCGGCGTACAATATCCGCACTCGACGGCGTCTTTTTTCCAGAACGCTTCCTGGAGCGGATGCAGCCGTTTGTCGCGCGCGAGCCCCTCGACGGTGACGACCTCGTCGCCGTCGGCCTGGATGGCGAAAACCATGCACGACTTCACCGGCGCGCCGTTCCACATCACCGTGCACGCGCCGCAGCGCCCGACTACACATCCGACGTGCGTGCCGGTCAAGCGCAATGTGTCACGGAGAAAATGCACCAGCAGCGTTCGCGGCTCGGCTTCGCCGGTACGCGTCTCACCGTTAACGGTCAGTGAAATGTTAGCCATGCTACGATTTCGCCTTTTCGATCAAATCCAGAATTCTGTCCGGCGTGAGCGGCGTCTCGCGAATTTTTACGCCGAGTGGCGCCAGCGCGTCCTCTACCGCGTTGCAGAGCGCCGGCGGCGGTCCCAGCATGCCGGTCTCGCCGGCGCCCTTCGCGCCCAAAGGCGTGAAGGGATTGGGAGTCACGATGTGCTCGAGCTCGAGCTCCGGCACTTCCTCGACGCAGGGCAGGCGGTAATCCATGAATGTCGAGGAGAGCAGCCGGCCTTCCTCGTCGTAGCGGAGCTCTTCGTAGAGCGCCGCGCCGATGCCCTGCATGATCGAGCCCTGCTGCTGGGTGTCGACGATCTGCGGGTTGATCATGTTGCCGCAGTCATGGACCGTGCAGTAGCGCACGATATTGATAAATCCCGTCTCGACATCCACGTCGACGACCGCGATCACGCCGGCGTATGGATAGCTGGAGAAAGTGTTCATCCGGCCTTTGTGGTCGGGCGTGTAATCGATATTCGGGTTGACGAACGTGCCCATCGTCTCCAGGCCGGGCTCCATGTTTTCCGGCAATAGGTGAATCGCGCCGTAAGCGGTGCGGATGATCTCGGCGATGGCGATAGCCTGCTCGGGCTTCTCCTTCGCGAAGACTTTTCCGTCGCCGATCTCGAGCCGCTCGGGCGGAACGCCGATGAGACGCGCCCCGATGCCGACTAGCTTCTCGCGCATCTTCTTCGCCGCGACCCAAGCGGAAGGCATGAGCACGACCGACGAGCGGCTGCTGCCGGTGCCGAAGCCGAACGGCGTCGGCAGGGTGTCGCCGTGAATCACGGTGATCTTCTCGAATGGAATGCCGGTCTGGCTCGCGACGATCTGCGCGATCGTCGTTTCGTGGCCTTGGCCCTGCTCGCCCATGCTGGAGAAAACCGTCGCCGCGCCGGACGGATCGATGCGCATGCGGCACGAGGCGTAGCCGCCCGTGGCGTGGATGCGGCTCGAGCTCGTCGGCTCCATCACGAGCGCGACGCCGATCCCGCGGTAAATGCCTTTCTTTCGGTGTTCCGCCTGTTCCTTGCGCAGGTTGTCGTAACCGGCGATCTCCGCCGTTCGCTTGAGACAGAGATGATACTGCCCGCTGTCATAGAGCGCGCCCGTGACGTTGCGGTAGGGGAACGCCTCGGCTGGGATAAAATTCTTCATTCGGATGTCGATCGGATCGATATTTAGTTTTCGCGCGGCGATATCGACCAGGCGCTCGATCACATACGCCGCGTCGGCCTTGCCGATGCCGCGAAGCGATCCGTGCGTCGTCTTGTTCGTCGAGACGCCGGTCGCGTCGACCGCGTAATTTTGAATCTGATAGACGCCGGTCATGTAGAGCGCGCTCGCCATAATGGAGTGATCGACGGTATACGTCGAGCCCATGTCGGCGATGATTCGATCGCGCAGGCCTAAAATCGTGCCGTCCTTCTTCAGCGCCATTTCGATGTAGTGGATCTGGTCGCGGCCATGGCGTCCGTTGCGCATGTGCTCGACACGCGTCTCGCACCATTTGATCGGCCGGCCGAGCTCGCGCGAGATGAAGGGGAGCAGCAGCTCTTCCTGATAGGTCTGGATCTTGACGCCGAACGAGCCCCCGACGTCCGGCGCGATGACGCGAATTTTGCCTTCCGGAAAATTGATCACGTCGGCGATGCGGCCGCGCAGCGAATGCGGATTCGCCGTCGCCGACCACATCGTGAGGCTGTCCTCGTCGGGGTTGTAATGCGCGAGATAGGCGCGCGGCTCGATCG
>DASWZY010000213.1:0-14156 GCA_036407055.1 Binatia bacterium
TAGATCGATTCGTCGATGCTGTGCGTTACGAAGATAACGGTATTTTTGGTCTTGGTCCAGATCTTGAGCAGCTCCTCCTGAAGCTGCTCGCGCGTCTGCGCGTCGACTGCGCCGAAAGGTTCGTCCATGAGCAGGATGTCGGGCTTCTTGGATAGCGCACGCGCAATGCCGACGCGCTGCTGCATCCCGCCGGAGATCTGGTGCGGATAATATTTCTCGAAGCCGTTGAGACCGACGAGCTCGAGATACTGGCGCGCGACCGTTTGGCGCTCCTCGCGCGGAACGCCTTCGATTTCCAGGCCGAACTCGACGTTGGCGAGCACCGTGCGCCAGGGAAGAAGACCGAACTGCTGGAATACCATGCAGCGGTCGCGGCCCGGCGCGGCCACCAGCTTGTTTTCGACGAGGATCTCGCCGCGGTCGGCGCGAATCAGGCCGGCGATGATGCGGATGAGCGTCGTCTTGCCGCAGCCGGAAGGGCCGAGGAGGCAGACGAACTCGTTCTGTCGCACCGAAAAGGAGACGTTGTGGAGCGCGACGAGGCCCGGCTTGCGCGGATCGTTGTCCTCGAAAAAAACCTTGCTGAGCTCCCGTACCTCAAGCATGCGTGGATGAGTTTCTGGTTTCTAGTCTCAAGTTTCCAGTCGGAATTCGCGCTTGAAACCCGAAACCTGAAACTCGAAGCTATTTCTTCCCAAGCTCCTTAAGAGCCCGGTCGACGAAGCGGCGGTCGAAGAACTGGTTGTAGGGCAGCGCCTCCTTGAGAAAGCCGACCTTCTTCATAAAATCGGCGGTATAATTGTACGAAGCCTCGCTGAGATCGCCGTTGACGCCCCAGATGCGCGGATCGACGAGGTCGTAGGCTTTGCTCAGCGCCTCGGTCGATTCGTCCGGCAGGATTTTCTTCGCGACTTCCACCGTGCCGGCCTTGTTGGCGGCGATCCAGCGGTTCGCTTCGATGATCGCCTTGGTCATCCGCTGCACCTTGTCGGCGTTTTTCTGGATCCAGTCCTCCTTCGCCATGCCGAACTCGTACGGGATCTCCGGCACGACCTTGGGAACGTTCACGAGCGGAATGATATCCGGAAATTTATCCAGCTTGGCCACTTCGGTAGTCGTGACGACGGTCAGGTCGACCTTGCCGGCGACCAGCGCCTTGAAGCGGTCGGCCGGCGAGCCGACGGCGACGTATTTGAACTTTTCCGGATCGATGCCGCTGCGCTCGAAGACGATGCGCGGGATGTGATACGAGATCGCGCCGATGCCCGAGACCGCGACGTTCTTGCCGACGAGCGCCTGGAGCGTTGTGCCCGCCTCCTTACGCGCGATCAAATAATAGGGCGTGATCGGGTTGGCGACGACCCAAAGGCGGACCGGGGCCTTGGGAGCGGTGACGATCGCCTCGGTCGCGCCCATGTTGATCGACGCGTCGATGTCGCCGGAGAGCAGCGCCTTCACGTGCGTCGCGTCGCCGCGGAACTCGACGACTTCGGCCTCGACGCCGTTTTTCTTGAAGAAGCCCTTTTCGATCGCGACGTAGGGCGAAATCGACTCGAGCGACGGCGGGCTCAGCGACGAGCCGAGCTTGATCTTCTGCGCGTCGGCGGCGTCCGCGAGAGCGAGAGCGGCGGATGCGGCGATAAGCAGCGCGGCGGCGATGCGGGGAATACGAAGCATGAGCGTCCTCCTTATGGGTTCCTGGCGCCGGAGCTTCCGGCCTCCGGCAAGCCTACTACTATGGGAGGGGATAATAGCTGTCAAGTCGGATGCAGGACGGCGTGCCTGATGATTTCGAAGACGGCGATCGCCAGCGTGGCGGCCGCCGTAGCCAGCACCACGGCCGTGCGCCGCTTCTCCAGCCGCGTCATCGCTTCCAGACGCTCGGTCCGGCGGAGCCGCCGCGCATGATAAACCGTATACAGGTTGGCGAGCGCGGCCAGGGTGGCGAGAACGATTATGGGGATTCGGAGCGCGTCCTGATCGAGGAACGAGAGCGCGCCGCCCAAGCCGAAGAACGCGCCGGCACCGAGCGCGACGGCCAGCGGGCCGATGAGCGTGCCGATTGCGCACGGCGCGCCGAGAAGACCGACGACGACCGCGCCCCAGCGAAGCCGCGCGCCGGCTTCGGCGGAGTCGTCGGGCGGGCGGGGCAAATCCGCCCGCGCTTGCAGGCGGTAGGCGGCGACCGGGTCTTTGAAGCCTTTGAGCGTGAGATGCTCTTCTGTCGCGCCGGCAAACTCGCCGGCGGCATCTTTATACGCCAGGGCGTCGACGAGGATCTCTCCCGGGCGCGTCTTGCCTTCGAGGCGCGCGGCTAGGTTCACGACGTCGCCGATCGCCGTGATGTCGCGGCTGTCGCCGGAGCCGAGCCGTCCGACGCGCGCCCAGCCGCTCGCGGCGCCGGCCGAGGCCCGCAGGTCCATCTGAAAACGCGTTCGCAACTCGGCCATGGCCGATTGCAATTCGAGCGCGGTGTCGACGGCGCGGCGAGCGTGATCGGGGTGCTTGATCGGCACGTTGAAGAGCGCCATCACGGCGTCGCCGATGTACTTGTCGATGAATCCGCCGCGCCGCGTGATGATCTCGCTCGCGGTTTTAAGAAAGGCATCGACGACCTCGTGCGTCCGCTCCGGCCCGAGCTCCTGCGTCAGCTCGGTGAACGAGGAGAGGTCGGCGAAGAGGACCGTCATCTCGACGAGCGCGCCCTCTTCGACGTGCGTGTCGCAGCGGTTGCAGATAGTGGGGTTGCGCGCGCTGCGCTTGACGCCCGCGACGCGGTAGACGCGCCCGAGCGCGCCGGTGAGCGGCGAGCCGCAGATGCCGCATTGCGCGGCGAGCGCCGACGCGGTGCCGGCTTCCGCCATGTCAGCAGACGCAGTTTTGGATCGGTGTCGACGGCGCGCGGCGCGGCAAGCGGATGCCCGCCTTGCGCCGCCGGTGGTCGAGCAGGAGCCGTGTGACTTCCTGCAGCGCGGTCACGATCGGCACCACGACGACCATTCCGATCAGCCCGAAGGCGTGGCCGCCGATCAACAGCGACGCAACCAGCAGAATGGGATGGAGATGAACGCTGCGGCCGACGGTCAGCGTTTGGATGATCGTGAGGTCGCAGAACTTGATGCCGAGGTAGAGCAGCATGACCTTGACGAGCGGCGCGAAGCTCTGGAACTGGATCATCGCGATCATCGCGACGACCGTGCCGCTGAGAAACGGCCCGACGTACGGGATCACGTTCGCCATGCCGGAAAAGACGCCGAGGAACAGCGGATAGTTGACGCCGAGCAGCCACAAACCGGTGGACGCGATCGTCGCGATCACCATCGCCTCGAGCGCGAGGCCGCGGAGATAGCGGCCGATGATGCGCTCGATCTCGCACCAGACCGCGACCGAAGTCTCGATCTCGTCGGCCGGCAGCCGGTCCATCAAAAGCTGTAGCAGCCTGCGGCTGTCGCGCAGGAAAAAATAGGAAAAGACCGGGATCAGCACGATGACGATGGCGATCTCGACCGCATGGCTCAAGAGGTTGGGGAGATTGGCGGTCTGCTGCTGGAAGACCGTGCTCAAGCGCTCGTTGCGCGACTCGGGATCGCCCAGCACCTGTTCGAGCGACGGATATTCGTCGATGAGCTCGCGGTGCAGCTTGTCGACGGATTGATCGACCTGCTGCTTGAACGTTCCCGAAGACAGCGTGACTATCTCGGTGCGTAATCGTGGAATGACAAGCGCGGCGGTAACGGTGAAGACGAGGAAGATCGTCACGTAGACGCCGGTGACGGCGAGATTATGCCGGATGGCGGCGGCCTCGAGCCTGCGCACCAGCGGACTAATGACGTACGCGAGCGCCGCGGAAAAAATCACGAGCACGACCACGTCGCTGGCGATGTAGGCGACGGCGGCGACGATCGCGATGGCGATCGCCCAGACGATCGTGGGCGGCGGCGGAAACCAGCGGGTGCGGGGCTGCTCCGGCGCGGCGGCGGCCTCGGGGCTCACCGGCGCGTCCTCTCGGCGGCGGCGGGCTCGGCGAGCGTCACCGTGCCCTTCGGCGCGCGCAGCGCGTTGCGCGCCTGCTCGTTGCGCACGTAGCCGGCGAGCGTCTTGAGGAGATTTTCCATGACGTGCACGGCGAGCGCCTTCTGACCTTCGATCAGATCGTCGAAGTGACTCTTGTAGAGGATCAACAGCGTGGTGTCTTCGTCGGCGCGCGCGGCGGCGAAGCGCGGCTGGTCGTCGATCAGCGCGAGCTCGCCGAAATAGGTGCCGGGCCCGAGGACCGCGAGCGGCTTCTCGGCGCCCTCGGCGGCGCGAATGATCGAGATTTTTCCGTCGAGGACGATGAAAACCGCCTTGCCCGGGTCGCCTTCGCGAAAGATCGTCTCGCCGGCCGGGTAGCGCTTCTCGAAGAGCTTGATGAGCAATCGGCCGAGCTGGTGTCGGTTGAGGCCGGCAAAGAGCGGCACGCAGGCGAGCATCTTTAGCCGCCTAAGCTGCTCGGGGTCGGTAGCCCATTCACGCCAATGCCAGCCCATAACTCTGCCTTCGGCTGAAGGGTATCCGATCCTGGCTATATAAGTCAACGCGCTTTTATATTGGACTTTTATGGCGCTTTTGGTTAATCCGAGGGCGATGGACACGCCCGGCGGGCAAGAAAAAACGCTGTTATCCTGGAGCAGCGGCAAGGACAGCGCCTGGTCGCTGCATGTTCTGCGCGAAATGGGAGAATTCGAGGTCGCGGGGCTGCTCACGACCGTCAACGAGGCCTACGAACGGGTGGCGATGCACGCCGTCCGGCTCGAATTGCTCGAAGCTCAGGCCGACGCGGCCGGCCTTTCGCTGTGGAAGGTGCCGATTCCTTATCCATGCAGCAACGAGCGCTACGAGCAGGCGATGTGGGCGGCGTTCGAGCGGGCGCGCTCGGAAGCTATCGCCGCGATGGCTTTCGGCGATTTGTTTCTCGAAGACATCCGCGCCTATCGCGAAGCGCGGCTGCAGGATACGGGCCTGCGGCCGATCTTTCCCATCTGGGCGCGTCCGACGCAGGCACTGGCGCGCGAGATGATCGCCGGAGGCTTGCGCGCCCGCGTCACCTGCGTCGATCCAAAACAACTGGACGCGTCGTTCGCGGGAAGGGAATTCGACGCGCCGTTCCTGGCCGATCTTCCGCCGGGCGTCGATCCTTGCGGCGAGCGCGGCGAATTCCACACTTTCGCCTACGACGGGCCGATGTTCCGCCGGCCCATTCCGATTCGCTCGGGAGAGATTGTAACGCGCGACGGCTTTGTCTTCGCGGATCTGATGATCGAGTAAAGGTTAAAAGACAAAAGTAAAAAGGAGGGGATATGGCGAGGGCGCAAACGATCGTTTTCCTGTTCGTCTTGGTGCTGAGCGCGCGATTATTAGCGGCCGAGGGGCCGAACCGGCCGGAGGCGAAGCCGGTGATTCTCGACGAGAAAACGACGGCCGTTCTGGTCCTCGACCTGAACGCGCGCTGCCACGACGCGAAGCAGATTTGCAATAAGCTCACGCCGCGGCTGGGCGAATTCCTGGAGAAGGCGCGGGCGGCGAAGGTGCTGATCGTCTATTCGGTCTCGGCGTCGGCCAAGGGGAAGCCGCTCGGCGAGGTCGCGACGCCTTTGAAGCGCCGCGACAACGAGCCGGTGATCTACCCCGACGCGTTCGACAAGTTCACCGGCGGCGAGCTGCAATCGCTGCTGCAAGACAAGGGCATCAAAACGGTCGTCATCACCGGCGCGTCGACGAATGCCGCCGTGCTCTACACCGCGACCACGGCCGCGCGCATGCACCGGTATACTGTCGTGATCCCGATGGACGGCATGGTGGCGAATTCGAATTACGAGCAGGAATACACCTTCCACCAGTTTACGGTCCTGCCGTCCGACACCGGTAAACAGTTTCACTTCACGAAATTGGAGATGGTCACATTCAAATGACGCGCGGACGAAAACGCACCGCGGTCTTTTTGCTTGCAGCATTTGGCGCTACGGCCACCGTCACGGCCGACGAAACCGTGTGGGATAAATCGTACGATGCCGCGGCGAAAGAGCGATTCATTCCCGTCGAGCTGTGGACGGGAGCGGAATGGGACGGCGCGCGCGAGCTCAAGATGACACGCGCCGAGACGCGCTTCGGCGATCGCGGGCAGAAGGACATCAAAGGCCCGGTCGAGTGGAAGCATCCCAATACCGGCGAGACGCTGCCGGTTTACGAGCGGACGAATCAAGAGAAGAGCGGGGTCAAGGTAGAATTCTTCGCGATAAACGAGGCGAAGAACGGCTTAGGCAGGGTCTACGATTCGCGGGCGACGCTTGGAACCAGAACGTTTACCGGCGGTCTCAAATTTCCTCTCGGTTATTGGAAGCAGGGCGAGGCGAGAAAATTCTCGGAGAAGCGGTACGGCGATTCCAAGATCGACACGCGCGTCGAATGGATCACGATCACGAAGCTCGACTTCACCTACAACGGCGCGCCGCATTGTCTCGAATTCGAATGGCTCTACCGCGACGGCGGCGGCAAAACCGTCGATCATCAAACGTACACGTATTGTCCGAATCAGGCGATGGTCAAGCAGGTGCAGCATTAGTCGGCGATTCTGGGCTAATAAATTACGTCCGGCACTTCGTCGAAAATCTTGCTTTCAAGAATTTCTTTATCGATCGAAACGTTCGCACTGGAGCGGTCGAAAGAGGCGGTTACTTTTGACAGTTCCTGCACATCGTGCATCCATCCCCAAAGTATGTAGAACGTGAGGATTTGCCTCGATCCTCGGCTTTCCCAACGAGGCTTATCGATGTTCCTCTTATGTCGGGCAAGTTTTTCTTTGTTCACGACATAACCGGACGAATCCGATTGGTCGTCCTTCTCGTAGCTTAAAATATCTCCCGAAGTTTTGACGAGGTCCGCGTGGACAGCGCCTTTGGATAGTTTGCAGAGAATTAAAACATGCGCCATCACTTCGGGATCGATGGTTTCTACTCGACCCTGTCTCTCGGCCCACAAGATTTTTTCGAGGTTGTCGTTGGCCCGATTGAGATAGATTAGCTTGCCTTGTCCGTATGCAAACATTCCAAAACTGCCGGGGCCGGGCATGAATGGATGCTCCAAAAGCATCCATTCATAGACGGCGACCCGCAATAGTTTATAGCCGCGAAATATCGGCAGATTAATTCCGTTTATCCGCTCCACATCAGCTTTGCGGGAAGGAAAGAGTCGTCTTATCTTCTCTTGAACATCTTTTTTGGTCGTTTCATCGGTTATTGTTCGGCCCCGTTCTATATCCGCGGCATGCACTTCGACGACGACCGATGCCAGGAGAAAGAGAAGGATAAATGCTCGCAAGAATGTGTCGATAGCAAACTTCATGTCGTCGCCTATGGCGTCACCACGCTCTCGCGGCCGTCTTCATTTTTCAATCTCAAGGAACTAACGGTTCCCCTCGCTCCAAGCTGGACATAGGTTTCTTTCGTGCCGGTGGGGCCGACGAGCGCCATACCTGCAAGCTCCTCCGACGCGCTGATCTTGACCGAGGGCCGCCCGCGCTCGGTGATGAGCCGCAGCAAAACCGTTTCGGGATATCTCTCGCCGTTCTGTGAGCTCGCGGGATACACGGCGATGCTGGCGCGAACTTTTCCCTGATCGTCGACGATCTCGAGCGCGCGGCCGCGCAGCACCGGCTCGACTCCCTGCGCCGTGACCGTCGGACGTAAATACGCGAGCGTAAAAATCAGCAGCGCCAGATTCGCGAGCGTCAGCGCGACGAGAAGAGGCTGCATCTTCATGAGTTCCTCCGGAAAACCGCGTGAAGAGTGGGGCCTGGATTCTGCCCCTGCCCCTATTTCCCCAGCATTTGTTTGCCGAACGGGGAGTTTCCCCACGGCAGGGTGATATCGAAATAAAGTTGGACCGGTTGGTCGCCGCGGCGCGGCGTTACCGTCATGACGTCGAAGCTTTTTCCACCCTCATGGCGCAGCGCCTGACCGCCCGGTTGCAAACCCGATAGCCCGATTACGGCGTATTCTTCCTCGGTATTGATGACGACGAGCGCTGTCTCCGGCGAGCGGCCGTCGCCCGAGGTCACAATCGATCGGAAAAGACCGTCGACAAAGGCGCGGTGATAACGCGCGCGTTCCGGTTCTCCCTTCTTATCGTAAACGATAAAAGCGTTTATATGGGAGCGGATTCTCACGTAATTCTTTTCCAGAAGGACGATGACGAGCTCGAGAGCGCGGGTCCAGTTTTCCGCTGCGATCGCGGCATCGATCTCTTTATCCTCCGCATATACCCCGTAAGGCTGATAGGCCGGCGTCTTGGTAAACGCCATTCTTAGCTTCCTGAAATCCGCGCGTGCGGGGTCAAGCTTGGCTCTCGCCAACAAGACAGCGTAATCGGACTCGGCGTCGTCTTGAAGCTCAGCGGTCGAGCTGTTCGCTACAAGAACGCACAATAGGAGGGCCGGCATTAGCAAAAGCGAGCGGCTAGCCATCGGTAAACCGTATATCTTAATCACCCTCGCTGTCACCGTCGCGCTTACCGTTTGTTACTCCTCGGTTGGTCACGACGAAATGTTTTGATTTGCGTTTAGGCTGAAAAAAGCGCCAATGCTCATCGTATTCCCGATCTAGCGTATCGCTGGGAAACACTTGGATTATTAAACTGTTTGTCAACACGATCTGTAGTCCGCCAAAACGATCTGCTCTAACTTTCTGCACGATTCCGAAGCCTTCAGCTGTTTGTGGCAGCAGGCGCTTTACCCGTTCATCAAAACGGTTTGGTCCAGTATCCCATTTCCATTTTTTCGGGGGATCGTCCGGATCGCCGGCTGGCCAGTATCTATCGTCGGAAGCGACGATTAATCCTTGCGGTCCTCCTATGCGCCAGGAGCATTGCAGATGGAGCGCCCACTCTCCGACCGTCCGCCATTTGCCGCGATAGTCGCGGACCCTACGCCGCTGACCGAACTCCAGACAGACGAGGTCGGCCACACGACCAATCGCGCACCACCGTTGTCCGAGAAGGACGTTGAGCCTCTCTTCGATGGCGTTTTTCACGTCCCGATCACCCTGGCCGTCACCGCCGCGCTCTTCCCCTTCAATTCCAACTCTCTTTTCCCCGCGTCGGGGAATTGCTCCGCGACCGCCGCGTAGCTCTCTTCCGTCACGAGTATCTCGCCCGCAGCCGCAGCGCCCTGGAGGCGTGCGGCGACGTTTACGGTGTCGCCGAGCACCGTGTAATCCGTGACACCGCCGCCGCCGACGTTGCCGACGAACGCCTCGCCGGTGGCGACTCCGCCGCCGACCTGCAAGCCTTCTTCCTCCGACATGACGCCGCGCACGATCTCGATTGCCGTCTCGACCGCGCGGCGCGCGTGGTCTTCGTGATGGATCGGCGCGCCGAAAAATGCCATCACCTGGTCGCCGACGAGCTTGTCGACCGTGCCGTCGCGGCTAAACACCGCGCCGCTCGCGAGCGTGTAGAATTTATTGAGCCGATCCGCGACCTCCGCGGGACTCAGTTGTTCCGCGAGCGCGGTAAAGCCGCGCACGTCGACGAACACGACCGAGACGACGCGCGTCTCCCCGCCCGGGGGAGCGAGCTCGTATCAGAGCGTGCAGAGGCTCGGGTTCTTGCGCGACGGCCGGATGTTGACGAGACGGAAGGGGACGGAGAACATCCCGAGGAACGGCACCAGGCATTCCTTGCAGCGCTGCCGCGAAGGCAGATGCCGGTACACGCGGCGCACTGTGCGCGCGCCGCCCACTCGCTGCCGCGCCGCCGTGAAAAACTTTTTCATAAGTTTATTGGAGCCCGAAGACTTCCTGGAGCTTGAAGCGCACCGCCTGCTCGCCGCCGGGCGCGGCGTCGAATCGCGTCGTGTTCTCGAGCTTGTCGAGAATCGCACGCCCCTCCGGGTCCTGGTGCATCGAGACGAGCACTTCCTGCAGCTGGTCGATCGCCTTCGGGTCCATTTCCTTCCTAACGGAAACGAAATAGCGCGGGAAATTCTCCGTCTCGCCGAGGATGATGAGATCGGCCTTTTTCTTCGCGTCGAGCCGGTCGAAGTCCTCGTTGCTGAACGCGCCGGCAGTGACGCGGCGCGTGAGCACCATTTCGGCGACCTTCGACGCGGAGTAGGCGAAGATGTAGCCGACCTCGTTCGGCCCGACGGGCGCGTCGAGCGAGGTCTTCTCCGCGAGCTTCATGCCTTTGCCCGCGAGAAATACTTTAGGCAAAAAATAGCCGGACGTCGACCCCGGGTCTTCGAGCGCGATCAGCGCGCCGCGGAGATCGGCGATGTCTCTGGCGCCGCCTTCTTTTTTCGCGAAGAAGATCGAGCGGTATTCCGGCGAGCCGGATTTCCAGCGCCGGAGCAGCGGCATTGCCGCGCCCTGGCGGTTGATCAGGTATGTCGGATACGGGCTTTCCATGTAGAAATCGACTTTATCCTGCTCCAGCAGCTTTTCGAGCTGATAGACGGTTTGCGCCGTCGCCACTTTGCCTTCGACGCGCGCCGTCGCCGAGAGCTTGCGCGCGACGTAGCGGACGAAGTCGCGGTACTGCGGCTCGACTTCGGCCAGCGGCCGCTTGGAGATGACGCCGAGCGCGATGGTCTTCGTCTGCGCCGCCGCATGCTCCGCAAAAACGAAGACGGTCAAAAGAGAGACGATTACATAGATCGATTTCTTCAGCATTCTAATTTTTCCCGCGCGGGCGGAACAGCTCGACGAGCTGCCGCCGCATCGCTTCCTCGCCGCCCGGAAGCGGATCGAATTTATCGGTAGCGTCGGTATTGGCGAGCGCCTTGCGGCCCTCGGCGTCGTTCGCCATGCCCAGCAAGACGTCTTTCAATTTCTTCGCCAGCCCCGGGTCGAGATCTTTCCGCACCGAGACGAGATTGCGTGGAAAGGCGCCGGTCTCGGCGAGCTTCGCGATCTGCGCTTTCGCCTGGTCGTCGGCTTTGGCGAAGTCGTCGTCGCTGAAGGCGGCGCCGGCGACCTTGCCGGTGAGCACCATCTCGATCGTCTTCGCCGTCGAATAGGTAAAAACGTAGCCGATCTCCTTCGTCGCGACGCGGCTGTCGGGCGCCGGCTTTTCGGTCAGAGTCAGGCCTTTTTTCATCAAGTAGACTTTCGGCAGAAAATAAGCGGAAGTCGAGCCGGGATCTTCGAACGCGATCAGCTTGCCTTTGAGGTCGTCGAGCTTCTTCACCGGGCCGTCTTTTTTGGTGAAGACGACGCTGCGGTACTCGGCCTTGCCGTTCTTCCAGCGGCGGAGCAAAAGTACCGACGCACCGTTCCGGTTGACCAGGTACGTCGGATACGGGCTGTCCATGTAGAAGTCGACTTTTTTCGTTTCGATCGCGTTGGCGAGCTGCGACGGCGTCTTGGCCGTGACGACTTTGCCTTCGACGTTGAGCTTGCCCGCGACGTAGCCGATGAAGTCTTTGAGATGCGCCTCGACTTCCGCCGGCGGCTTCTCCGAGACGAAGCCGAGCGCGATCGTCTTTGTACCCTGGCCTGCGGCGCGCGCGTGAGCGGCGAAGAAGAGCGCGCAGCCGGCGACAACGAGAGCGATGCGTCGATTCATAGCCGCCTCCTGAAAGACGACGAGAAATCCTTAGCGAATCACCAGGAAGCTACTATAAGGGAAACGACCTTGGCAAGCGGGAAGAAACGGTTACGATTTCTTGCCGCCCTTCCGCTCTTCCCAGGCGGCGAGGCGGTCTTTGATCGTCTTTTCGTATCCGGAGTCGGCCGGCGAATAATATTTTTTGCCGCGGAGCGCTTCCGGCAGATGCTCCTGGCCGACGACGTGATCGGGAAAGTCGTGCGCGTAGCGATAGTCTTTGCCGTAGCCGAGCTTTTCCATCAGCGGGGTCGGCGCGTTGCGGAGGTGGAGCGGCACGGGCAGCGTGCCTTTGTCCTCGACATCCTTCGCCGCGGCGAGCATCGCCTTGTACGATGCGTTCGACTTGGGCGCGCTGGCGAGATAGGTTGCCGCCTGCGCGAGGGGGATTCTCCCCTCCGGCATGCCGACGAAATGAAACGCGTCTTTCGCCGCGACCGCGACCTGGAGCGCCTGCGGGTCGGCGTTGCCGATGTCCTCGGCCGCGAGAATGATCATGCGCCGGGCGATGAAGAGCGGGTCCTCGCCGGCCTCCAGCATGCGCATAAGCCAGTAGACCGCGGCGTCGGGGTCGCTGCCGCGCACGCTCTTGATAAAGGCCGAGATGACGTTGTAGTGCTCCTCGCCGGCTTTGTCGTAGAGCAGCGCCTTTTTTTGCAGCGCCTCCTGGATGCGCGGGAGATCGATGCGCCGGGCGCCCTTTTCCTTTTTGAGCAGCGCCGCGGCGGTCTCGAGCGCGTTGAGCGCGATGCGCGCGTCGCCCTGCGACTGCTCGATCAGGAATGCGCGCGCGTCGTCGGCGATCTCCAGGCCGAGCTCGCCCAGGCCGTCTGTCTTATCAGTGAGCGCGCGGTCGACGATCGTGCCGATGTCGGCGGGCGAGAGCGGCTGGAGCACCAGCACCTGCGCGCGCGAGAGCAGCGGCGAGATGACTTCGAACGAGGGGTTCTCGGTCGTCGCGCCGATCAGGATCACCGTGCCGCGCTCGACGTGGGGCAGGAAATTATCCTGCTGCGCTTTGTTGAAGTGGTGGATCTCGTCGACGAAGAGGACCGTGCGCTTGCCGAGGCGATGAAGGCGCTCGGCCTCGTCGACGATCTTTTTCAAATCTTTGACGCCCGACGTGACGGCGGAGAAGCGCACGCAGCGCGCTCCGCCGGAGCTGGCGAGGATCTCCGCCAGCGTCGTCTTGCCGCTTCCGGGCGGCCCCCAGAGAATCAGCGAGCGGAGCTCTGCGGCGCCGACCATGCCGCGGAGAATTTTTCCGGGGCCGAGCAGGTGCTGCTGGCCGACGAACTCGTCCAGCGTCTTCGGGCGCATGCGCTCGGCGAGCGGGACCGCCTCAGCGCTTTTTCCGGCGCCGGCGGTATCGAAAAGCTCCATGCGTATAATGCTAGCATAGTTCGGCGCGGAAGGCGCAGGCGCGAGAAGGGGTTTAAGTGAACGTTCGTCTACAGCAGTCCGTCATTCCCGCGAAAGCGGGAATCCAGGAATTCGGACTGGCCCCCCGATTAAAACATTCGGGGGTGACGGGTTTAAGGCTTTTGCCAACTAATAAGCGAATAAAATATTTTGTATTCCGCTGCCGCTTGAGATATAGCATCGGCCGAAGCCGATGGAGCCCGACCGCAAAGACCCCGTTTATCTTCACGAGCCGCGCACCGTGCTCGAGCCGGGTGCGTCGGTGACGGGAAAGCTCGTTTACGAGGGACCGGTGAAGATCGACGGCAAGTTCAAGGGCGAGATCAAGGCGACCTCGCTGCTGGTTCTGGGGCCGCAGGCTGAGGTGTCGGCCACCATAGCCGCCGGGCACCTCCGCATCGAAGGAACTCTGCAGGGAACAGTCCACGTGAAGGACTGGATAGAGATTCTGCCCGGCGGGCGCTTTCAGGGAAATATCGAGGGCGGCAGACTGAAAATCTATGCCGGCGGGGTCTTCGACGGCAACGCGCAGCTCGGCGGGGTTTAGCCCGCTTCTTCCTCGGTGAGGCGCGCGCCTTTGCCGGATCTTTCTCTCAAATAATACAATTTCGCGCGGCGGACTTTTCCGCGCGCGACTACTTCGACCTTTTCGACGCGCGGCGAGTGGAACGGAAAGATGCGCTCGACGCCGATGCCGTAGGAGATTTTTCGCACGGTGAAGTTGGCTCGGTTCCCCTTGCCCGAGATGCGGATCACGATGCCTTCGAAGACCTGCGTCCGCTCCTTCTCGCCCTCGACGACTTTGACGTGCACCCGGACGGTCTCGCCCGGGCGCAATTCGGGGATTTCTTTTTTGCTCTGCTCGGCTTCGAGCTGATCCAGCGTATTCATGGCTTCTCCTTGATCGAATTCGATCCCAACAGGCGGTCGAGAATGATCGCCGCCGCCGAGCGAACCGAGAGGTGGTTGTAGTCGCTATCGCCTTCGATCGGCTCGAGGATGATGTCGGAGCGGGCCAGGACTTCGTCGGTGAGGCCCCATCCCGTACCCAGGAGGATCAGGAAAGGCGAAGGGTCTATTACTAGCATGTTCTT
>DASWZY010000214.1:0-17142 GCA_036407055.1 Binatia bacterium
GGCGCGCGCGCCGCCGATCGTCGCCATCTCCAGCGCCTTTTCCGGCGCGATCAAATCCGGGATAATGCGCGCTTCCTTGTGCACGGTTGCAGCCTGATACATCGCGCGGAACATGTCGAGGCTGTTGTTCGCCGCGCTGGAGTCGCAGCCGAGTGCGACGGTGACGCCCATGTCGATCAGCTCGGGAAATTTTCCGATCGTCGCCGAGCCGTACGCGCCGTGGAGGGTCGCGCCGGGCACGTGAATGACGCGGCAGTCGTTGTCCTTGAGCATCTTAAGCTCGTCGCCGGTGATCGCCGCCATGTGGATGAGATACCAGTGGTCGCCGAGCACGCCGAGCGATTTCATGTGCTCGATCACCGTGTGGCCTGTGCGCTTTTTCACCCACTCTACCTGGTCGGTGTTGACGGCGGCGTGCATCTCGATCATGACGCCGTCGCGCTTGGCGAGATTGTTGATGCCGCGGTAAAGCGCGTCGCTCACGTTGGGCTCGACGCGCAGCCCGTAGCAGGCGCGGATCCGCCCGCCCTCCCTGCCGTTCCAGTCCTTGACGAGCTGCTCTTCCACCTTGAGCGTCTCCTCGGTGCTGAGCTTTCCCGGCAGCCCTTCGCACAGCGGCCGGTCGTCGCTCCACTGGTCCATGCCGGACCAGGCGATGATGCCGCGCATGCCGGTCTCGGCCAGCGCGCGCCCGACGTTGTCCATTTTGTAGCCGCCGGGATCGGTGACGGTGGTCGTGCCGGTACGGATCATCTCGACCTGGCAGAGCAGCGCGCTTAAATAGGTCGCCTCGTCGCTGAGCAGCGTCTCGTACGGGTAGATGCGGTCGTAGCACCAGGCGATAAGATCGACCTCGTCGCCGAGGCCGCGCGCCAGCATCTGCACGTTGTGGCAGTGCGCGTCGACGAGTCCGGGCATGACGACGCGGTCGCGCGCGTCGAATACCGTCTCGGCCTGAAAATCTTTGAGCGCTTCCGCTTTTCCCACATCCACAATGCGGTCGTTCTCGATCGCGACTGCGCCGTCGCGGATAATGCGCCGCCGCGGATCCATCGTGATCACGGTGCCGTTCTTGATGAGAATCCGTGCCATGAAGATTCCTCCCGTTCCGCGAGTAGCACGCGGCAAACCACAAAGTCAACGATGGTTCCGTGTCCGCCGAGGCTTGGTTGACACGATTTCGCATAAAAGATAGCAAGCTGCTATATTGTGGCATCCTGCGGGGGAACTTATATGATGAAGAGAATCGCCGCCAACGCCGCGGCCTTGCTGCTTTTTTTGTGTCTCTGCCCTTTTGCGGGCGCCAAGGACCGCCTTGCGGTCGGCTACACGAGCGCGAGCGGCGTTTTCGCCGGCCTCTGGATCGCGCAGGAAGCGAAGCTGTTCGATAAATACAACATCGACTCGCACATGGTGCTGATCTCTTCGGGCTCGCTGATGGTCCAGTCTATGCTCGGCGGCGATCTGCCGATCTCCGCCGCGGCGGGGAGCGCCTCTGTCGACGCCGCGCTCGCCGGCTCGGACATGACGATGTTCGGCACGCTCGTCAAAGTGCCGGCGTTCTACATCATGGCGCTGCCGGAGATTAAATCGATCGAGGACCTGCGCGGCAAGTCGGTGGGGGTCACGCGCTTCGGCTCGTCGACCGATTTCACGATGCGCTACGTTCTCAAGAAACAGGGTCTCGAGCCGGGCAAGGACGTGACGCTGCTCCAGACCGGCGACCTTTTCGGCGCCGCGGCGATGCTCAAGACCCGCGCCATCGTCGCCGCGCCGTTTTCCAGCCCGCTGAATCTGAAGGCGGAGGAAGCCGGCGCCAAGACGCTCATGAACATGGGCAAAGCCGGCGTCTATTTCCCGCACGACGCCTTCATGGCGCGCCGCGCCTTTCTCTCCGCCAACGAGGATCTGATTCTCCGCTTCATCAAGGCCTATTCCGAAGCGGTCTACAAACTCGACAACGACCCCGACGGCAGCAAGCGCGCGATCAAAAAATACGTCCGCGCCGACGATGCAAGGACGCTCGACGCGGTTTATAAGTACGCCGTCGATTACGTCGACCGGATTCCCTACAACTCGCGCGAGGGCGTGCAGGAAGTGCTGAATCAGACAGTCGCGCGCAATCCCAAGGCGAAGGGCATGGCGCCCGAGAGCTTCTACGACGATCACTTCGTCAAAGAGCTCGACGCTTCCGGATTTTACAAGCAGCTCTGGGGAAAATAATGCGAAAGGAAAAACAACGAGAATGGCGCGAGTCGGCTTCGCTTTAGGTTACGGCAAATTCACCAACGTGAGAGAGATCGCCGAGCTGATGCGGCACGCGGAGGCGCGCGGCTACGAGATGGCTTTTTTCTCCGAGACGATCGAGATCATGCGCGACTCGGTCACGTCGCTCGCCGCGATGGGCCTCGCGACGGAAAAGATGATCCTGGGCTCGACGCAGATCGTGCGGCTGCGCAGCCCGCTCGTGATGGCGCAGACGCTCGCGAGCCTCGACGAATTGACCGGCGGCCGCATGACGCTCGCGCCCGGCGCGTGCACCAAGAGCCACGCGCGCGTGCACGCGCTCGATCCCGATGTAAGCGCCACGCCCGCGCAGGTGCTGAAGGAGTACATCGAATCGATGCGCCTGCTGCTCACCGGAGACAAAGTTTCCTATCACGGCGAGTACGTCAACTTCGACAACGTGGGGCTCGGCTGGAAGCCGATTCGGAAATCCATCCCGATTTACGCGCCGGCAACGAGTACGACCGGCCTCAAACTCGCCGGCCAGGTCGCCGACGGCGTCGTGCTGAACGCGGTGTGCTCGCCGGAGTACACGGTGAACGCGCTCAAGATCGTACGCCAGGCGGCGGAAGCCGCGGGTAGGGATTTTTCCAAGTTCGAAGTCGCGCAGATCATCAATTGCTCGGTTGAAGACGATCATAAAAAGGCGCTCGATCAGGTTCGCTGGGAGGTCGCGACCAAGCTCGACCCGGTGCAGATCTCGTTTATCGCCGGGCCGAAGATGCGCGTCGGCGAGCCGTACATCAAGAAAGACGACATCCCGAAGTTCGAGAAGGCGCACGCGGCCGGCGGAATGGACGGGCTCATCAAGGCGATTCCCGATTCCTACGTCGAAGGCATGACCGCGAGCGGCACGCCCGACGAGGTCAAAAAGCGCGTCCAGCAATACCGCGACGCCGGCGTGAAGGTTCCGCTGCTCCGCCCCGCCGCGAATCACCAGACGCAGCGCGTGCTGGAATTATTCGCGCAAAAGTGACGGGGATTTAGGCATTAGGGATTTGGGATTGGCAAAAACAAGAATGGATTACTTTTTTTCAGCCCCAATCCCCAACCCCTAATCCCCAATTCCTGCTTTATGTACCGTGTCGGCGTCGATATCGGCGGAACCTTCACCGATCTACTTCTGATCGGCGCGGATGGGCGCGCGGTGATCGGCAAGACACTAACGACGCCTGCCGACCCGAGCCTCGCCGTCGAAACCGCGCTCAGCCGCGCGTTGGCCGAAGGTCCCGCGCAATCGGGCGAGCGCGGCACGCTCGTTCACGGCACGACGCTCGTCACCAACGCGATCATCGAGCGCAAGGGAGCGCCCACGGCGCTGCTAACGACGGCGGGCTTTCGCGACGCGCTCGAGATCGGGCGCGAGCAGCGCTACGAGCTCTACGATCTCAACCTCGAATTCCCCAAGCCGCTCGTGCCGCGCCATCTGCGCTTCGACGTTCCCGAGCGCACCGCCGCGGACGGAAGCATTCTCCAGCCGCTCGACGAAAGTTTTTTGCGCCGCCTCGTCGCCGAGCTGCGCGAAAAGGGCATCAAGGCGATCGGCGTCTGCTACCTGCACAGCTTCCGCAATCCGGCGCACGAGCGGCGCACCGCCGAGATTATCAAAGAAGTCGCGCCGGCGATTCGCGTCTCGCTCAGCTCGGAAGTGGTGGCCGAGATCCGCGAATATCAGCGCACGAGCACGACGGTCGCAAACGTTTACGTGCAGGCGCGCGTCTCGGATTACCTCGCCGAGCTTCAGCGCCGGCTCGACGCCATTTCGTTCCAAGGCAGCTTCTTCGTCATGCTTTCGAGCGGCGGCATCGCCACCGCCGAGACCGCGTCGCGCTTTCCCGTGCGGCTGCTGGAATCCGGCCCCGCCGCGGGCGCGCTCGCCGCGGCGCATCTCGGCGCGCGCGCCGGATTCAAGGATCTGCTTTCGTTCGACATGGGCGGCACGACCGCGAAGCTCTGCGCCGTCGAAAACGGCAAGCCGCTCAAAGCGCATGACTTCGAGGTCGACCGCGTCTATCGTTTTCGCAAAGGCAGCGGTCTGCCGGTCAAGATTCCCGTCATCGACATGATCGAGATCGGCGCCGGCGGCGGCAGCATCGCGCGCGTCGACGCGCTGGGATTGCTCAAAGTCGGGCCGGATAGCTCGGGCGCCGAGCCCGGACCGGCATGCTACGGCCGCGGCGGCATGGAGCCGACGGTCACGGATGCCGATTTGATACTCGGATACCTCGACGCGAAATATTTCCTCGGCGGGCAGATGGAATTGGACGCCGACGCCGCGCGCCGCGCGCTCTCGCGCGTCGCGGAAAAACTCAAGCTCACGATCGAGCAGGTTGCCTGGGGCATCCATCAGATCGTGAGCGAGAACATGGCGAACGCCGCGCGCACGCATTTGGGCGAACGCGGCAAAGACCCGCGCCGGATGCCGCTCTACGCCTTCGGCGGCGCCGGGCCGGTCCACGGCTACCGCGTCGCGGAGATTTTGCACCTGCCGGCGCTCGTCTCGCCTTTCGGCGCGGGCGTCGGCTCGACCTTCGGTCTCCTGGCCGCGCCGCTTGCGTTCGATTTCGTGCGCAGCGCCTACAGCCGCCTCGACGGCATGGAATGGTCCGCCGCCAACAAACTGCTGGGAGAGATGGCGGCGGAAGGCCGCGCGGTGCTGGAAAGCTCCGGACTCTCCGCTTCCGACATTTCCTACGAGCGCACCGCCGACATGCGCTACGTCGGCCAGGGTCATGAGGTATCCGTCCCGCTACCTAATGGGACTTTAGGCGACTTACACTCCAACGAAATTCAGAATCGTTTCGAAGCGGTCTACCGCTCGCTCTACGGCCGCAAAGGGCCCGACGTGCCGCTCGAAGTCATCAACTGGCGCGTCGTCGCCGCCGGGCCGAATCCGGCGATGGATTTCCGCCTGCGGCACAAATCCAACGGCGGCGGCGGGTTGAAAGGCAAGCGCGGCGCTTATTTTCCCGAGCGCGGCGATTATGTCGAGACGCCGGTCTACGATCGTTATGCCTTCGCGCCGGGCGCGACGTTCACCGGTCCGGCGATCGTCGAGGAGCGCGAATCGACGCTGATCGTCGGCGCGCGCGGGCGCGGCCGCGTCGACGATCAATTGAACATTATCGTGGAGTTCGCCGGTGGCCAGTAACGGCATCGATCCGGTCACGCTTGAAGTCGTCTGGAACCGGCTGCTCTCGGTCGCCAACGAGCAGCAGGACGCGCTCATCCGCACGGCCTTCAGCACGATCGTGCGCGAGAGCCAGGACCTCGCCTGCGGCGTCTTCGACACCAAAGGGCGCATGATCGCGCAGTCGATCACCGGCACGCCGGGTCACATCAACGCGATGGCGAGCTCGATGCGCCATTTTCTCGCCGCGTATCCGCCGACTAAGCTCGCGCCCGGCGACGTGCTCATCACCAACGACCCATGGATGACCGCCGGACAGATCAACGACATCACGATCACCTCGCCGATCTTTAAGAACAGCAGGCTCGTGGCGCTCTTCGCCAATACGTGCCACGCCGCCGATATCGGCGGGCGTATCCTCTCGGCCGAAGCGCGCGAAGTCTTCGAAGAAGGCCTGCGCCTGCCGATCATGAAGCTTTTCGAAGGCGGCGCGCCGAACGAAGTTCTCCTGAAGCTCATTCGCGCCAACGTGCGCCTGCCCGACGAAGTCGTCGGCGACCTGCACGCGCAGGCGGCGTGCAACGACGCCGGCGGCCGCGCGCTGCTCGAAATGATGGACGAATTCGGCCTCGATTCGATCGACCCGATCGCCGAGGAAATCATCCGCCGCTCGGAAGCGGCGGTCAGAGAAAAAATTCGCGCCCTGCCGGACGGCGAATGGACAAGCGAGACCTGGAGCGACGGCTTCGAGGAGCCGATCGTGATTCGATGCCGCCTGACAGTCAAAGGCGACGCGATCGACATCGATTTCGCCGGCTCATCGCCGGAGAGCGCGCACGGCATCAACGTCGTGCTCAACTACACGCACGCCTACGCGAGCTTCGCCGTCAAGGCCGCGATCTATCCCGACGTGCCGCACAACGAGGGCAGCTTCCGGCCCGTGCGCGTCACCGCGCCGGAAGGCAGCATTTTGAACGCGCGCGATCCCGCGCCGGTGGCGAGCCGCCAGGCGGTCGGCCATTTCGTGCCGAGCGCGATCTTCGCCGCGCTCGCGGGCGCGCTGCCGGGCCGGCTGCTCGCACCCGGCGCGGACCCGATCTGGCTGACAGTTTGGCGCGGGCAAAACCCGTCTTTTAATCTCACCGTCTTCCAGGTCGGCGGCACCGGCGCGCGGCCCGACAAAGACGGCCTCAGCACCGTCGGTTTCCCGAGCGGAGTGGCGGGCGTTCCGGCAGAAGTGATCGAGAGCCTATCGCCGCTCGTCATGCGCCGCCGCGAGCTGTGGATGGATTCCGGCGGCGCGGGACAGCAGCGCGGCGGCCTGGGCCAATTGACAGAATTCACCCGCCGCGGCGAAGGCCGCTGGAGCGTGAGCCCGATCCTCGACCGGACGAAATATCGCGCGCCGGGCCTTCTCGGCGGCAAATCCGGCGCGGCCGGCGAATTGGTTTTGGACGACGGCGCGCGCCCCAATCCGAAGGCGCAGGTTGATCTCGACGGCGGACGCAGCGTGCATTTGAATCTTCCCGGCGGCGGGGGCTACGGCGATCCGTTCGCGCGCGATGCCGAGCTCGTGCGGAACGACGTGATTGCGGGATATATTTCGCCCGGCTCCGCCGCGCGCGATTACGGCGTCGCCGTTCGCTTTACCGGAAAAAACGACGAGATGGTCCGCCTGCCTGATCAATGGATCATCGATCAAGCAGAAACGAAAAGACTGAGGTCCAATGGAAATAAAAGGTAAAGTGGCGCTCGTCACCGGCGGCGCGACCGGCATCGGCCGCGCGACCGTGCTGGCTTTGGCCGGCGCCGGCGCGGCGGGCATCGCGATCAATTACCGCTCGGCGAAAGCCGAGGCGGAAAAGCTGGCGAACGAGGTCCTACAAGCCGGCGCCGAGCCGCTTTTGGCTCAAGGCGACGTTAAGAGCGAGGCCGACGTACGCCAGATGGTCGGCAACGTCGAGAAGCGCTTCCGACGGTTGGACATTCTCGTCAACAACGCCGGCTTGACGCACTGGGTGCCGGTGAAGGACATTCATAAGCTCACCGACGACATCTGGGACGACATTCTCGACGTGAATCTGAAAGGCGCGTTCCGCTGCGTGCGCGCCGCGGCGCCGCTGCTGGAAAAAAGCCGCGGCGTCGTGATCAACGTTGCGTCGATCTCCGGCGTGCTCGCGCCCGCGACGATGTCGTCGCTCGCCTACGGCACGGCGAAGGCGGCGCTGATTTACCTGACGCGCGGCCTCGCCGTCGCGCTCGCGCCCAACGTGCGCGTCAATGGCGTCGCCCCGGCGTTCACGGACACGCCGTGGATGGAAAAACATTACGCGAATAATTACGACGAGATCATGGCCAAAGCCGCCGAAGGCTACCCGCTGAAGCGCGTCGCCAAGCCCGAGGACATCGCCGCGGCGATCTTGGGGCTCGTCACCGGCGGCGATTTCGTCACCGGCCAGACGCTGCTCGTCGACGGCGGGCTGAGCCTGAGTTAAACGATATGGACAGAAAGAAGTTAATCGCCGAAATGCACAAGCGCAGAATCGTCGCCGTCGTGCGCGCTAAGAGCGCCGAAGAGGCGTTCGAGACGGCCGAGGCGGTCGCCGAAGGCGGTATTCGCTTCGTCGAAATCACCTTCAGCGTGCCCGGCGCCGTCGAGGTCATCGAGCAGCTCGTGAAACGCGGCGGCCTGCACGTCGGCGGCGGGACGGTGCTCTCGCTCGGCGACGCGGACCGCGCGATCGAGGCGCGCGCCGAGTTCATAGTGTCGCCGACGCTGGAGCTGAACCTGATTCCCATCTGCCACGACGCGAAGATCGCATGCGTGAGCGGCGCGGGGACACCGACGGAGATGCTGAACGCGAAGCGCGCCGGCGCAGATCTCGTGAAGATTTTCCCCGCCGACACCGTCGGCGGGACGCACTTCGTGCGCCAGCTTCTCGGTCCGTTTCCCGACATGCGCCTGATGGTCTCCGGCGGCGTCGACGCCGACAATGTCGCCGAATACGCCGCGCTCGGCGTCACCGGCATCTGTCTCGGCAGCGCGATGCTGCGCGACGAGCTGATGAAGAACGGCCGCGCCGGGCTCGCCAAGCTCGCGCGGAGTTACGTCGATGCGATTGAGAGTGTGACGGGCGCGCAAAAGGCCGAACGCGACAAATAAGGAGTGCCATGTCCGACATCCATCTCACCCTCGCCTGCGAAGACTACGACCGCACGCGGCCGCTGAAGGACGGGACGATCAAACCCGAAGGCATCGAGCTCAACTACGTCGCGCTCGAAGTCGAGGAGATTTTCTGGCGCATGTGCCGCTACGAGGAATTCGACGCGGCGGAATTGTCCATGGGCGCTTTTCTCGTCGCCGCGGCGCAGGGGCGCCGGCCGTTTGTCGCGATCCCGGTATTTCCCTCGCGCACGTTCCGCCACCGCTGCATCTTCGTCAACACGGCGGCGGGCATTCAAAAAATTGAGGACCTGCGCGGGAAACGCATGGGCGTGCCGGAATACACCATGACGGCGGCGGTGTGGCTGCGCGGCATGTTCCAGCACGACTACGGCGTCAAGCCTGAAGACATTCACTGGATCCAGGCCGGCGAGGAGCAGCCGGGGCGCAAGGATCGCGTCGACTTCGATCTGCCGAAAGGCATCCGTCTCGACGTCGTCCAGGACAAGACCCTCAACGAGATGCTCGAGAGCGGCGCGATCGACGCGCTGATGTCGCCGCGCATGCCGTCGGCCTTCGTCGCCGGCTCGCCGCGCGTCGGGCGGCTTTTTCCCGACTACAAGCGCGTCGAGATGGATTACTTCAAGCGCACGAAGATCTTCCCGATCATGCATGTGATCGTGATACGGAAAAACATTTACGATGCGAATCCCTGGGTCGCGCAAAGCCTCTACAAGGCCTTCTGCGAGGCGAAAGACCTCTGCTTCGACCGGCTTTACGACACCAACGTGCTGCACGTGAGCCTCCCGTGGTTCTCCGCGGCGTACGAAGAGACACGCGACGCGATGGGCCCGGATTACTGGCCCTACGGCTTCGCGCCGAATCGCGAAGTGCTGGAGACGCTGCACGGCTATCTCTTCGAGCAAGGGTTGATCAAAACGAAATTGGAGCTCGAAAGCCTCTTCGCGCCGGAGACGCGCGAAGCGTTCAAAATTTGACTGCCCGATGGCATCCGAGCCGACAGAGCACCGCTTCGCCGGCGTCCAGCAGCATCCCTTGGTCGCCGTCGACGTCGCGCTTTTTGCGCTCGCCGTTGGCGCGCTTCACTGTCTGTTGGTTCAAGTAAAGGACGGCTCGTTCGCTGGGAAATGGGCGTTCCCCGGCGGGCTCGTGCGCGCGGAAGAGTCGCTCGACGACGCGGCGGAGCGCGAGCTCTTCGAGCTTACCGGCGTGCGCGGCGGCTACATCGAGCAGCTCTACACTTTCGGCCGGCCCGGGCGCGATCCGGCTCGTCGCGTCGTCTCCGCTTCTTACCTGGCGCTGGTTCCTAATCTCAATCTCGCGGTCAATGCCGGCGCGCGCTACGGCGCGGCCAAATGGTTCGCGGCCGACAAGCTCCCGCCGCTCGCCTACGATCACGACCACGTCGGGCGGATGGCGCTCCAGCGCCTGCGCGCGAAGCTCCAGTACACCAACATCGTCTACAGCCTGCTGCCGAAGGAGTTCACGCTCGGCGAATTGCAGGAGGTCTACGAGACGATTCTCCACCGCCGCCTCGACCGGCGGAACTTCCGCAAAAAAATTCTCGCCCTCGGCCTGCTGCGACAACTGCCCAAAAAGCGCCGCGGCACTCACCGCCCCGCGGCGCTCTACGCCTTCAAGCAGAAGCGGCCGATGGTGATCGAGATGGTGTAGGGGGATTACGCGGCGTCATCCGGCGGATGATGCTCTAACCGCCTGCCGATCAGATCGCGCAGCGCCGGCCGATCCGGGATGGGCATAGCCATCGCCGCCGCTGGCGGCAAGGTCGGCTCCCAGCCGCCCAGGCGGAGATGTCGTTCAGCTTTGGCGCGCAGTCGCGCGGCTTTCCGCTCTGCTCCTCGCAGTGCGTGATGCTCGGAGAGCCGCCAATAACGATCGCCGAGAAACAGATGGACTTCGGGTTTGGCGTCTCCGCGATGTCCAGCGGTCAAAAGGCCGACCAGGAAAGAAATCCAGACGATGTCCAGCCGTACCTGCAATAACGAAGCGTCGTTTGCGTTCGACATTTAATCACCCGCCCCAGCCGCCGAACGAGCCCTTCGGCTTCATCACGACGATCTGCGTCTCCTTCGGCAGCGTCGATTTGCTGACGACGAGCGTGTCGCCGTCGAGGCGGCGCGCGGGTAGCCCCTGGGTGAAGGCGTCGACCAGATACGAGTTGTCGCGGTAGTGCATCGGGATCGCGATCTTGGGCTTGATCTGCGCCAGCACCTCGCGCGCGGTGTCGGGTGGCATCGTGAAGACGCCGCCGATCGGAATCATCGCGACGTCGATGCGCCCCATCTGTTTCAGCTGCTCGGGCGTGAGCGTATGGCTCAAGTCGCCGAGATGCGCGATGCAGAGCGCGCCGGTGTCGAAAATGAACGCGGCGCCTTTGAGCGCCGTACCGAAGGCCTGCTGGTAAACCGGCATGTTGTAGATGAATACGTCGCGGACGTTGACGCTCACGCGGTTCCAGTCCGCGCCGTAGTTCGACAGGCCGCGGAGGATAATCGGATTCCCGTGCGCGAGCTCGACGTAGTTGTGGTTGGGATGCTCGCGGCCGACCGTCACGACATGCGGCCAGAGGTCGGGCGTTGGATACATGCCCGGCGCGAGCGGGTCGGTGACGATCTTCGTCCCTTTCGAGGTCGTGATCTGAAAAAAATTATGGCCGAAGTATTGAATGACGGCGTCGGCCTCGGCGGCGTAGGCGACGGAGCCGTGGCGCGTAAGGTCGAGGTCGCGGCACGCCGCACCGGCGCCGGTGGCCGCAAACAGAACGAACACCAGCGCCAGCAGAGCGCCTTTCATGGCGTCCGCCCGAGCGGCGCCTCGCGCAGCCTCAGCTCCGAGGCACGGAAGAAATCGGCGACGTAGTCGGTCTCGGGCCGGCGCATGAGGTTCTCCCCGGTGTCGATCTGCTCAAACCGCCCGGCCCGCATGACGGCGATGCGGTCCGCAAGCGACAGCGCGTCGGCGAGATTGTGGGTGACGTAGAGAGTCGTAAGCCGGTGGTCGCGATGGAACTTGAGAATCTCGCCGCGCATCTTGAGCCGGTTCGGCGGATCGATGTTGCTGAGCGGCTCGTCCATCAGACAAATGCGCGGCGAGGTCGCGAGCGCGCGTCCGAGCGCGACGCGCTGCTGCTCGCCGCCGGAGAGCTCGCCCGGCTTGCGGCTGTAAAACCGCTCCTGGATGCCAAGCCGCTCCGCCATCGGCCGGATGAAATCGCGGATCTTGTCGTTCGACCACTGCCGCACCTTGAGCGGCAGCGTCAGATTGGTATAGCGCCGCTCGTCGAAGACGCGCATGTGCGGCCAGAGCGCGAAATTTTGGAAGATCATCTGTACGTTGCGCCGCCCGGCCGGGACGTCGTTTACGGGAACGCCGCCGATCGAGATCGTGCCGGCGTCGAGCTCCTCGAGCCCGGCGATGAGTCTCAGCGTCGTCGTCTTGCCGCAGCCGCTCTCGCCGACCACCGCCAGGAGCTCGCCGTCTTCGACCGCGAGGTCGGCGCCGTCTACCGCCGTCACGTCGCCAAAGCGTTTGGTGACGCCCGCGAGTCTCAGCGTGATCACAAAGTCAATCGTATTGGATGGGTCCTGAAAAAACAATCTTCTCCATCCCGCGCGCCTTGACTCCGTCGCCTCTCCCGCGATAGCTTTTCACTGCGCCGGACATGCGCGGCGCATCGGAGGCCGTATGGCATTGTCACCCGAGGCATTGATCGCCGACCTGCACGAAACGATGCAAAAGCGCCATCCACGCCCGCATCCGGTGCGTCAGCTTCTACTGACGGGGCGGCTCACGAACGAGCAGCTTCAGAACTGGGCGAGAAACCTCTTCCACGAGTTCCGCAACATTCATCGCTTCTTCGGCGTCCGCTACCAGAAATGCCCGATCCCCGAGCTGCGAAGGATGCTGATCGACAACATGATCGAGGAAGAGGGCGAGGACATGATCGGAAAAACTTATCCGAGCCACGCCGAGCTCTGGGTGAGGTTCGGCGAAGGCATCGGCATCGCGCGCGACGACATGCTCAATTACGAGCCGCTGCCCGGCATCCGCGCGGCGCTCGAGATGTACGTCTCGCTCGTGCAGCAGAGCCATTGGGCGGTCGCGATCGGCACCGGGCTCGTCTTCGAGGGCGGCGGCCCGAAGCGGATGAAGGAAGAGCGCGAGGCGCTGGAGCGCCATTATTCGTGGATTCCTAAGCGCGCGCTCGATTTCTTCCGCGTCCACGAGTATCACGATGAAGGCCACGGCGAATTCTGCTTCGATGTGGTGCGCAAATATTGCATGGAAGACCGCCTCCAGGACGAGATGCGCGACGCGGTGAAGAACCGCTCCGACATCATGTGGCTCCAGAACGAGACGATCTATCAGGCCTTTGTGCGGCCGAGCTTGTCGGCCGAGACCATTAAAGAAATCGAGAGCAGATTGGAATAGCGATGGCGGAAAAACCGATCGATCTCAGAAGCGATACCGTCACGAAGCCCTCAGCGGCCATGCGCAAGGCGATGGCCGAAGCCGAGGTCGGCGACGACGTCTTCATGGAAGACCCGACGATCAACCGCCTGCAGGCGCGCGCAGCGGAAATATTCGGACGCGAGGCGGCGCTTTACGTGCCCTCGGGCAGCATGGGCAATCTTATTTCTCTCATCGCCCACACGCGGCCGGGGCAGGAAGTCATCTGTGAGGAGAACGCACACGTCTACACCAACGAGATGGCGGCGATTTCGGGCGTCGCCGGCTTATTGCCGCGCCTCATCCCGACCGAGGACGGCATCCTGTCGTGGGAGCAGATCGGCCAAATGATCCGGCCGAAGATGTACGCGCGCGCGCCGACGGCGCTTATCTGCCTCGAGAATACGCACAACCTCATGGGCGGCTCTGTGTACCCCACCGCCGTGGCGCACGAGATCTGCGACCGCGCCCACGAAGCCGGACTGCCCGTCCATCTCGACGGCTCGCGGGTATTCAATGCGGCTGCTTTCCTGAGGGAGAGCGTCGCCGATATGACGAAGAAATTCGACTCGGTGCAATTTTGCCTAAGCAAAGGACTGGGCGCGCCCGTGGGGTCGCTGGTAGTCGCATCGAAATCGTTTATCGACCGCTGCCGCAGCATTCGCAAGATGCTGGGCGGCGGAATGCGGCAAGCTGGTGTGATCGCGGCCGCAGGCCTGATCGCGCTCGAAGAAGGACCGAAGCGCCTCCACATCGATCATGACAACGCTAAATTTCTCGCGCAGGAGCTCGCGCGCCTGCCGGGCATCCGGCTGAACCCGGCGCGCGTGCAGACGAACATCATCATCTTCGGCGTTCAGGAGACGGGCCTCTCCTCCGGCGATTTTCTCGCCGCGCTCGCCGAGCGGGGCGTCTTAGGCGTCCCGGTCGACCGCGATAAGGTCCGGCTCGTTACGCACCTGGACGTCGACCGAGCCGGCGTCGAAAAAGCCGCCGAGACCATCGCCGCTTTCATGCGGGAAATTTTCGTCCGACAACCCACGGCGTCGACGCGCGGCATTTAAATCATCGTCAGAAACAATCCGCTCGTCGAACGATTGACACCCCTGCGTCGCCACGGCTAAAGTGGTCCTCTCTCAGGCGTTTTTCTTTTCATGCAGTCTTTCGTCCGACGACACCGCACAGCGCTGGCTTTCGCTCTGATCGCCGCTCTCGGCTTCATCGCGTACGCCAACGGGCTTAGAAACGGTTTTCATTTCGACGACTACGAAGGGATTCGCGATAACCCGGCGCTGCGCGACCTGAAAAACATCCCGGGATTTTTCATCCGCCCGGTGCTGTTCCGTTTCACATACCAGGTCGATTGGCGGCCGATCCTGCAGATCACCTACGCACTTAACTACGCAATCGGCGGCAGCAACTCGACGGTTTATCATGCGACGGACCTGCTCTTTCACATTGTCGCCGCGTGCATGATTTTTCTTATCGCCGGTGAAATTCTCAATCAGAGCGAAGGGCGCGCCGTATCTCTCAACACGATACCAGCTTTCTGGATTGCACTGGCTCCGGCGCTCCTCTTCGTCGTTCACACAGTCAATACACAGACGGTCAATTACAGCTGGGCGCGAAGCTCGTTGCTGGCAGCGCTATTTTATATGATCGCCGTCTACTGCCACATGCGCGGCCCCTTCAATGCGCGCTCGCCCGGCGGCACGCGCTGGCACGCAGGAGCACTAATCGCGTTTGCGCTCGGCCTCGCGACGAAGGCGACAGCGGTCAGCCTGCCGGCAATGCTGCTCGCGCACGAGATTCTGCTGCTCAATCCCGCCGGACGCAGCCCGGTGATGTTCTACGTAAAAGAGCCGCGGCGGCTGTTGAAACATCTCCCGACGGCGGCGATCCTGATTGCCTATCTTTGGCTCCGGTTAGACTTGACCCCGGGTATCAAATACCACGTTACCGGAACACCGTGGGTCGCAGGCGGAGGCGGCGGCCGTAAAACATATCTGCTGACGCAGCTTCGCGCCTGGGTCTATTATCTCAAGCTCTATCTCTGGCCCGATCCGTTGATCTTTGATTACTCGAGCTTCGGCTGGTCGCGATCGCTGGCAGATACGCGTGTCTTAATCTCGCTTGCGATCATTGCGGCGATCGTTATTGGCGCATGGCTCGTCCGCAAACGCGATCCCCTGCTTACGTTCGGCGTGGCCTGGTTTTTTATCGCCCTGCTTCCCGAAGCGAGCATCTTCGTCCGTCCCGATGCGGTCACCGGCCACCGGCCGTATTTGGCTTATGCCGGTTTATCGATCGCGGCCGTTTTATTCGCCGTCGTCTTGGCCGATATCGTCCGGCGGCGGCTCCGACCGACTTCCCGACTCAACGGCCGCTTCGCCTTCGCATGCGGTGCCGCGCTGGCGGTTGCCGTCGCTGGGCTCACGGCGGCGACGATACGGCGTAATCTTGACTGGCGCGACGACCTGGTCCTGTGGACGGACGTTCTCAAGAAAGACCCCGACAATATACGCGCGCTTATCGGTTTGGGGTTGCAATACGGCGAGCGTGCCGATTACATGCAGGCGCGGCGGTTCCTTGATGAAGCCATTCGTCTCGCCCCCCGAAAAGCCGAAGCCTATTTATACCGTGGAAATATAAACATCCTCGTCGGCGACTATGACGCGGCGCTCGCGGATCTGAACAACGCAGTCGCAAAAAGGCCTTGGCTGCTGTACGGCCACATTTACCGCGGCGACACTTATCGCGAGACCGGCCGCTACGACGACGCCGAAAAAGATTACCAGACGGCGCTGCGCATGAATCCCGACGCCGCGGACGCTTATTACGGGATAGCGCTGGTCTATTGGAAGCAAAACCGGCTGCCCGAAGCCACGGCAGCGTGCAGGAAATTGTTGGAGTTAGAGCGTGAGAATTCCCGCAGCTATGTCTGCCTGGGAAGCCTACTGATGCATCAGGGAATGTTCAGCGACGCAATGAAGATTTACTACAACGGCGTGACCCGCTTCCCGGAGAACGGCACGCTCCGGTATGGCCTCGGAACGGCGTACGAAGAGCTGGGCCTCTATAAAGAGGCCCAGCACTCGTACGAAATATCTAGTCAGCTTGCGCAGGAGTCAGAGAAGGACTCCGGCGAATGAAGATAGCAGAAGCTTACTTGCGGCTGCCTCGGTCCGAGAGCGACTCGTGATGGCGGTTGATGCCCTTCTTGCCGCCGCCGTTTTCGGAGTTGCCCGGCTCAAGATATTTCCGTCGCATGTCTTTAAGCGACGTGCCGCCGCGATCGAAGAAGAACTCCAAACCGGTGTTTACGCGATAGCGGCCTTCGCTGTCGAACGTGGCCTTGACGAGATCGACAGTAACTCCCGGCATCGGGAGGAATGCTAGGCCGAGGACGGGACCAACGCCCGTGCCGCCCATCTTACTGTGACCGGCGCCTGCGAAGGTGTTCACCTGAAGACCGCCTTCGAGCTCAACGTTGTCCCGTCTTAACCACGGTGCCATCCAATCCTGGCCCGGATAGTATTTCGCCGTAAATTGCAGTTTGTTGATGGCGTATTCCGTCCGGCCGCCACCGTGCTGCGCGCCGGTGACCGGCTGGGAATACCACATGTTCAAATTCCACTGCGGAAGATAGAGGGCGATGGAAGGAACCAACCAGACGAAATCGGTGTCCCTCAAGCCCCTGTGCTGATAGTTGACGAAGAAGCCGGCTTTACCGCCGTCCCACCCGATGACGGGAGCGACGTTGAAACCGATTCGGCTGCCAAGGCCGGTCACATAATGAATCGCACCCTGCGCGCCGAAGTTCCCAAAGATCGGTAGAACGCCGAGGGCTTCCGCCGTAAAGCGTCCGCCGCTAGGAGCACCATGCTCCTTCTCACCGCCGCCGTAGAGCTCGATTTTGCCGAACGGCTCAAGCGGGGCAACGTTCGCCTTGGGCACGAAACCAAAACCCAAGACCGCAACAACAACCAACAACGACAACACTGTCTTCTTCATCGTCCCTCCCAGGGTAGATTCCACGTGCGACTTTAATACCGTCAAAGCGCCGAGTTGT
>DASWZY010000215.1:0-27174 GCA_036407055.1 Binatia bacterium
CGGCTTTGGCGAGCGTCAATGCGAAGGTCTGCAGGTTGAATGTCGCCGTGACGGATTTCGCCGCCGTCATCGAGACCGAGCACGTGCCCGTCCCGGTGCACGCGCCGCTCCACCCCGCGAATGTCGATCCGGCGGCGGGCGTTGCTGTCAGCGTCACCGACGTTCCGTTGTTGAAGCTCGCGGAGCAAGTTGAGCCACAATTGATGCCCGCCGGCGAGCTCGTCACCGTTCCGCTTCCCGCGCCGGCTTTGGTGAGGGTTAGATTAAAAGTCTGCAAAGTAAATGTAGCGGTCACGGATTGCGCCGCGCTCATGGTAACGACGCACGAACCGGTTCCCGTGCATGCGCCGCTCCAGCCGGTGAAAACGGACCCGGACGCCGGCGTCGCCGTCAGCGTCACGGAAGTTCCCGCCGAGTAGCTCGCGGAGCAGGTCGAGCCGCACGTGATGCCGGACGGCGCGCTGCCCACGCTGCCGGTGCCGTTGCCGGCCTTGGCGAGCGTCAAAGTCGCGGTCGTCGTCGCGCAAGCCGTGTTGGTATAGCTCGAATCGCCGCCCGTATTGTAAGCGCGCACGCGGTAGCAGAACTGCGTCGCGTCCGAGAGTCCTGTGTCGTTATAGCTGACAACATTCGCCGACACCGTGGCGATCTGGCTAAAGGGGCCGCTCGTAGATGCGCCGCGCTCAATCTTAAACCCGTCCTCGTTGGTCGCATTATCGGTCCAGCTCAACTGCAGCTGAGCCGCGCGCGCTTCGCCATGGCAGAACGACAACGCGAGCGCCACCAGCGCAACGCGAAACGTTTGCTTGCACAGGCTATGCAGAAACTGCATCGGTTCCTCCTCACCGGACGAAAACCCGGCGTTCGAAAAAATCTCGGGGGAACTTGGAGCAAACGTTGTGCCGTGGAAAATGCCGTTAAACGGAAGGAAAAAGAGTATCAGCGATTACCATAGCCGGTGCTTTTTATGACACGGTCCTTCATGGCTGCCGCAGATAGCCGCTGCCATACTTTGCCGGACCAAGAAGGACGTTGCTTTTCCTTCGGGCGCTAGCGAATGACATTCAGTAAGGGACAGTTGCCCTTACAAGTTCTGTAATCGCGCCGTTAAGTAGCACCGGCGGCTTGGAGGACGAGGACTCACCTGTTTTTGATTTATGGTGCCGGAGCCCGACTCGAACCGGCGGCGGCTGGAGGGGCGCTGTACGCAAACACCCGTTTATTTCTTATCGTGGTGGCGTCCTGGCGCCCATGGCTTGATCGAGAAAACCGCTCTTGTCGAGATCGCGCAGGATCGTCTCATCGACGAGCCGGTCGAGCTGGAGGTCGGCGATCTTGGGATTGCGCGCTTTCATGAAGCGCTGGATGTTCTTCAGGCCTTCGATCAAGACGAACATGCGCCGGTCGACGCGGCGGACGTAATCCTCATAGCCGTCGCCGGCCGCGACCTGATCGGTCACGCCGAGCTTTTTGCTCATGAGCTCTATCACCGACGCCCTGTTCCCGGGGTTGAGCACGTATCCGTGCGCTTCGAGGAGAGACTTCAGAACACTGCGCACCACGCCGGACTGGGCCGCGAGGTAGTCGGATTTCACAATCAGGCTCGTGCCCACGAGCGGAATCTTTTCCATATCGCCGATGAAATGGTAGCCTGCGCGCTGTAGCCGCCGGCCGAATACGCCCGCGAGCGACGCCCCCTGAATCGTGCCGCTTTCCAGCGCCTGGCTGATGACACGCTGATCGCCGAAGGCGGCGAGGGAGATTTTGTCGCGCTCCGCATTGAGGCCGACCTGCTCCAAGCCGAGCATCGCCGACATCCAGCCGGTGCCGCCGATGCTCGTGACGCCGATGCGCTTGCCTTTCAAGTCGGCGGCGGTTTTGATCTCCGGCCGCACCACCAGATCCGATTGGATATGGTTGGCGAAGGCGGCGACCATTTTGAGATCGAGCCCGCCCACCGCCGCGCCGAGCGTCGCCGTGCCGCCGGTGTAGCCGAATTGAACGTCGCCGGTACTGAGCGTGGCGATCAGCGTCGGCGAGCCGGGAATGAAGATGGCGGAGGCATCGATGCCGTTGCGTGCGAAGAAGCCTTTCTCCTGCGCCGCCCACAGCGTCGTCGCCACCGAACTCATCGAGGCGTAGCCGATCGTTACTTTGGCGCGCATCTGGGCGATCGCCCCGACGGGCAGCAGCGCAAAAAGAAACGCGGCGGCGCAAACGGTCTTCCGCATCGAGTTCGCCTAGCGGCCCAGCCCGAGGAGACCGATGGCGTTTTCGCCGAGCACTTTTTTCTTGTTCTCTGGTGAAATCTTCGTGCTGTGCGCTACCGGCGCCGTCACTTCGCCCGGCTTGGAGGAATCCCAATGCGGCGAGTCGGTGGCGAGCACCAGCCGATCGCCGCCCAAATACTCGACCGCCCATTCGAAGAGACCGTCCTCGAACGGCTCGCAGCCGACGTAGACGCTTTCATGGAAGATATCGCTCGGCCGGCGCTTCTGCCACGGCACAAGGTGCGGCAGTTTTTCCCAATGCTCGTCCATGCGCGAGAGCCACCACGGCATCTGCGACGCCCCGGTCTCCAGGCAGACGATCTTCAAGTCGGGATGCTTCTCCATCACGCCGCCGCAGAGATACACCATCAGACAGACCATCGATTCGATGGTGCGGCCGACCATGTGCGAGAAGAAGAAATTCTCCGCAAAGCGCTCCTGCCCCATCGAGCCGAGCTTGGTGTCGTGGAAAATAATCGGCGTTTTCGTTTTTTCCAGCGCGTCGAAGATCGGGTCGAAGTACGGGTCCCACCATTCCCTGCCGGGGATCGGCGTCGCCTTCACGTTGAGCGCCTGACTGCCGAGCGCGCGCGAGCGCTCGAGTTCTTTGACTGCCTCTTTCGGGTCCTGCAGCGGGATCACGCCCGCCCACATGAGACGCCCCGGCTGCTCGGCGGCGTAAGCGTTCATGTAATCGTTCTGCGCGCGCGCATAGGCGGCGGCGAGCTCCGGATCGTCGACGAACCAGAGCATGTCGAGCGCCGTCGAATTGGGCGAGAGCACGGCGATGTCGATGCCGTCGAGATCCATGTTTCGCACCCGGCCCCCGGACGTCAGGTCGTGCGGCTTCACCCATTCGAGCTTTTCCGCCTTCTGACGGCCGAGCTCCGCGCCGACGAGGATGCGGTTGCCGATGAGCGTTCGGCGCCGCTCGTTATCTTTCGTCGGCAGGCGGCGCGGCAGAAACTCGCGGTACTGGGGATCGATCGTCTGGCCCCAGTTGTCAAGGTCGCCCACCAGATGGCTGTCCAAGTCGATCACCTTCATGCCGTCGATCGCCATACATAGCTCCTTCCGGATTTCGTATTTCTCTTTCCGGCCGCTAAAGCAAGTGCCAACGCAATATTGATGATTTGGTGCCCGGAGCCGGACTCGAACCGGCACGGCCCCTTCCGGGGCCTCGGGATTTTAAGTCCCGTGTGTCTACCAAGTCCACCATCCGGGCGAGCGCGGCAACGCGTATCGCACGTGTTCGAGTAGATTATCTAACGGGAATAAAAAAGAAAACCGCGGCCGGAAAGCCGACCGCGGTTTAAGATGATCGACTACTTCATACGAACAGCGGCGCCAGCACGAGCGTGATCGTGGCGAGCAGCTTGATCAGCACGTGCAGGCTCGGCCCGGCGGTGTCTTTGAAGGGATCGCCGACCGTATCGCCCACGACGGCGGCCTTGTGGGTCTCGGACCCTTTGCCGCCGTATTTGCCCATTTCGACGAACTTTTTCGCGTTATCCCAAGCGCCGCCGCTGTTGTTGAGAAACGTCGCCATGAGAATACCGGCGATCGTGCCGACCATGAGCAGCGCCGCGACTGCCTCGGCGCCGACCCCCAAAAAGCGGAAGATAATCCCGACGGCGACCGGCATGCCGATCGCGAGGATGCCCGGCGCGACCATCTCCTTCAGCGCGCCCACCGTGACGATGTCGACGCAGCGGCCATAGTCCGGCTTCGAAGTGCCTTTGAGGATGCCCGGGTTCTCTTTGAACTGGCGCCGCACCTCGTTGATGACGTAGTAGGCGGCCTTGCCGACGGCGCGGATCGCGAGCGCGGAGAAGAGAAAGACGAGCATCGCGCCGAGCAGCCCGCCGACAAAGACCTCGGGCTTGGCGATATTGACCGACTCGAGCTTCATGCCGTAGTGCGCAACCTCGTCGAGGTAGGCGGAGAAGAGCAGGAAGGCGGCGAGCGCGGCGGAGCCGATCGCGTAGCCCTTCGTGAGCGCCTTGGTCGTGTTGCCGACCGCGTCCAGGCGGTCTGTCTTTCTTCTTACTTCCTCGGGCTGCTGGCTCATCTCGACGATGCCGCCGGCGTTGTCGGTGATCGGGCCGAAGGTGTCCATCGCCAGGATATACGCCGCCGTGCCGAGCATGCCCATGGTCGCCACCGCCGTGCCGAAGAGGCCCGCGTGCGCTACGCCGCTAGCATTTCCCAGATAATAAGAAGCGACGATTGCGATCGAGATGACGATCACCGGGATCGCCGTGCATTCGAGACCGACGGCCACGCCGGTGATGATGTTGGTCGCGGGACCCGTCTGGGACGCCTCGGCGATCGATTTCACCGGCCGGTATTTGTACTCGGTGTAATATTGCGTGATATAGACGAACGCCTGGCTCATCGCGAGGCCGATGACGCCGCAGAAAAAGAAGTAAATCCACGCGGACTGGGCCTCCGGATGCACCGCCGGATCGACGGTGAGCAACCAGCGGGTGGCGACGAAGAAACCGACGATGGTGAGAAAGGTCGTCACGTAATAGCCGCGGTTGAGCGCGTGCATCGGGTCGCCGTGCTCGTCGGTCTTGACGATCATGACGCCGACGATGGAGGCGATCAAGCCGAACGCGCGCGCGACGAGCGGAAAGAGAATCCCGTTGAGCCCGAAGTAGGGAAACAGACCGACGCCCAGGATCATCGCGCCGATGTTTTCCGCGGCGGTCGATTCGAAGAGATCGGCGCCGCGACCGGCGCAGTCGCCGACATTGTCGCCGACGAGGTCCGCGATCACGGCTGGGTTGCGCGGATCGTCCTCGGGAATACCCGCCTCGACTTTGCCGACGAGGTCGGCGCCGACATCGGCCGCCTTGGTGTAAATACCGCCGCCGAGCTGGGCGAACAAGGCGACGAACGAAGCGCCGAAGCCGTAGCCGACGATTGTGAACGGAATCTTTTGCGCGTCGTGGCCCAGCGCGTTGAGGAGCGCGTAGAGGCCGCCGACGCCGAGCAAACTCATCGCGACGACAAACAGCCCCGAGACCGCGCCGCCGCGGAGCGCGATGCGAAGCCCTTCGTTCAGGCTCGAACGTACGGCCGAGGCGGTCCGGATGTTGGAGCGGATCGACACCCACATGCCGATGTAGCCGGCGACGACCGAGCAGGCCGCGCCTAGGATGAACGACAGCGTCGTCCAGAACGCCATCTGGATCGGCGGCACCGGGTCCGCGGGGCTCGGCGCTCGGACATAGCCGTAGAGAATAAAGATGAGAACCGCGAGCACGATGGCGAGCGTCACGATCGTCTTGTTCTGCCGCACCATGAACGCTTCGGCGCCCTCCTTGATCGCGTTCGAAATCGCCTGCATCGCCGGCGTGCCGGTGTCTTTGCTCAAGACGTAGCGCGCCAAAAAGACGGCGAACAGGAGCGAGGCAAAGCTAACGAGAATGACGAATGGGATCATCGAGTTTCCTTTCCTATGGTCTCAAGCATCTCTCGGCTGGTCGCGGTCCTTGCGCCAGACGTAAGCCACGCCGATGCTCAGCAGATACAAAAACAGCATCGGCGCGGCGAGCAGCGTCTGGTTGATGACGTCCGGCGTCGGCGTCAGAATCGCAGCGGCGATGAAAATCAGCACGATAGCATAGCGAAACGACCGCCACATCAGACGGTAGTTCAAAAGACCCAGCCGGACGAGAAAAAACGTGAAGACCGGCAGTTCGAAGGTGATGCCGAAAGCCAGAATCATGCGGAAAAAAAAACTGAAATACTCCGCGATGCGGATTTCGGGCGAGACTCCGATCGATTGGTATTGCTCGACGAAATAGCCGAACGCGACCGGCAGCACGACGCGGTAGCAGAAATACGCGCCGGCTAAAAAGAACCCCGTCGCGGCGGCTACGAACGGAATCACCAGTTTTTTTTCTTCGCCGAGCAGTCCCGGCGCGAGAAACCGCCATATCTGATAAAAAATGACCGGCGAGGCGACGAACAAGCCGCCGACCAGCCCCACTTTCATCTCGATGAAAAACGCCTCGGCGACGCCCGTGCCGATCAGGCTCTGACCGGGCTGCAGGTTCTGCTTCAGCGGCGCGATCATCAACGCGAAGATCCTGTCCGAGGCCACATAGCATAGAATGAAGCCGACCGCGACCGCTGCGACCGACTTGATGAGCCGCCAGCGGAGCTCTTCGAGATGCTCCGTGAAGGTCATGTACGGCGTCGCGGCCATCACGCTGGAAAAACCTTCGTCGAATTCGACTAAAAATTAAAGCTCACCGGCGAAGCGCGCGCTCTACGATGCGCGTGGACCCGGCCCGGCGCGAATCCGCGCGCTGTCTGGGCGGGTCTGGACGCGCATCGTAGATGGGCGCTTCGATCGGTAGGCCTAGTTGCAAAAAAGGGGAAGGATTTTGGAATCCCTTCCCCTTTTCGGTTGCCAAACCAATCAGGCGAATTGAAGCCTTACTTGCTCTTCTTCTCCGCCGACTTGTCGGGAGCCGCTGGTGCTGCCGGAGCCGCCGTCGCCGACGTATCCGTTCCGCCGGGGGCCGGAGCCATCGCGCCGGGCTGTCCCGTGCCCGTATCAGGTGCCGGCGGCGCCGCTGGCGCTGGAGCCGGTGGAGGCGGAGGCGGTTCTTCTTTCTTTCCGCATCCAGCGAAAGCTAGAGTGACAATAAAAAGGCTCACCATTGACCATGAAGCAACTCGTTTTCCCATCCTTGTTCACCTCCTTTCCACAACTCAAGAGCCTGCTTGCTACGAATTTGTATTACACAAGATCAAAATTCTTGCAAGGGGGTCGAAATTTTACCAAGCGGTACGACTCGGAAGCCCTTCGGCGGGCTCTTCCGGGACGGCCGTAGCTTCGGTTTTCGGCAATGAATCCAATGCCGTAGGCGCCGTATCCTTGACCGGCGCCGGGGCGGGCGCGCGGCCGGTCGAGACATAAGGAATTTTTGCAACCGGCGAACTTTCGAAAAGAGGCAGAGGATAGCGATCGCGGAGATTGACGTCCATCCAGTTGATCCCTTCCGGGACGGCGAATTCCTCCTCTTCCTTCCCTTCGCTCGCCGTTTTCATGAAAGAGAGCCATATCGGCAGCGCCGTGCTCGCGCCGGTTTCCTTATCGCCGATCGAGCGGTGATCGTCGTAACCGATCCAAACGCCCGCAACGAGGCTCGGGTTATAGCCGATGAACCAGTTGTCCCGATAGTCGCTCGTTGTGCCCGTTTTCCCCGCGATATTTTTTCCCAGCTTGGCCGCCGCGCGTGCGGTGCCGCTTTGAACGACGTTTTTGAGCATATCAGTCATGACATAGGCGACTTCCGGCGAGAGCACCGGCTTGACGCTCGCCTCGCTTTCTTCGAGTACACTGCCGTCGCGGTCGGTCACCTTCAGAATAAAGAGCGGCTCGGCGAGCTTGCCGCCGCCGGCGAATACGCCGAACGCGCGCACCATCTCGAGGAGCGTTACGGAAGGCGAGCCCAAGGCAAGTGAAAGATTTTTTTCGATCGGCGATTCGATGCCGAGTTTGCGCGCCTGCTGGATGGTCCGCTCGACGCCGACGCGCTGCACCAGGCGCACCGAGACGCTGTTGAGCGAATGCGCCAGTGCCGTGCGGAGCGTCACCGGGCCGTGGAATTTATTGTCATAGTTCTGCGGAGCCCACACTTTTCCGCCGGCGAGGCGGAAAGAAAGCGGCCCGTCCTGTACGACCGACAATTCCGAAAAGCCTGCTTCCAGCGCCGCGGAATAGATGATCGGCTTGAAGGAGCTGCCCGGCTGCCGCTTGGCCTGGAGCGCGCGGTTGTACTGGCTCGTCGTGAAGTCATAGCCGCCGACGAGCGCGCGCACCATTCCGGTCTCCGGTTCCATCGCGAGCAGCGCGCCTTCGACCTCGCCTTCACGCGCCGGACTCTTGCCTGCCGATTTTTTCTTGACGCGCAAGCGCACGTCGTCGAGACCTTGGCGCACCGCTTTTTGCGCCGCTACCTGTAGATTGGAGTCGAGCGTCGTATAGATCCGCAGGCCGCCCTGCAGCAGAGGACGGAATCCGTACTCATCACCCAGGACGCGGCGCACGTGCTCGACAAAGTGCGGCGCGATCTGCGAATTGAGCGCGGGAGCGGGATTCAACCGAATGGGCGTCTGGAGCGCATCCTGGTAAACGGCGCGTGTGATGTATCCTTCCGCGAGCATGCGGCCGAGCACGTAGCGCTGGCGCTCGCGCGCGGCGAAGAAGTCTCGGTACGGCGAGTTGCGGCTCGGCGAGCGAGGCAGCCCGGCGAGCAGCGCGGCTTCCGCGATATTGATATCGGCGACGCTCTTGCCGAAGTAGTCGCGGCTGGCCGCTTCGATGCCGTAGTTGCCGTGCCCGAAGTAGACCTGGTTGAAGTATAAATAGAGGATTTCGTCCTTCGTATGATTCTTTTCCACGCGGTAGGCTAAGATCGCCTCGCGGATTTTTCGCGAGAACGTCCTCTCGGGAGTGAGAAAAAATCCGCGCACGAGCTGCTGCGTAAGCGTGCTCGCGCCCTCGTGGACGCCGCGGTGCCTGAGGTTCGCCAACGACGCGCGCACGATCGCGTAGACGTCGATGCCGCGGTGCACGTAAAAACGCGAATCTTCCGCGGCGAGCAACGCTTTGACGACGTGCTGCGGGATGCGATCGAGCGGCACGACAATACGCCGCTGCAGATAGAACTCGCCGATCGGCTTTTCGTGCATGTCGTAAACCGTGCTGACGACCGCCGGCTCGTAAGTCGACGCGAGATCGAGCCGGTCGGGCAGGTCGTGGCCGTAATAATAAAGGATGCCGCCGACCGCGAGCGCAGCGATGAGCAGCGCAGCGCCGATCGTGTACAGAAAAAAACGCATCATGGCGAAATCACCTCAGCCGCAACAATCCGGGATCGCGGGATTCTACCAAAAGAATACGAAAAATATAATTGTTTTCTGACGTTCGGATTAAACGAAAACGAAGTTAATCAGCGAGTTGTCAAGTCGGAAACCCACAAAACCTGTGCATAAGTTGTTGATAACCGGTCGCCTGCACGTTTCGTAAGGCTAAAAATAGCTTATCGGAACGAATTGCACAAAATGTTTGCAAATAAATGCGCGTAATTTCAGTAACTTGGGCAAATTTCGGAATTATTGTTACCGTATTATGAAACGCCTGACAGCGGCGTTTGAAGGAACCTCGATCCCTCTCACCTCGCACAAAAAACGTGTCACTTCGCTTAGTTTTCCATTGACGAGAGAAATGCCGACTTGCGTTGACTCCATCGCTACCCCGTGATAAAGCCATTGAAAAATTCGCGGAGGTTTTCGTTTGGCTATTCATCAATCGGCGATCAAGCGCCACCGGCAGAGCCTGAAGAAAAGAACGATCAACAAAGAGGCACGTTCAAGGCTCCGAACGTTGATCAAAAAAGCGCGGCAGGCAATCGAGAAAAAAGACGCCGAACAGATTTCCGCCGGGCTTCGCGAAGTCAGCAGCGCCCTGGGCAAGGCGGTGAGCAAGGGGATCGTGAAAAAAAATACCGCTTCGCGCTGGCTCTCGCGTCTTTCCCGCTCCGCCAGCCGCCCCGCCTGATCTACTCCCGCCCGGCGCGACGCTTAAAACAGTTCCAATAGACGCATGTGCAGGTCGTGCGCCGCCGATTCCAGAAGGCGGCTGCGAGCCTCGTCCTTTTGGGTCTCGGTGAGTTGCACGTCGGTGAAGCGCCGCAAGTCCGGCGACTGGTATCCGAGCGCGCGCGACTCCGGCGAGGTCGTAACGACGGCCGCGCGCGAGCCCGCGTATTGATCGATAAAGCGCGCGCCCTGGGTTCGCCACAAGAGCTCGTCCGGCGCCCTGCGCCGGAGGTTCAGGTCGACAACCAACACATACTCGTACTGCAACGCCTCGTCGTGCCGGTTGACGCCCACCACGCGGCTGTCGAAATTGCGTATGACGCCGCTCAGGATTGCGTCGGCGTCTTCAAGCCGATCGACGACGCGCAGCAGCCCCTTGCGATTGATCTCCGTCTTGAGCGCCATCGTCATCTCGCGGTCGATACCGACCTCTTTCGTGCGATTGACGAGCGGATCGACGAAGACCGTCTGGACATCGCGGGGAAAAGCCGCGCCCCGGCCGGTGAATTGATACCCGCAGCCGGCGACGAGCGTGAGCAGGCAAATCTGAATCGCGAGAGATCTTCCGATGTGAAGCTTCATTTGCAACGAGACGCGACTTCCGGCGCAACCGGGTGCGGAGGCGAGACGCTTCATCTCATCCCTCCAGCACGATGTTGACCAGCCGCCGCGGCACCTGGATTATTTTCTGAATGCCCTTACCGGCGACAAAGCCCTTCACTTTCGGGTCGGCCAGCGCCATGGCTTCCACCGCTTCGCCGCTCGCGTCGGCCGGCACCGTGATCTTGCCCCGCACTTTGCCATTGACCTGGATTACGATCAAGAGTTTTTCTTGCTCCAAAGCGTCGCTCGAATAAGACGGCCAGCCGACTTCGTCGAGCGGCTGTTTCTGCCCCAGGGCGCTCCACAGCTCGCTCGCCACGTGCGGCACGAATGGATAGAGCAGCGTGACGATCGCCGCGAGCGCGTCTTTCACGACCGCAGCGCGTCCGTCCAGCGATTGTTTCTGCGCGGCGGCGATGACCGCGTTCAGCAGCTCCATGATGGCGGCGATGGCGGTATTGAAATGAAAGCGGGTCTCGATGTCCTCGGTTACTTTTTTGATCGTCCGGTGCACGAGCCGATTGAGATCCTTGAGATCGGCCGGGAGCTCGACCGGCGCGCTCGCCGCCGCGAGCTGCTCCTGATTCTGGACGACGAAGCGCCAGAGGCGCGTGAGAAAGCGGAACGCGCCTTCCACGCCCTGCGAGTTCCATTCGAGGTCCTTTTCCGGCGGAGCGGCGAAGAGCGTAAATAGCCGCGCCGTGTCGGCGCCGTATTGCGCGATCAGGTCTTCCGGATCGACGATGTTCTTCTTCGACTTCGACATCTTCTCGACGCGCCCTTTGACCGCCGGCCGGCCGCATTTCGGACAGCGCCAGCCTTCCGCCTCGGAGCCGACGAGCTCGCTCGGAAAGAGCCATTCGTGCTCCTCGCAGCGGTAGGTCTCCTTGCTGACCATCCCCTGTGTCAGGAGATTCGTGAACGGCTCGTCCGCTTTCGTCAGCCCCAGGTCGCGAAGCGCCTTCGTAAAAAACCGCGCATAGAGAAGGTGCAGCACCGCGTGCTCGACGCCGCCGATGTACTGGTCGACCGGCATCCAATAATCGGCTTCGGCCGGATCGAACGGCTTTGCGGCATAGTGCGGCGACGTAAAGCGCAGAAAATACCAGGACGAATCCACGAAGGTGTCCATGGTGTCGGTTTCCCGGCGCGCCGGGCCGCCGCAGCGCGGACAGGTTGTCTCGACAAACGACTTGCTTTCGGCGAGCGGCGAGCCGCCCTTGCCGGTGAACGGCACATCGCGCGGCAGTGTCACGGGAAGATCTTTCTCCGGCACCGGGACAATGCCGCACTTATCGCAATAAACGATCGGGATCGGCGTGCCCCAATAGCGCTGGCGCGAAACACCCCAGTCGCGCAGCCGATAATTGATTTTGGCTTCGCCCAGACCGCGCTCGACGAGCCAATCGATCGCGCGCCGCTTCGCTTCTTCGACTGCAAGCCCATTTAGGAAGCCGGAGTTGATCTTCACGCCCTCGCCCGTGTAAGCCTCGCCCGTCCAATCCGCCGGCCGTTGGACAGTCTCGACGATGTCGAGTCCATACCGTTTGGCGAAATCCCAGTCGCGCTGATCCTCGCCGGGCACCGCCATGATCGCGCCGGTGCCGTAGCCGAGCAGAACGTAATCGGCGATAAACAGAGGTATCGCGGCGCCGTTGAAAGGATTTGTCACGCGCGCGGAAAGCCTGAGGCCGCGTTTGGGACGGTCCTCAGCTGTGCGCTCCTGCTCGGATTGTTTAGAGACCTCCGCGCGGAAGGCTTCGACCTGAGCGCGCTCGCCGGCATCGGCGACGAGCTTGTCGACGAGCGGATGCTCGGGCGCGAGCACGGCGTACGTCATACCGAACGCCGTATCCGGGCGCGTCGTAAAAATACGGACTTTCAGGTCGTCGCGGCCGGCGACGCGAAGATCGAACTCCGCGCCTTCGCTGCGCCCGATCCAGTTCCGCTGCATCGTGACGACTTTTTCGGGCCAGCCGGCCAGCCGCTCGAGATCGTTCAGCAGCTCCTCGGCGTAAGCGGTGATGCGGAAAAACCACTGCTCGAGCTCTTTTTGCACGACCACGGAATCGCAGCGCCAGCAGGCCCCCTCGATCACCTGTTCGTTGGCGAGCACCGTCAGACACGACGGGCACCAATTGACGAACGAGCTTTTTTTGTACGCGAGGCCGCGCTCGTAGAATTTTAAAAAGATCCACTGGTTCCAGCGATAATAATCCGGCTCGCAGGTCGCGACCTCGCGGTTCCAATCGTACGACAGCCCCATGCGCTTGAGCTGCGTATTCATGTATTCGATATTGTCGCGCGTCCACGCCTCCGGGTGAATGTTGCGCTCGATCGCGGCGTTTTCCGCCGGGAGGCCGAAGGCGTCCCAGCCCATCGGATGGAGGACGTTGAGACCGCGCATGCGCTTGTAGCGCGCGACGACGTCGCCGATCGAGTAGTTGCGCACATGGCCCATGTGAATGCGGCCCGACGGGTACGGAAACATCTCGAGGACGTAATATTTCGGTCGCGCGGCGGCGCGGGTGGCGCGAAAGCTTTTATGCTCTTCCCAGATGCGCTGCCATTTCTCTTCGACGATTTGCGGGTAGTATCTGTCGTCCATTGCTCGAAGCGCCGGTCAGGTCGCCTTTGGACCGCTAGCGGCGGCGATCTTATCCAGAATGCCGTTGATGAACGTGGATGAGTCGGCGGCGCCGAAGCGCTTACCGATCTCGATCGCTTCGTCGATGCTCACGTTCACCGGAATGTCATTGCAGCAAAGCAGCTCGTAGCTCGCGAGCCGGAGTATCACGAGATCGACTTTCGCGATGCGATCGAGCTTCCAGTTCTCGGCCGTCTGCTCGATGCGGCGGTCGATCTCCTCGCGATGTTCGAGCACCCCGTCGATGAGCCGCCGCGCGAAGTCCTTAGCTTCCGCGCCGCCCTCGAAATGGCTCAGGAAGAGCGCGAGAGACTTCGATGAGGCGTCACCGGTCACTTCGACCTGATACAGCGCCTGCACCGCGAGCTCGCGCCCTTGTCGACGGGGTCCCATAAAGCAGGGATCAGGAATTGGGCATTGGGAATTGAGAAACAGGGCAAGTCGGAGCCATGAAGCCCCCAATTCCTAATTCCCAATCCCTAATTCCTTCTTCAAATTCGCCATCTCGATCGCCGTCAGCGCCGCTTCGAAGCCCTTGTTCTGGGTCTTCTCGCCGGCCCGCTCCATCGCCTGCTCGACGGTGTTGGTCGTAAGCACGCCGAACGAGATCGGCAGACGATATTCGAGCGTCAGCCCGCCGAGCCCGCGCGTCACCGCGTCGGCGATATAGTCGAAGTGCGGCGTGTCGCCGCGGATGATCGCGCCGAGGCAGATGAGCGCGTCGTGCTTGCCTGCCGCCGCTATCTGCTTGGCGGCGAGCGGGATCTCGAACGCGCCCGGCACCCGGATCACTTCGATGCGGCTCTCGTCGACGCCGTGCGCCTTCAGCGCCTCCAGCGCGCCATCGAGCAGCCTATCGGTCACGAAATCGTTGAAGCGGCTGACGACGACGGCGAACTTGAGGCCGCTGCCGTCGAGCCGTCCCTGGATCGCTTTGACCATGGCGATGAGCGGCTACTTCCCCGGCTTGGACTCGAGCTTCGAAAAAAGATGCCCCATCTTCCGCTGCTTGGTGCGGAGATATTCGATGTTCGTCGCTTGCGGCGCGACTTCGATCGGCACGCGCTCGACGACCTTCAATCCGTAGCCTTCGAGGCCGATGATCTTCCGCGGGTTGTTCGTGAGCAGCCGGATTTTCTGCACGCCGAGATCGCGCAAAATCTGCGCGCCGATGCCGTAGTCCCTGAGATCTTCCTTGAAGCCGAGCTCGAGGTTCGCCTCGACTGTGTCGAGCCCCTGGTCCTGCAAGGCGTACGCCTTGATTTTGTTCGTGAGCCCGATGCCTCTGCCCTCCTGGTGCATGTAGACCAGCACGCCCTTGCCTTCCTGATCGATCATTCTGAGCGAACGGCGGATCTGGTCGCCGCAGTCGCATCGCATCGAGCCAAAGACGTCGCCGGTGAGGCATTCCGAGTGCATCCGCACGAGCACCGGCTCGTCTTTGTGAATGTCGTTTTTAACCAGCGCCATGTGCTCGTAGGCGTCGGCCGTGTTGCTGTACAGAATCGCCCTGTACGCGCCGCCGTGAATCGTCGGAAAATCGACCTCGGCGATGCGCTTGACGAGACATTCGCTCCGGAGCCGGTAGGCGATAAGATCGGCGATCGATGCGATCTTGAGCTTGTGCTTCGCCGCGAAACGCTCGAGGTAGGGCATGAGCGCGACCGAGCCGTCGTCATCGAGCATCTCGCAGATGACGCCGCCGGGCGCGAAACCGGCCATCCGTGCAAGGTCGACAGCGGCCTCGATGCGCGCCGAGCGCACGAGCACGCCGCCGTTCCGCGCCTGGACGGGGAAGATGTAGCCGGGAACGGCGAGATCGCTCCGGCGCGTCTCTTTCGCCACAGCGGCGCGAAGCGTGCGCGCGCGGCTCGCCGCGGAAGCGGCCGAAGCGCCGTCCGCGCGGAGCGCGACCGAGGCGCCGAGCGAGCCCACGACCTTCGAACTGCTCTCCTGCAGCATGAGCGGGATGCCTAGCTGCTTCATCCGCTCTTCCGGCAGACCAAGGCAGATAAGGCCTCGCGCGTGGAGCATCATGAAATTGACCGCTTCCGTTGTTATCGTCTCGGCGGCAGCGCAGAGAAATCCCTCGCCGTCGGCGCCGCCGTCGTCCACTAGAATGACGAGCCGTCCGGCGCGGATTTCTTCCAGTATCTCTTCGATGGGAGAAATAGCCATGCGATATAAGGTTAAGACGCGATCCATGCGGAGGAAACGGCGGCTATTCCTGCCGGAGCAACCGCTGCACGTATTTTCCGATCAGATCGGTCTCGATGTTGACTCTAGCACCTACCCTAAGGTGGCGCAAATTCGTGTGTTTTAACGTAAATGGGATCGCGGCGATGGAAAACCGGCCGCGGCCGCAAGCATTGACCGTGAGGCTGATACCGTCGACCGCAACCGAGCCTTTGGGCACGAGCAGACGCGAAAGCGGGGGCGAAACCCGGAAGGTGTAAAAGGTGTAGTCCCCTTTTGGTTCGATTTTCTCCGCGGCGGCGACGCCGTCGATGTGTCCTGTGACGAGATGCCCGCCCAAGCGATCGCTGAGCGTCATCGGCCTTTCGAGATTCACCGCCGCATCTTTTTTGAGGCCGCCGAAAGTCGTCCGCTTCAGGGTCTCCGGCGAGACGTCGACCTTGAACGCGCCGCGGCTTTTCTCGGTCACTGTTAAACAGGCGCCGTTGACGGCGATGCTGGCGCCGAGCTCCATTTGTTTGACAGAAAGGCCGGTGCGGACGACGAGCACGCCGGCGCCGCCGCGCCGCTCCCACCGCACGACCTCGCCCACGTCTTCAATGATCCCGGTAAACATCGTTTACAGATAGCCTGTCAGCAGAATGTCGTTGCCGATCGTTTCAATTTCAATATTCTGGACCGGCCGGCTCTGGCCCATCTGCTTGATCCCGAGCGACGAGACGATCGGAAGCCCGTCGCCGCCGACGATCTTGGGAGCATAGAAGAACGCGATCTTGTCGACAACCTTCGCCGCCAGGGCGCGGCCGGCGGTGATCGCGCCCCCTTCGATCATCACGCTCACCATCTCCTGCTCGGCGATTTTCTTCAGCACGGCGGCGAACGCGATTCGGTCGCGTCGCGAAGGCATGCGCCAGACTTCCGCGCCGAGGCTCTCGAGGCGCGCGGCCTTTCGCTCCGGCGGGCGCGCGCCGGCGACGATCACCGTCCTCCCCGGCTCTTTAAGGACACGCGAGGTAAGCGGAATGCGGAGCCGCGGATCGATAACGATGCGCACAGGGTTGCGCCCGCCCGGAATGCGGCAGGTGAGCTGCGGGTCGTCGGCAATCACCGTTCCGACGCCGACGACAACCGCGTCGAAGCGGTTGCGCAGCTCGTGCACACGCCGGCGCGCGGCGCGGCCGGTAACCCAGCGCGAGCTGCCGGTCACAGTGGCGGTTTTGCCGTCGAGAGACGCGGCGGCTTTCAATAAGACAAATGGAAGCCCGCGAGTAATATATTTTATGAATGCTTCGTTGAGCCTCCGGCTCTCGGCTTCAAGGACGCCGGAGTGGACCCGAACTCCCGCCTGCCGCAACCGCCTGAAGCCTCGGCCCGAAACGAGCGGGTTGGGATCGGCCATGCCCGCGACGATGCGCTTGATTTTTGCCGCGATCAACGCCTCGACGCAGGGCGGCGTCCGGCCGTAATGGCTGCAGGGTTCGAGATTGAGATAAAGAGTCGCGCCGCGTGCGTTTCGCCCGGCGCGCTTCAGCGCGTCGATTTCGGCGTGATCGCCGCCGGCGCGGCGATGATAGCCGGTCGCGACGACTTTGCGGCCGCGCACGAGAAGCGCGCCGACCATGGGATTGGGGCTCGTCCGCCCGGCGGCTTTTTCGGCCAGGCGGAGGACCATGCGCATATATCGAATGTCGGCTTCATCGCTCAAGACGAATGGCTCTCCTGCTTCTTCGGCTTCGGGGTTTTGTTCGACTGCCCCTTGCGCTCTTTCAGCAGCTCTTCGAGCTCGACCATGAATTCGTTGATGTCCTTGAACGAGCGGTAGACGGACGCGAAGCGGACGTAGGCGACTTCGTCGATATCGTGGAGCTCTCTCATCGTCGCCTCGCCGATGACGGAGCTCGGAACTTCCTTCTCGGCGCGCTCCTGGAGGCTGCGCTCGATCCGATCGGCGACCGCCTCGATCGTGTTGATGCTGACGGGCCGCTTCTCGCACGCGCGCTTGAGGCCGTTGACGACTTTCAGCCTGTCATAGCTCTCGCGCCGTCCGTCTTTTTTCACGACGAGCGGCATCGTCTCTTCGACGCGCTCGTAAGTCGTGAAGCGGCGGCTGCACTTCTCGCACTCGCGCCGCCGCCGGATCATGTTGGCATCTTTGCTGAGGCGGGAGTCGATGACGCGGTTTTCGGCCTCGTGGCAGAAGGGACACTTCATAAAGTGAGTTAGTGAGTCGTGAGTAGTGAGTAGTTCACGATCCGTTGTTTTCCACTACTCACTGCTCACTTTCCTTGCCGCAGACGGTTGGGATAAATCGGAAATCTTCGGCACAGCTCGCGGACATCGTCGCCGACCGAGCGCAGCGCCGCGTCGTTAGAGACGTTATTGAGCGCGCGGGCGATGAAGCCGGCGATCGTCTCCATCTCTTTTTCCTTCATGCCGCGCGTCGTGACCGCCGGCGTGCCGACGCGGATGCCGCTCGTAACGAACGGTGAGCGCGCCTCGAACGGCACCGTGTTGCGGTTGACCGTGATGCGCGCCTTATCGAGGGTTTCCTGCGCGACTTTGCCGGTCAGCTCGGATTGCCGGAAATCGACCAGCATCAAATGGTTGTCGGTTCCGCCGGAGATGAGCTTGAAGCCCTGCTTGACGAGCGCGGCGGCGAGCGCCTTCGCGTTCCTGACAATCTGGCGCTGGTATTCCTTGAATTCCGGCGTCAGCGCTTCTTTGAGCGCCACCGCCTTCGCGGCGATCACGTGCATGAGCGGTCCCCCCTGGTTGCCGGGGAACACCGACGAATTGATCGTCTTCGCGAATGCTTCGCGGCACATGATCATCCCGCCGCGCGGGCCGCGGAGCGTCTTGTGCGTCGTCGTGGTGACGAATTCGGCGTGCGGCACCGGCGACGGGTGGACGCCGGCCGCGACCAGGCCCGCGAAGTGCGCGATATCGACCATGACGACGGCGCCGACTTCGTCGGCCGCCTCGCGAAACGGACGGAAGTCGATCTCGCGCGGATACGCGCTGTAGCCGACGACGATCATCTTGGGCCGGTGCCGGCGCGCGAGCTCGCGCATGGCGTCGTAGTCGATGCGCTCGTCCGAGCGACGGACGCCGTAAGGGACGACTTTGAAGAACTTGCCGGAAAAATTCACCGGGCTTCCGTGCGTGAGGTGCCCGCCGTGGGTCAGGTCCATGGCGAGGATCGTGTCGCCGGGCTGAAGCTGTGAGAAGTAGACCGCCATGTTCGCCTGCGAACCGGAATGCGGCTGCACGTTGACATGGTCCGCGCCGAAAAGCTCCTTCGCGCGAGCGATCGCGAGATCCTCGACGATGTCGACGAATTCGCAGCCGCCGTAATAGCGCTTGCCGGGATACCCTTCGGCGTACTTGTTCGTCATCACCGAGCCTTGCGCTTCGAGCACCGCTTCGCTGACGGCGTTTTCCGACGCGATCAGCTCGAGGTTGTTCTCGAGACGCTCTGTCTCTTTTTCGATGGCGGCGAATACTTCCGGGTCGGTCTTTTGCAGAAACGACATGAAAAAATTTTCCTTTACTTTCTATTCTTTTCTTGCAGACGCGTTCCCAGCTCCCGCTCGACTTCGGCGATCTTGTCGACGCGACGCTGGTGCCGTCCGCCGGCGAAAGGCGTCTCCAGCCAAATGCTCAAGATCTTCTCCGCCATCGGCGGCTCGACCACGCCGCCGCCGAGCACGAGCACGTTGGCGTCGTTATGCTCGCGGCTCATCTGCGCGCCTTTCGGCTCGTGGACGAGCGCCGCGCGGACGCCCGGATATTTGTTCGCAACCATCGACATGCCGATGCCGCTGGTGCAGAGGAGAATACCGCGCTCAGCGCCGCCGCTGGCAACCTTCTCGGCGACGCGCCGCCCGAAGTCGGGGTAATCGACCGAGTCGCCACCCTGCGTGCCGACGTCTTCGATGTCGACGCCGCGCGCGCGGAGTTTCTCGACCAGAAAATCTTTGAGCGCCACGCCGCCGTGGTCGCAGCCGATGACGATCATCCGAGCGCTCCCTGTGCCGGCCGGTGACGTGCCGGACGCTTGCCAGCTTCCGATAAAAGAAAATCGCAGGAGAATGGCGCGCTGCCATTCGTAGCCCCTGCGATCGCCTTTGGCAGCCGGCGGCGGGCGCCCGACAGGGTGCTCGACCGCGGCCGTAAATATCTACTTATGGGCTTCGATGTAGGTGATGACGTCCTGAACAGTCTTGATCTTCTCAGCGTCTTCGTCGGAGATCTCCATCTCGTACTCTTCTTCAAGAGCCATCACTAGTTCGACGATGTCCAAAGAATCGGCGCCTAGATCCTCGATGAACGAGGCATCGGGCGTCACCTCATCTTCGCTGACGCCCAGCTGCTCGCAGACGATCTCTTTAACTCTGGCCTCTACCGATGATGCCATTCGCTCACCTCCTCTGACTTTCGTTACGCCATCAACAATCCGCCGTTCACGCCGATCACCTGCCCCGTAATATATCCGGCGGCGGGGCTTGCGAGAAACGACACGACGGCGGCGACCTCTGCGCCGCTGCCGAACCGCCCCAAAGGTATAGACCGCAGAAACTCCTGCTTCAAATCCTCCGGAAGCTTCTCCGTCATCTCCGTTTCGATATATCCAGGCGCCACCGCGTTGACGGTGATGCCGCGTGAGCCCAACTCCCGCGCCATCGCGCGGGTAAATCCGATGATACCCGCCTTCGAAGCCGCATAGACCGATTGACCCGCGTTGCCCGTCTGGCCGACGACCGAGGTAATATTAACGATCCGACCGTAGCGTTCCCGAAGCATGCCGCGGCAGACGGCCTTGGTGCAGTGGACCGTTCCCTTGAGGTTGATGCCAAGAACGCGGTCCCAATCTTCCGCTTTGAGGCGTACGAGAAGATTGTCGGAGGTCACCCCGGCGTTGTTGACTACAATATCAATTTTTTTGTGCTGGTCAACGACTTTTTTCACCCCGGAATCGACCTCTCGCTCGTCCGAGACGTCGAACGGAGCGAGCTCTCCGGAACCCCCGGCCTCGCCGATCTCCTTGAGCGTCTCCTGGGCCGCGGATGCATTCGTCGCGTAATTGACGGCGACATGCGCGCCGAGCCGCGCCAGGTCCAGCGCGATCGCGCGGCCGATGCCGCGGCTCGCGCCGGTAACCAATGCGACCTGACCTTGTAATACCATGACGGCAATACGCGCTGATCCCGTTAAGCGCTTACCTTCTTCAGATCCTCGGGTGTCTCGATGTTATCCGCCTGGAGCTTCGGGCTGATGCGTTTGATGAGGCCGGTCAAAACTTTTCCCGGTCCGATCTCTAGAACGCGCTCGGGAGCCGAATCTTCGAGGCGTCTCACCGATTCTTCCCAACGCACAGAGCTGACCGCCTGGCGCGCGAGCAAGTCTTTGACGCGGCTCGCGTCCGTATTGATATCCGCGTCGACGTTAGTGATGACGCCGATCGAATACGGTTTCACGTCGATATCCGCCAGCACCGCTTTGAGCCCTTCCGCCGCCGGCTGCATAAGCGTGCAATGAAACGGCGCGCTGACGGGCAGCTCCAGGACGCGCTTCGCGCCGCGCTCGCGCGCGAGCGTCATCGCGCGAGCGACGGCGGCTTTTCCGCCGGCGATGACGATCTGACCGGCGCCGTTGAGGTTCGCCGGCGCGACTACCTCGCCCTGCGCGGCATCCGCGCAAATTTTTTCGACGTCTTCAGCGGTAAGCCCGAGAACGACCGCCATCGATCCTTTACCCGGCGGCACGGCCTGCTGCATGAGCCGCCCGCGCTCCCGTACTAGCTTGACGGCATCGGAAAACGCAAGTGCGCCGACGGCGACAAGCGCGCTGTATTCCCCGAGACTGTGTCCGGCGACACAGACGGGTTCCAGACCGTATTCAGCTTGCAGGACGCGAACAATGGCGGTCGAGACGGTCAGGATTGCGGGCTGTGTGTTCTCGGTGAGTTTCAGCTCGTCTTCGGGGCCGGAAAAGCACAGACGCGTGAGCGGCGCATGCAAGGCTTCCTCGGCTTCGGCGAAAGTCTCGCGCGCAGCCGCGAAGCGCTCGCAAAACTCCTTTCCCATGCCGACATACTGCGAACCCTGTCCGGGAAAAACGAAGGCGAGCTTAGACTTTGCCGCCACCCTTCGTCTCGCTTTCGGCGCCGGCTTTACCGGTGAATTTCGATTTCACGCGCTGCCAGATGCGCTGCGGCTCGGCGGGCGCGATGGCGCCGTCGGTCTGGACGAGCAGCTCCATAATGCGCCGGTTGACGTCGTGCGCGACCGCTTCCTTCGCGACGCGGATCGCGTTCCTGATCTCTTTTTCGCCGGAGCCGCCGTGCGCGACGATCGCGACGCCGCTCAGGCCGAGCAGCGGCGCGCCGCCGTATTCGCGGTAGTCCAACCGGCGATAGGCGCGCATGAGCGGACCACGGCTCATGAGATAACCCACGCGGCTGAAGGCGGTTTCCCGGAACGCGTCTTTCAACATGCGGCCGATGCAGGCGGCGAGCCCTTCCATCGTCTTGAGCGCAACGTTGCCGGTAAAGCCGTCGCACACGACGACGTCGACGCTGTCGTTGAAGATGTCGCGGCCTTCGACGTAGCCGATGTAGTTGAGCGACGTGTGCGAGAGCTCTTCGCTCGCGGCGCGCGTCAGATCGTTGCCCTTCGACTCTTCCTCGCCGTTGCTGAGCACGCCGACGCGCGGCTTGGAGACGCCCAGTATCTGCTCCGAATAGATCGATCCCATCGTCGCGAACTGCACGAGCTGGCGCGGTTTGCAGTCGACGTTGGCCCCGGCATCGATGATCACGGTGCCCTTGCCCGGCGTGGGAACCACGACGGAGATCGCCGGCCGGTCTACCTGCGGCAGCTTGCCGACGACGAACATTCCGACGGCCATCATCGCACCGGAGTTGCCGGCGCTGACGACCGCCTGCGCTTCGCCGCGATTCATCAATTCATACGCCACGGCGAGAGAGGAATCGCGCTTGCGGATCGCGGCGCTCGGCGATTCGTCCATGGCGACCGCTTCGGCGGCGTGGACGACGCGCACCGCGGGCGCAAGAGAGCGGTGCTCGAGCTTGGGCTCGATCACCTCTTTGCGGCCGACCAAGACGATCTCAACGCCGAGCTCACGAGCGGCGGACAGCGCCCCGGCGACAATGGCGTCGGGGGCGTGGTCTCCGCCCATGGCGTCGACGGCGATTTTCACCATATGCGGAAAGATCAGCTCTCTTCGACGGGAAGCGCCTGTCTGCCGCGATAGTAGCCGCAGGCGGCGCACGCGCGATGCGGAAAAACGGCTTCACCGCACTTGGGGCAGCTCGTAAACTGCGGCGGCGTCAGCGCGTCGTGCGAGCGGCGCTTGTTCTTCTTGGTCTTGGAGGTCCTTCGCTTCGGAACCGGCATGTTGGTTTTTATCCCTTCTTTTCTCTCCGCGCGGGCGGAAGGAAAGGCGTATCAAAGGAGGGTTATTGATGCAACTTCATATCACGTAAGAACGCCAGCCGCGGATCGGCATGGGAATCGCCGCAGCGGCATTCGGCTTCGTTTAGATCGGCGCCGCAGCGCGGACAGAGCCCGCGGCATTTCTCGTCGCAGAGCGGACGCGTCGGCAGCGCCAGCAGCGCCTGCTCGCGGATCAGCGGCTCGAGGTTGATCTCCTCGCCGCGGTAGAAGCTGAGACCTAGCTCTCCGGCGTTGAGCTCGTGGTTCTTGATCGCCGTGGAATCCGGCGCGAGAACGAAATCGAATTCCTTCGCGAGCGGAAACGAGTAGCTTTTCAGGCAGCGGCTACAATGCCCTTCGATCTGCGACTCGACGCGCCCGTGAAAGAAGAGATCCGCGCCCGAACGGTAATGTAAGAGGTGCACGCGCAGCGGATCGGGAAAGCTAAAATCCTTGCTTTCACCGCTATAAAACCGGTTCAGCTCGTCCGGACTTTCGGCGAAATCGACTTCCTTCGGAGTCTCGGTGATCTGGGAGACTAGAAGCTTCACGGGTCTACTTGTTTCTATAGTGATTGTGCCCCGATTGTCAAGTTGAAGAACGCCTTTGAGGGGCGAAAAGCGCGTTAAATTCTGCGCACTTCGCGCGATTTTAAGCTCATCCGGCGGGAAGCGGATCGAGCGCGAGGATGCGCGCCAGTACGGCGAAGAACTTCTCGTATGGCGCTGCCTCAAGGACCGGCGTGACGTCGTAGCGCGCGACAGCGCGGACGAGCATCCGATCGGCGCCGGACGGCGCGACCGTCACGGTGATGCGCATCAGGTACTGATCCGCTTTCACGCCGCTGACGGCGCCGGCGGCCAAATCGGCCCGGTCGACGACGAAGTCGAGCTCCTGCAGCGCGGCGATCGCGGCGCGCAGCGCATTGCGCTTGTCGGCGGTGGCGAAGATCCGGTTCCGTCTCGCGGCGAGCGTCGCGGCGCTCTCGGGCGGCTGCGAGAAGTCGTGCAGGTCGGATGTACAGCCGGAAAGTACGACGAGCGCGAGCGCCAAGCTCGCGATCCGCGGCCGCGAAAATCTATACCTCATGCGCTTCGACGCCAGCGGTCTTGGCGAGCTTCGCGAAGAACTCAGCATAGACCGCGGGATCGGTCAGGAGCTCCGACTTGGAGTACGTGCCGTCGTGCTCCCAGAGGACGCGTTGGAGCGTGACGCGCAGCACGACCGCCCCCGGCGTCGCGGCGCGATGCGTCACGATGGATGCGCGCATCGATTGATCCTTGCTGAACGCCGTTCCCGAGCCGATGCCGGTCACCTGCGAGAGCAGGGTCGTCGCCGCGGCGGTCGCTATATCGCCGATATTGTAATCGGTGCCTTTCTTCGACGCCGCGAGCACGCCGAGGTCGTCGCTCCTGACATCGACGGTGAAGCCGAGCTCTTTAAGCACCGCCGCGCTGGAGGCGAGAAGCTTCGTCTCGTCGGTCGTATCGAAGCTGCGGCTCTCGGCGCGCCGGCGCGCGGGATTCTCCTCGGCGAACTCGAGCGACTGCTTAGGGATCTCGCCCGGCATGCAGGCGGAAAGAAGCGCGAGAACGATCGGCGCGAGCCAGCGCTTTCGCATCGCCTCGATGATAGCGCGCGGAGCGTGCGCGAAGCAAACCTGGACGCCGCGCGCCCAAAAACTTGACAAAGAGGCGGCAACCCTTTACATCAGGTGGTCTTATGGTAGAGGTCCGCGGTCTCACGAAATACTACGGCGACTTTCGCGCGATCCACGACGTCACCTTCACCGCCGAGCACGGCGAGATTCTCGGCCTGCTCGGGCCCAACGGCGCGGGCAAGACGACGACGATGCGCATCGTCACGGGGTTCATGCCCGCGACCGAGGGCACCGTCTCGGTCGAAGGCTTCGATGTCGTCAAGGAGGCGCGCGAGGCGCGCCGGCGCATCGGGTATCTGCCGGAGAACCCGCCGCTGTATCACGACATGACCGTGAGCTCGTACCTCAAGTTCGTCGGCCGCATCAAAGGCGTCGCGAAGAGCGATCTCGAAGGCTCGCTCGAGCGTGTGCTCGACAAATGCTTTCTCACCGACGTCGCCGATCGCATCGTGAGCCGCCTCTCGAAAGGCTACCGCCAGCGCGTCGGCCTCGCGGGCGCGCTGATCCACAACCCGCCGGTGCTGATCCTCGACGAGCCGACGATCGGTCTCGACCCCAAGCAGATCATCGAGATCCGCACGCTCATCAAAGAGCTCGCCGGCGACCGCACGGTCATCCTCTCGACGCACATCCTGCCGGAGGTCTCGCAGATCTGCAGCAAGGTCGTCATCATCAACGAGGGCACGGTCGCGGTCGAGAAGAAGCTGAACGAGCTCGCGCAGGGCGCGAGCCTGGAGGAGGTCTTCCTCCGATACATCTCGAAGGAGAGCGCGGCGGCGGCGGTGTGAGCCTGCTATTCCTTTTCGAATATATAACAAATGCCCGGGCACCCACATCGATTCAATGGCCGAATCTAATTTGAAACTCTAAACCCGAAACTCGAAACCATTTTTCCAATGCGCAACATCCTCGCCATCGCCGGCAAAGAGCTCCGCTCGCTGTTCGTCTCGCCGATCGCCTACGTCGTGCTGACCGGTTTTCTGCTGCTCGGCGGCTGGTTCTTCTTCAACATGCTGTTCCGCTTCAGCTACCTGCTCACCCTATATACAGGCATTCAGAACGCCGACGCGGTCCAGGCGCTTAACTTGAACGAATACGTGATCGCGCCGCTGCTCAACGACTTCACGATCGTGCTCGTGATCATGATCCCGCTGATCACGATGCGCGCCTTCGCCGAGGAGAAGCGCTCCGGCACCTACGAGCTGCTGCTGACCTCCCCGCTCACGGTCGCCGAGATCGTCCTGGGCAAGCTTTTTGGCCTGCTCGGCTTCGTCGCGATCATGCTCGGGCTCACCGCCATCTATCCGCTCATCTTGATTTTCTACGGCAATCCCGAGCTGGGCCCGATCGCCGCCGGCTACCTCGGTCTCTTCCTCATGGCGTCGGTCTTCGTCTCGATCGGACTTTTCGCCTCGGCGCTGACGGACAATCAGATCATCGCCGCGGTCATCTGCTTCGTCGTGCTTTTGCTCCTCTATATCCTCTCGTGGCCGGCCGAGACCGCCGGCGGCGGCATTGCCGGGCTGCTCAAATACCTCTCGGTCGTCGACCACTTCAACGAGATGGTCAAGGGCGTGATCGACACGCGCGACCTCGTCTACTTCCTGACGCTCCTGATCCTGAGCCTCTTCCTCACGCACCGCGCGGTCGAGGCCTCGCGCCAAGCCCAATGAGCAAGCTGCTGCAAATCTCCGGCATCATCGGCGTCGTCCTCATCGCCTTCGGCTTGATCGCGCTCGCCGTCACCGAGAACCCCGTCGATCCCTATGTGCTCGCGCACCTCGTCCTCGGCGTCGTCTGCATCGTCGTCTATCTCGTCACGCAGGGAAAAAATTTCCTCGCCTCGTTCGGCAAGCGCTCGACCAAGTACGGCGTCAACGCCGCGGTCTACACGCTCGTCTTCATCGGCGTGCTCGTCGTGATCAACGTTCTCAGCACGAAATACAACTACCGCTGGGACCTGACCGAATCGCAGGTCTACAGCCTCTCGCCGCAGACGCTGAAGATTCTGAGCGGCTTGCAGCAGGACCTCGTCATCACCGGCTTTTTCGAGAAGGGCGAGAACCAACGTGCGAGCGACCTCATGAAGAGCTACGCCTATAAGTCGCCCAAGGTGAAATTCACCGCGGTCGATCCCGATAGGCACCCCGAGCTCGTGAAGCAGTACAAGGTGCAGCAGCTGAACACGCTGCACATCGCCTACGGCAACGAGTCGACCAACATCACCGACCCGACCGAGGAGAGCGTCACCAACGCGATCATCAAGCTCACCAAGGCGACGAAGAAAAACGTGCTGTTCCTGACCGGCCACGGCGAGCCCCGGCTCGACGACAAGGAGAGCCCGAACGGCTACGCCGCCGCGAAGGCCGCGCTCGAGAACGAAAATTATCAGGTGAAGGACATCCTCCTCTCGACACAGGCCAAAGTCCCCGACGACACCTCGCTGCTGATCATCGCCGCGCCGGAGAAGCCGCTCGACCAGCACGAGAACGAGGCGATCGACGCCTACCTGAAAAACGGCGGGCGCATCATGGCGCTCATGCCGACGGCGCCGAACGACGGCGGCTTGAAAGCATTGCTCAAAAATTGGAGCGTCGACGTCCGCGACAACATCGTCGTCGACCAGCAGATCCGCCTCTTCCAGGGGCCGACGCTCGGCGTCGAGCCGATCGCCGACAGCTACAACGGCGCGCACCCGATCACGCGCGACTT
>DASWZY010000216.1:0-11446 GCA_036407055.1 Binatia bacterium
GGCGTCGGTGTCGACGCGGACGAGCGCCGTCGTGCGCGATTCCCTGACGCCGCTCCGGCTCGTCACCTGGCCTTCGGCGGGGATCGACGCGCGGAGGCGAATCGTCCGGACGTCGGTGATCTTCACGTCGGCTCAGCGGAAATACTTATGGTACTCGTTGTTGTAGCGGTTGTAGTCCTCGGCCGACGCGGGCTTGACGACAAGGAGCTTGCGCCCCTCGATCAGGCGCGGCGGGTCGGGCAGCACGTCCTTCCGAGCGGAGACGCGGCTCAAGCTGCGCATAACCTTCTGGCCTTCCTGCGAAAGCACGTAGTCGACGAACAGTTTTCCCGCGGCGGGGTGCGGCTGCTTGGCCGTGACGCCGATCACGATCGTATAGACGAAGTGCGGGTCGAGCGCGACCCATTCGATCGGCGCACCGACTTTTTTATATTCCTCGACGCTGGTCGGATACTGCGAGACGACGAGCGGAAACTCGCCCGCGACGAGCAGCTGGCCGGTGATCGTGTTGCCTTCGCGCGCCTCGATGTCCTGGCGGCTCAGCGCCTCCATATATTTCTTGCCCTTCTCCTCGCCCATCATCTGCAGCATCGCGACGTACCACTCGGTCTTGTTGAGATCCATGCCCATCTTGCCCTTCCACTTGGGCAGCAGCAGCTCGTCATAGCTCTTCGGCACCTCGGCCGGCTTCACCATGCGCGTGTTGTAGGCCATCGTCATCGCGTTGATGTAGGCCGCGGTCCAGTAGCCGTCCTTATCCTTGAAGTCGTTCCCGTAGATGCTCCGCTCGGGCGAGGCGTATTTGCCGATGAGCCCGCGCTGCATGAGCGTCATCATCGGAAAGATGCTCGACTGATACACGTCGGGCAGGTGCTGCCCGGCTTTGACCTCGGTCAGATAGCGCGCGAGGAGCTTGTCCTTGCCGGCGCGGAAGTATTCGAACTGGATGAAGGGATATTTTTTCTCGAATGCCGCCTTGAAGGCGTTGGCGTCCGCCGCCGAGTAGGCGGCATAGACGACCACCTTCCCTTCCTTCTTGGCTTCTTCGATGAGCTTGGGGTCGGGGTGCGTCTGCGCGCGCAGCGGAGCGGCGAGCAGAAGTCCGGCGCCGAGGAAAAATAGAATATGCTTTCGCATTCTCATCGTCCGAGCTTCCATGTTTTGCCGGGGACCGTGTCGCCGTCGACGTTGATGTATTCGGTCGAGTCGTCCGAGCGCGTGCGGCCGTCCGCCTCGATGCGCGTAACGTTCGGCTTTCCCTTGCGCGCCGAGAAGCGCAGCAGCACGAGCGGCGCGCTGCCGCTGTTCGCAAACCAGTAGTACCAGCCCTCGGGCAGCATGATGCCCTGGCCTTTCTTCAAGACCGTCGGCTTCTCGTCCTTGTCGTAGAACGTCGCCTCGCCGTCCATGACGACGAAAGTGTGGTCCTCGCCCGGATGGGTGTGCAGCTTGTTCTTTCTCCCCGGCGTGTAGTAGTTGAGCCCGACCGACACGAGATCGGTGCGCGAGAGCGGCATATGGCTCCGGCCGCCGGTCAGGTCCGGCGTCGACAATTCGAAGACGTGCGCGTCCATGGAAAGCCCTCCTTGTTAACGACCCGTTTCGTCATCTAGATGAAGCACCGCCCGCTGTCAAGCAAGCGTTGCGCACGCCCGGCGAGCTGTGATTAGAGAAAAGAAAAGGAGATCGCCCATGCCCAACATCGGCTTCTGCATGGTGAACCCACAGCCCGAGATCACGCCGGGCCACGTCGTCAACGTCGCGCGCAAGTGCGAGGAGATCGGGCTGCACTCGATGTGGGCGCTCGACCGCGTCGTCTACGACAACTTGGAGCCGCTGACGCAGCTCGCCGCCGCAGCGGCGGTTACCTCGAAGATCCGCCTCGGCACCTCGGTGCTGCTCGCGGCCCTGCGCCCGCCGGCGCTGCTGGCGAAAAGCGTCGCGACGCTCGATTTCATCTCCAACGGGCGCGTGACGATTGGCATCGGCTTCGGCAGCCGCCAGAACGACTTCGCTTCGACCGCCATTCCGTGGGAGCACCGCGGCAGCCGCGCCGAGGAGGAGGTCGCGATCATGAAGCGCCTGTGGTCGGGCGAGAGCGTGACGCACAAAGGGAAATATTTTTCGCTGGAGAACGTGACCGTCGGCCCGCGGCCGGTGCAGCAGCCGCACCCGCCGATCTGGACCGGCGGCAGCGCCGAAGCCGTGCTCAAGCGCGCCGGGCGCATCGCCGACGGCTATATCTGCGGCAGCTCGGCGATCCCGCAGTTCCCCGCGATCTGGGAGAAGATCGCCGGCTACGCCAAAGCCGCGGGGCGCGACCCGAATAAGATTACGAAGGCCGGCCTCACTTTCATGGCGATCGACAACGACAAGCAGAAAGCGGTCGACGCCTGCGCGGCGTATCTGAAACGCTACTACGGCTCGGTGCGACTGGACATCGAGAAGACCTTCGTCGTCGGTCCGCCGGAGGCGTGCGCGGAGCGCATCCGCGCCGCGTTCGACAACGGTTTGGATACGCTGATCGTCGGCGGCGCGGTGCCGGATTTGAGGCAGCTGGATTTATTGGGCGAGAAGGTGCTGCCGCTCATCAAGTAAGTTTCGAGTTCCGGGTTTCGAGTTTCGAGGCCCGGATGATTTACATCGCGTGCGGCGAGAGAAGTGCCAACGCTCTGTCTCGAAACCCGAAACTAGAAACTGTTTTTATCTAGTCACCACCAGAATCGTCCCGATCACCGTGCACAGCGCGCCGATGACGACGCGGCGCGTGATCGATTCGAGATCCCGCAAGAACAGCGCCGACATAATCAGCGAGAAGACCGGGTTGCTCGACGTGAGCGGCTCGACCACGACCACGTCGCCGTAGCTGAGCGCGTGAAAGACCGAGAGCGTGGCCGAGGTGTTCGCCAGGCCCGCGGCGAAGAACCACGGCGCGTTGGCGCGCTTGAGCTTGAGCGCCTTCACCCCGCCCTGGGAGGCGAGGAGCGACGCCGAAAAAAGAAACGCGGTCGAGGCCGTGAACGCCGCGGCCATGAACGGCCGGTTGACCGCCATCAAGCCGAGCTTGCGGAGATTGGTCGAGATGCCGAAGGCGAGCGCGGCGATCACCGGAAAGACGATGTCGGCGCGCCGCCACTCGCTCTTGCCGCCGCGCGAGGCTGAGAGGATCGCGATGCCGCTGATGACGAGCATCGTGCCGAGAAAATTCTGCGGCTTCCAGTTCTCACCGAGAAGAAACACCGCGAGGATCGAGGCGAACATCGGCGAGGCGTTGGAGATCGGCACCGAGCGCGCGACGCCGATTCTCTCGATGCCGACATAGGTGAGCGTGCGCCCGATGCCGGGCGCAAAGATGCCGGCCGCAAGAAAATAAAAGACCGCCGGCTGCCAGAATGCGCCGGGCGGCGTCGTAAAGTAAGCCGCCGTCGCCAGGATGAGCGCCGTCATGCCGAGCGAGACGAACGAGCCGGTGACGGCGTTCGACGTCACGAGGCCGCGGCGGATCAGGATATGCGAGGTGGCGAAAAAAAACGCCGCCTGCAGCGCGAAGTATTCGGCCATACAGGCGGCGTTAAGATGGTTGGGTAAGTTTCGAGTTTCTAGTTTCGGGTTTCGAGAAAGAGCGCTTCGACAGGCTCAGCACGATGGTATGTCGAAGGCTTCCGTCTCGAAACTAGAAACCCGCAACTCGAAACTTTTTTATTGCTTCCCCATGCTCTTCGACCACTCGTAGTCGCGGTTCGAGTAGGCCTCGGCGGGCATGATCGACTTCACGCCGCGTTTCGTGAGCTCTTCGTCGAACTTCTTTCGAATGAACGGATCCTCGTCCGGATATTCGATCTGGTCTTTCGCGCGGTCCTCGATCTTCTCCGCGTGGCCGTGGAACTGCATCGGCGGATGGAGCGCGAGATAGCGCGCCGGGCCGCCGCCGGCGTTGAAGTGCTGGTGGAACCACTTGTTCGGCGGCACGAGCATGCTGCACTCATGCCACGGGCAAACGATCTTCTCTTTCCCTTCCTCCCACATGATCGAGTAGCCCTCGCCCGCGGGGATGACGATCGCGCGGCCGGGTCCGTGGCGGTGCGCCTTCTTATAGGTGAGCGGCGAGAAGACCGACATGTGCGCCGAGACTTCGGAGTTGGGAAACTGGATGTAGACGCTCTTGCCGCCGGCGCCGCGCCGCTCGTTGGCGTCGAGCTTCGACCACGCCTTCATGTCCGGGAAGAAATTGCCGTACCAGTAATAGCGCAGCCCGAGCGCCTCGTCGACCTGGTCCATGTTGATCATCTTGGCCTCCGAGTAATATTCCTGCTGCTCGCTCATGTCGTCCGGCGACGAGAGCGGATTGTTGAAGAAATAATCCGGGTCCGGCACCGCCGAGAGGCCGAGTGGCAGGTAGCTGTAGTGGAGCAGGCGCACGTTCTTATCGCCCTGCATGTTGCTGAAGGTGTGGTGCATGCCGTGTGGGATCACGAACATGCTGTGCTGCTGCCACTCGAAGCTCTTTTTCACGCTGCTGCCCTCGTACCAGACGGTCGTGAGGCCGCGGCCGTCGATCACGTAGACGACCTCGTCGAGCGCGAACTTGAGCGGCTTGGTCGTCTCGCCGGCGGGAATCTCGCTCAGGCGCGTCGAGCTCACGCCTTCCTGTCCCAATAATTGGATGAACGCGGTGTTGACCCCGCGCTCTTCCCACCAGCCGAGCTTCGCCGTGCGCAGGTCATCGATGAAAAAGCCGGTGATGATCGGCACGCCGGTCGATTCCATCCAGTAATCGTAGGTAAATTTCTTGCTCCACATCTGGCGCGAGGGCTTGAAGGGTTTTTTCTCTGCCATGGTCGTTCTCCTTATGAATCAGTCGAGCTTGGCGCCGGGAAACATCAGCGATTTGACGGTGACGGGGATGACCTCGGTGATGCCCATCGGCTCGCCGATATCGATGTAGTCGAGGTCGCCGACCTCGATGCCGTCGATCGCGATGATCTCGCGGTCGAGCTTCAATTCCTCTTTGAGAATGCCGCCGAGCGACTTCGCCACGTCGAGGTCGAGCGCGAGGTAGAGCGGCGCGCGCGCGCTCGCCGTCGCGGCGCAGACCGCCGCGACGCCCTCGGCGATCGCGCGGATCGTCTTGTAATCGAGCGCGCCTTCGAGCGAGAGCGAGAGGGCCATCCCCTCGCCCCACGAAGTCAGATCGAACTTCGCGAGCGCCTGCTTGAGCGCCTCGAGCGCCGGCCGATCCTCTTTGAGCGTCGCGCGTATGACTTTCAGACCGTGGACCGGCAGCACGCTCGCATCCGAGATGTAGCTCGTGTTGCCGCTCGCCTGCACCGTGTATTCGCCGGCGCCGATGACGGTCGCGCGAATGCCTTCGGCGGGCTCGCGCACGAGGTCTTTCTTCGAGAGCGTCTTCAGATACTCGCGCATGTGCTTGCCGAGGATCGGGCCGACATCGCCGTAGGAGTTGCTGTCGCGGTCGTAGACGTGCTCGGAGACGCCGCCGGAGAAGACGATGTGGTCGATCTGCTGAAGGCCGCGGTAGTGCGTGAACGGCGGCGTCACCAGCAATTGCTTGGCGAGCGGGGTCTTGGGCTCGCCCTCGATCAGCTCGGCCAGCACCTTCGCCATCAGGCCGGCGAATTCCTCCTTCTGCTTGTTCGTGATCTTCTTCCCGAGCGCGACCTTGTGGCCGAGCTCGCCCATGAGGATATGGCCTGCGTCCTCGATGCGCGTGATCGTATCGTGCTCATCGAAGGCGATGAGCCGCGCGCCGATGTTGATCGAGGCGGTCTGCGTCACCGCGCCGCTCTCGACCAGCGAGAACTTGGTCGTGCCGCCGCCCATGTCGACGTTGAGCACGGTCTTCCGCTCGGTCTTCGAGAGATCGACCGCGCCGCAGCCGTAGGCGGCGAGCAGCGCCTCGTGGTTGTGGCCGGCGGCGGCGCAGATGAACTTGCCGGAAAATTTCGCGAAGTATTCGACGATCGGCTGCGCATTCTCTTTCTTCAGCGCCTCGCCGGTGATGATCACCGCGCCGGTGTCGATCTCGTCGGGGCGGAGGCCGGCCTTATGATAGGCGTCCTCGATGAAGCGCTTGACCTTCTCGACGTCGATCGACGTGCCCGAGAGGTACGGCGTCAGCATGATGTTGGAGCGGAAGATCACGCGGCGGTCGGTGACCTTGAAGCGGCCGGAGAGCGACGCGCCCTCGCGGCGAAGCGTCAGCTGCGAGAAAACGAGGTGCGAAGTGGAAGAGCCGATGTCGATGCCCACGCTCTTCAGCGTGAACATCTCCAAACCTTCGATATCTTCGACTATCGCGTCTGGCGGTATCTCGAAATGCTCGTGGTCTTCGTCGAGGTCGTGCATAAAATAAGTTTCGGGTTTCTAGTTTCGGGTTTCGAGTCGGGAGTTTATCCGGATCGTCATTATTCGGGTTTTGTTTTTGTAGGGGCACGGCGTGCCGTGCACTCCGAGTTTCTTTAACCCGAAACTCGGAACGCGAAACTCGAAACTGTTTGTCATTGTTTGCCCATCGCCTTCGACCACTCGAAGTTTTTATCCTTATACGCCTGGTCGGGCATGAGCGAGGTGAGGCCGCGCTTGCCGAGCTCCTCTTCGAATTTGTTGCGGATGAACGGGTCTTCGTCGGGGTATTCGATCTGGTCCTTGGCGCGGTCCTCGACCTTCTCCGCGTGGCCGTAGAACTGCATCGGCGAGTGGAGCGCCAAGTAGCGCGCGGGCGTGCCGCCGGCGTTGAAGTGCTGGTGGAACCACTTGTTCGGCGGCACGAGCATGCTGCACTCGTGCCACGGCGCGACGACTTTTTCCTTGCCCTCTTCCCACATGATGGAATAGCCCTCGCCCGCCGGGATGACGATCACGCGGCCGGGGCCGTGGCGGTGGGCTTTCTTATAGGTGCGCGAGTCGAACACCGACATGTGCGCGAAGACCTCGCAGTTGGGAAACAGGATGTAGACGCTGCGGCCGCCGGCGCCGCGCTTCGCGTTGGCGTCGAGCTTGTCCCAGGCGCGCATGTCGGGGAAGAAGTTGCCGTACCAGTAGACGCGACGGCCCTTGGGGTCGGCGCCTTCGGGCAGATTAACCGCCTTGGCTTCCGAGTAATAGGTCTCGTGCTCGGCGAGCTCGTTCGGGCTCTCATACGGGCTGTTGAAGAAAAATTCGGGATCGGAAACCGCCGAGAGCGCAAGCGGCAGATAGCTGTAATGGAGCAGCCGCACCGGCTTGTCGCCCTGCATGTTGCTGAACTGATGGTGCGTGCCGCGCGGAACGAGGAACATGCTGTGCTGCTGCCACTCGAAGCTCTTCTTGCCGCTGTGCTCGTACCAGATGTTGGTGACGCCGCGGCCGGAGACGACGTAGACGACTTCGTCGAGCGCGAACTTGAACGGCTTGGTCGTCCCGCCCGGCGGGATCTCGCTCACGCGCGCCGAGGTGACACCCTCCTGGCCGGCGAGCTGGATGAAGGCGCTCATCTGCTGGCGCTCTTCCCACCAGCCGAGCTCGACGGTGCGTAGATCCTGAATGAAATAACCGCGATGGATCGGGATGCCCGTGCTCTCCATCCAATAGTCGTAGGAGAAGAGCTTGCTCCACATCTGCCGCTGCGGCTTGAAGGCGGGTTTGGCCATACTCTTTGTTATCTTCTCGTTTCCGGCCTTGCAACCTCGATGCGCGCCAGCGCGCGCGAGAGCGCGGCCTCGCACATCGCAAACTCGCGATCGTCGATGTTAAGGCCCGACATGTTCTTTTGGGCCCGGTCCTTGGCGCGCTCGGCGCGGCCGACGTCGATCTCGCCGGCGAACTCGGCGGCGTCGGCGAGCACGGTCATGACATTGTCGAGCACCTCGGCGTAGCCGCCGGCGATCGAAAGGCGCGTCACGCGCCCGCCCTGCTTGTACGAGAGCTCGCCCGGCGCGAGCAGCGTCAAGAACGCGATGTGGTTCGGCAGCACGCCGAATTGCCCGAGCGCGCCCGGCGCCGTGACCTCGTCGACCTGCTCGTCCAGCATGAGACGGGTCGGGGTTACGATGCGAAGTTGGATTTTGTCAGCCATGCTAAAAATAATTTTGAATTTTAAATTTTTAATTTTGAATTGAATTCAAAATTCAACATTCATCATTCAACATTGAGCTAAGAAGCGGCCAGCTTCTTAGCTTTTTCCACCGCCTGCTCGATCGTGCCCACCATATAAAACGCCTGCTCCGGGATGTCGTCGTGCTTGCCGTCGACGACTTCCTTGAAGCCGCGGATCGTGTCCTTGACTTCGACGTAGGCGCCCGGCATGCCGGTGAACTGCTCGGCGACGTGAAACGGCTGCGAGAGAAAGCGCTGAATTTTTCTCGCCCGCGCGACCGTGAGCTTGTCGTCTTCGCTAAGCTCGTCCATGCCGAGAATCGCGATGATGTCCTGCAGGTCCTTATAGCGCTGCAAAATCACCTGCACCTGGCGCGCGACGTCGTAGTGCTCCGCGCCGACGGTGTGCGGGTCGAGGATGCGAGAGGTCGAATCCAGCGGATCGACCGCGGGATAAATGCCGAGCTCGGCGATCTGGCGCGAGAGAACCGTCGTCGCATCGAGGTGCGCGAACGTCGTCGCCGGCGCCGGGTCGGTCAGGTCGTCGGCCGGGACATAGATCGCCTGGACCGACGTGATCGAGCCCTTGCGCGTCGAGGTGATGCGCTCCTGCAGCTCGCCCAGGTCGGTCGAGAGCGTCGGCTGATAGCCGACCGCCGACGGCATGCGCCCGAGCAGCGTCGAGACTTCCGAGTTCGCCTGTGTGAAGCGGAAGATGTTGTCGAGGAAGAGCAGCACGTCGCGGCCTTCGTCGTCGCGGAAATATTCCGCGAGCGTAAGCGCGGTCAGCGCGACGCGCGCGCGGGCCCCCGGCGGCTCGTTCATCTGCCCGTAGACGAGCGCCGCCTTGTTGATGACGCCCGATTCCTTCATCTCGAGCCAGAGGTCGTTGCCCTCGCGCGTGCGCTCCCCGACGCCGCCAAAGACGGAATAGCCGCCGTGCTTCATCGCGACGTTATTGATGAGCTCCATCAGGATGACGGTCTTGCCGACGCCGGCGCCGCCGAACAGGCCGACTTTTCCGCCGCGCGCGTAGGGCGCGAGCAAATCGACGACCTTGATGCCGGTCTCGAGGGTCTGGACCTTGGTTTCCTGATCGACGAACTCGGGCGTCGGGCGGTGAATCGGATAAGCTTTCGTATTCTTCACAGGCCCCAGCTCATCGACCGGCTCGCCGATGACGTTGAGCACGCGCCCGAGCGTCGCCTCGCCGACCGGAACCGTGATGCCCGCGCCGGTGTCCATCACGTCGATGCCGCGCACGAGCCCCTCGGTCGTGTCCATCGCGACGCAGCGGACGGTGTTCTCGCCCAGGTGCTGCGCGACTTCGAGGACCAGATTTCCCGGCTGATCGCTGATCGCCGGGTTGCTCACCTTGAGCGCGTTGTAGATCGGCGGCAGCGCGCCGTCGGAAAATTCCACGTCGACGACCGCGCCCAGGACCTGGGTGATCTTGCCGGTATTGTTCGCCATGCTTCAAAAACCTCCGGATCGATAACTACCGTTGCGAGTTTCTAGTTTCGGGTTTCGAGAATGAGCTTTTAGGTCTCATACCGCGCCGTCATTGAGCCGGCGGCCTCCGAACTCGGAACGCGAAACTCGAAACTACTTTAATGCCTCCGCCGTGCCGACGATCTCCATCAGCTCGCGCGTGATCGACGCCTGGCGCGCGCGGTTCATCTGCAGCGTCAGGCTACCCATCATCTTCGACGCGTTCGACGTCGCCGAGTCCATCGCCGTCATGCGCGCGCCGTGCTCGCTCGCCGCAGCTTCGAGCACCGCGCGGTGGATCGCGACCTGCACGACCCGCGGCAGGAGGCCCGCGAGCAGCTCCTCGATGTTGGGCTCGATGAGAAATTCCGTCATCTGCTCGGGCTTCTGCGCCTCGGGCAGCGCAACGGGCAGCAGCTTCTCGACCGTCGGCACCTGCGACAGCGCCGAGCGGAAGCGGCTGTAAATCAAATACACCGCGTCGGTCTCGCCGCGGATGAAGCGGCCGATCGCCTTCTCGGCGATCTCGCCCGCCAGCTCGTCGGCGGCGCGCGCGAGAAAATTGATGTAGCGGTCCGCGATCGTCGCGCGCCGGCGGCGGAAATAGTCCGAGCCTTTGCGCCCGACGAGAATCAGGTTAATCTCCTTGCCGCCGCCCTCGCGGTGGATGAACGCCTCGGTCGCGCGGATCAAATTCGCGTTGTAGCCGCCGGCGAGGCCGCGGTCGGACGTAAGCAGGATGAGATCGATTTTCTTCTCGTCGCGGACCCCGAGCAGCGGGTGCGCCTCGCGCGCGACGCGCGCGACGAGGTTCTTGAACAGCTCCGACATTTTTTCGGCGTACGGGCGCGCCGCGACCGCCGCCTCCTGCGCGCGGCGGAGCTTCGCCGCAGCGACCATCTTCATCGCCTTGGTGATCTGCTGCGTGTTGCGGATCGAGGTGATGCGCTTCCTTATCGCCTTGAGCGTGGCCATTTAAATTAAATAAAGTTGCGGGTTGCGAGTTTCGAGTTCGGAGGGCTTCAGCTCTCGACGGCGGCCGGAAATACGGACGCTCTGTCTCGAAACCCGAAACTCGAAACTAAGCCTTGAACGTACCCTTGAACTCCTCCAGGACTTTCTTGATCCGCTCGCGAAGCTCGTTGTCGAGCTCGCGCTTCTTCAAGATGTCGGCGAAGAGCTGCGGGTGGCGCGATTCGACGAACGCGTAAAGCTCCTGCTCGTATTTCTTGAGCGCCGCCGCCGGCAGATCGTCGACGAAGCCGTTGGTGCCGGCGAAGATGATCAGGATCTGCTTCTCGACCGGCAGCGGCTCGTACTGTCCCTGCTTCAATAATTCGACCAGCCGGCTGCCGCGGTTGAGCTGGCGCTGCGTCGCCTGGTCCAAGTCGGAGCCGAACTGCGCGAAGGCCGCCATCTCGCGGTATTGCGCGAGCTCCAATCTGAGCGTGCCGGCGACCTGTTTCATTGCCTTGATCTGCGCGTTGCCGCCGACGCGCGAGACCGAGATGCCGACGTTGATCGCGGGCCGCACGCCGGAATAGAAAAGGTCGCTTTCGAGAAAGATCTGACCGTCGGTGATCGAGATGACGTTGGTCGGGATGTACGCCGAGACGTCGCCCGCCTGCGTCTCGATGATCGGCAGCGCGGTCAGCGAGCCGCCGCCGCGCGCGTCGGACATCTTGGCCGCGCGCTCCAATAAACGCGAGTGCAGATAGAAGACGTCGCCCGGATACGCCTCGCGCCCCGGCGGGCGGCGCAGCAAGAGCGAGAGCTGGCGGTAGGCGACCGCGTGCTTCGAAAGATCGTCATAGACGAGCAGCGCGTGGCCGCCGTTGTCGCGGAGGTATTCGCCCATCGT
>DASWZY010000217.1:0-4519 GCA_036407055.1 Binatia bacterium
CCCGGCCGCCGACGAGCCGCCGCGGATGGAAGTGCCGGTATCGATCGACGATCGCGCCGTCGTGCTGGTGGACGACGTGATCAATACGGGCCGGACCATCCGGGCCGCACTCGAAATGCTCGGCCATATCGGCGAGCCGCAAAAGATTCTCGTCGCGACGCTGGTCGACCGCGGCGACCGCGAGCTGCCGATCCGCGCCGATGTCGTCGGAAGAAATGTCAAAGTCGAAGGCTCCGAGCGCGTCAACGTGCGGCTTCAGGAGTCGGACGGCGCCGATCTCGTCACCGTGACGGCGAAAAAGGTGTTATGAACGGAAAGCGCGACCTCATTTCGATTGAAGACCTGAGCGACCGCGAGATCGAGGAGATCTTCGCGCTCGCGGACGAGATGCTGCCAGAGCGGCGCGCTGCGAAAGCGAACCTCCTCTCGGGCAGGATCATGGCGACGCTCTTCTACGAGGCGAGCACGCGCACGCGCCTCTCTTTCGAATCGTCCATGCAGCGCCTCGGCGGCTCGGTCATCAGCTGTCCCGACATGAAAAGCTCTTCGGCGGCGAAAGGGGAGAGCATCGCCGACACCGCACGCGTCGTCTCGAGCTACGCCGACGTGATGATCGTGCGCCATTACTGGGACGGCGCGGCGCAGGCGATGGCGGAATTCGCCGACGTGCCGGTGATCAACGCCGGCGACGGCAGCCACGAGCACCCGACGCAGACGCTCTGCGATCTCTACACGCTGAAAAAGGAGAAAGGCTCGCTCAAAGGCCTGACGGTCGTGGTCTGCGGCGATTTGAAACACGGACGGACGATTCATTCGCTCGTTTACGCGCTCGCGCGCTTCGGCGTCAACGTCGTGACGCTCGCCGCGAACGGCATGGAGCTGCCGCAGTATGTGATCGAGAAACTCGAGCGCGAGTACCGCTATGATCTTACGCCGATCGCTTCGAAGGATCTCCAGACCGCCGTCGCCGAGACCGACGCGATCTATTTGACGCCCAACCATCCGCATCAGCTCGCGCTTTTCACGCAGGTCGACCGCAATCTCCAGGGCCGCATCGAAGGCATGGCGCAGGGCCTCAAGTTCGACGCTTTTTACGTGACGCGGAAGCAGAAAGAGCGAATCAAAAAAGACGCCGGCGGGCAGTATCCGAGCCTGGGCGAGAAGTTTCTCAAGGAGCGCCGCTTCAAGGACACCGTCGTCATGCATCCGCTGCCGCGCGTCGACGAGCTTTCGCCGGCGATCGACAAAGACCGCCGCGGCATTTATTTCAAGCAGGCCGCCTACGGCGTGCCGGTGCGGATGGCGCTGCTGCAGTTTCTGCTCACGGGGTCGGGAGCGCGCGCGCGAAGTCACAGACGCATGCTGCTTTACCGCAGCCCGGAGCGCTTGGGACCGGAATGTCCGAACCTCAACTGCGTCACGCGCACGGAGATTCAATCGACCGAGCCGTGCTTCGAGCTGCTGCCCGCGGGACCGGGCGGCGCGCTGATTCTCCGCTGCTTCTATTGCAACCACCAGCTCAAGGTGGAATTCATCGGCCATACGGTCTCGCGCAGATATTGCGCCTGCGACGCATCGCTCGGCGACACCGTCATGGAATGGTTCACGCGCGGCGAGCTCGCGATTTTCGATTCCATCAAGCAGGCGGAAGAGCTCGACTACGAGCCGTATAAGGGCGGCCCGCAGCGCAGCATCATGGGAGAGGAAGAGATCCAGACGGCGATCCGCCAGATCAGCGCGCAGATTTTCAAAGACGGCGAAGGCGACGAGCGGCTGGCGCTGCTCGGCATCAAAACCAAAGGCGCCGTGCTCGCGCGTCGCATCGCCGCGGAGATCGAGAATATCCACGGACGGAAAGTCGAAGCCGGCGAGATCGAGATCTTCGGCGGCAACGAAGGCATTCACAGAGACTCGGGCGACGACGGCACAACCGAGCCGCTGAGCGTGAAAGACCGCGCGGTCGTCATCGTCGACGACGTTATCTATACGGGCAAGACGATCAAGAGCGCTCTCAGCATTATCTTCAAAGCCGGCCGGCCGCGCTCGGTGCGCCTCGCGGTGTTGATCGACCGCGGCCACCGCGAAGTCCCTGTGAAACCGAACTACGTCGGCAAGCACATTCCCAGCTCGGAAAAAGAGCGCGTGCGCGTGAAGCTCCGCGAAGTGGAGCAGGACGAAAAGGATAAGGTCGTGATCTATTCGATCATAGCCGCGGAAAAAAGCGAGGATCCAGAAGCTAGAATCCAGAATACAGGAGCGGGAATATGATTTTCTTTGTTATTCTGAATTCTGACTCCTGTCTGCTGAATTCTTATTAAGAAAATGAAAGCGATTCTCGCACTCGCCGACGGCAGCTACTACATCGGCCGCGGCTTCGGCGCCGAAGGCGAAGCGGCCGGAGAAGTCGTCTTCAATACGAGCATGACGGGGTACCAGGAAATCCTGACCGATCCGTCTTACGAAGGGCAGCTCGTCGCGATGACCTATCCCGAGATCGGCAACGTCGGCGTCAATCCCGAAGACGTCGAGTCGCAGAAGCCGTTCGTAAAAGGCTTCATCGTGAAAGAGTACTGCGCGAAGCCGAGCAACTGGCGCGCGACGCGGACCCTCGGCGACTACATGCGCGAGCACGGCATCGTCGGCATCGAAGGAATCGACACGCGCGCGCTCGTGCGCCGCTTGCGCGATCAGGGCTCGCAGGAAGCGATCATCTCGACGCGGAGTGACAATCCCGAAGAGCTGATCGCGAAGGCGAAAGCGTCGCCCGGGCTTGTCGGCCGCGACCTCGTCAAAGAGGTGAGCTGCCGCGAAGCCTACGACTGGAATGAAGGCCGCTGGGAGCTCGGCGAAGGATATCGCAAGCGGAAAGAACCGGAGCAGCCGCAGAAAAACCGAAAGGTCAAAAATCCGACGCTCGACCGGCCGGGCTATTTCGTCGTGGCTTACGATTTCGGCATCAAGCGCAACATATTGCGCGGCCTCGCCGAATCCGGCTGCCGCGTCAAGGTCGTTCCCGCTTCCACGCCGGCCGAAGAAGTCCTCGCGCTCAATCCCGACGGAATCTTTCTCTCGAACGGGCCCGGCGACCCCGACGCGGTGCCCTACGCGAAGGAAAACGTGCAGAAGCTTCTCGGCAAGAAGCCGATCTTCGGCATCTGCCTAGGGCATCAAATTATGGGCCTCGCGCTCGGCGGCAAGACCTACAAGCTCAAGTTCGGCCATCACGGCGGCAACCAGCCGGTGATGGATCTGACCACCAAGAAAGTCGAGATCACCGCGCAGAATCACGGCTTCGCAGTCGACGCCGACTCGCTCAAGGGCGCCGCGGTCGTGACGCATGTGAATCTGAACGACAACACCGTGGAGGGATTGGCGCACAAGGAGATGCCGATCTTCTCCGTCCAATATCATCCCGAATCTTCGCCCGGGCCGCATGACGCGAGCTATCTATTCAAGCGTTTTATCGACATGATGGAGAAGCAGAGCCGATAATGCCCAAGCGCACGGACATCAAATCGATCCTGCTCATCGGCTCGGGCCCGATCGTGATCGGCCAGGCATGCGAGTTCGACTATTCCGGCACGCAGGCTTGCAAGGCGCTCAAAGAAGAGGGCTACCGGATCATTCTCGTCAACTCGAACCCGGCGACGATCATGACCGATCCCGGCTTCGCCGACCGGACCTATATCGAGCCGATCACCGTCGAGGTCGTAGAGAAGATCATCCAGAAAGAGCGTCCCGACGCGCTGCTGCCGACGATCGGCGGGCAGACCGCGCTCAATATCGCGATCGACCTCGCCGAGCAGGGCATCCTCGAGCGCAACGGCGTCGAGATGATCGGCGCGAATCTCGAAGCGATCAAGAAGGCCGAAGACCGCGATCTCTTCAAAGAAGCGATGACGCGCGCGGGCCTCGATCTGCCGCGGAGCGGCTACGCGCGCAGCATGCGCGACGCCAACCGGATTCAGAAGCGGCTCAAGTTCCCGGTTATTATCCGCCCGTCGCGCACGCTCGGCGGCAGCGGCGGCAACATCGCCTACGGCGCAGAGGACTTCAAAGAGGTCGTGCAGCGCGGTCTCGATATCTCGCCGGTGCACGAGATTTTGATCGAAGAGTCCGTCCTCGGCTGGAAGGAGTTCGAGCTCGAAGTGATGCGCGACCACCGCGACAACGTCGTGATCGTCTGCTCGATCGAGAACTTCGATCCGATGGGCGTGCACACCGGCGATTCGATCACGGTCGCGCCGGCGCAGACGCTGACCGACAAGGAATACCAGGTCATGCGCGACGCGGCGATCCGCGTCATCCGCGAGATCGGCGTCGACACCGGAGGCTCGAACATTCAGTTCGGCGTCAATCCCGCCGACGGGCGCATGGTCGTAATCGAGATGAACCCGCGCGTTTCGCGCAGCTCGGCGCTCGCGAGCAAGGCGACCGGCTTCCCGATCGCCAAGATCGCCGCCAAGCTCGCCGTCGGCTACACGCTCGACGAGATCCGCAACGACATCACGCGCGAGAC
>DASWZY010000218.1:0-14903 GCA_036407055.1 Binatia bacterium
TTCGGCAAGGATCAGCTCAAGCTCATGCTGCGCGAGCGCTACATGCACCCGAACGGGCAGATTCCTGCGTACGAATGGAACTTCGGCGACGTCAATCCGCCGGTGCACGCGTGGTCGACGATTTTCATCTACCGTCTGGAAAAAGCGCATAAGGGATCGGGCGATCGGGAATGGCTCAAGAGCAGCTTTCAGAAGCTGCTCTTGAATTTCACCTGGTGGGTGAACCGAAAAGACCGCACCGGACACAACGTTTTCGAAGGGGGATTTTTAGGTCTCGACAACATCGGCGTCTTCGATCGCAGCGCGCCGCTGCCGACGGGCGGCTATCTGGAGCAGGCCGACGGCACCGCCTGGATGGCGCTTTTCTGCCAGAACATGCTGGAGATCGCCGTAGAGTTGTCGGCGACCGACGACGAATACACGGACATGAGTCTCAAGTTCATCGAGCATTTTCTGTGGATCGCGTCGTCGATGGCGCGCATCGGCGACGACACCGGCATGTGGGACGAGGAGGACGGCTTTTTTTACGACCTGCTTCGTTTCCCGGACGGGAAATCCTGCCGGCTCAAAGTCCGTTCGATGGTGGGTTTGCTGCCGTTTTGCGCGGCGACGGTTTTTGAATCGGAAATGCTCGCAAAGAGTCCCGAGGTCGTCGAGCGCGCCCAGCATTTTCTCGACGAGCGGCCGGAATTGTACGCCGCGATTCAGGACCCGAGAAAGCCCGGAGTCGCCGGACGGCAGCTCGCTTCGATTCTCAACGAAGCCAAGCTCCGCCGCGTGCTCGCCAAGACGCTCGACGAAAACGAGTTTCTGAGCCCCTACGGGATCCGCTCGCTCTCTCGCTGCCATAAGGAGCATCCCTACGTCTTCCGAGCCGACGGTCACGAATTCAGCGTCTCTTATCTGCCGGCGGAGTCCGACAGCGGCATGTTCGGCGGCAACTCCAACTGGCGCGGACCGATCTGGATGCCGGTCAACGGCCTGATCATCCGGGCGCTCTTGCACTATTACATGTATTACGGCAATGCGTTCACCGTCGAGTGTCCGACAGGTTCGGGGCGGCAGATGAACCTATATCAAGTAGCCGAGGAGCTTACGCGGCGGCTCGCGAATATCTTTCTCAAAGACGAGAACGGCTGCCGGCCGGTTTACGGCGGCACGAAAAAATTTCAGGAGGACCCGAACTGGCGCGACTATGTGTTGTTCCACGAATATTTTCACGGCGACAACGGCGCCGGGCTCGGTGCGAGTCACCAGACCGGATGGACAGGCATCATCGCACGCCTCATGCATATCTTTGCGACGAGCACGGCTGAGGAGTTCCTCACCCGCGGCAAGATGGCAGCCGCGTTCGAGACCGATCCGGCATGGACGCATCGGCCCGCGCCGGCGGCCCCGAACATCCCCCGCAAGCAGCCTTCCGCTGCGTGAAGCTTCCTGAGAGCCTTCCGTATCCCTCGCAGCTTTCCCGCTCGTCGTAGCCCTTTCAAACTTGACCGCTTACCGCCGCGCCGATATGGTAAGCGCGCGCGCCGAGACAACGTCGAAATACGGCGCCGGCGCGCGGGAGCCGGAGGATTTCTATGGGCGATAAAAATCAAACGTACGACACGCTGCTCAAGCTTGTGAAGACGCGCATGAGCGTGCGCAAATTCCGGCCCGATCCGATACCGGAAGACACCATCAACAAGATCCTCGAGGTCGCCCGCTGGGCGATGTCGGGCGCGAACTCCCAGCCGTGGGAGTTCGTCGTTGTCACCGATCCCAAGATCAAGAAAGAGCTGCGCGACGCTTATTCCGAATACAACACGGATTTCATCTTCTGGATGGAGCAGCAGCGCGAATACAACCTGCGCCATCCGTCCTACCAGGTGAAGAACGACCCGCACGAATCGCTGCGCTTCAATAAAGCCAAAGCCAACTGGCATCAGGCGCCGGCGGTAATCGTCGTGCTGGGAGACGGCCGGCGGCAGTGGGGCACGGTCATGGGCGCGCACACCTTCGGCCGCGATCAGTCGCATTTGACCGACGGCCTCGCCAACGCGTCGTTCTTGATTCATCTCGCGATCGCGTCGCTCGGCCTCACCTCCGAATGGGTGTCGATCCACGTCGAAGAGCCGCACAAGCGCATTCTCGGCGTCCCCGACTTGTTGAAGCTTTATCTCATCATCCCGATCGGCTATCCCGACGTTCCCGCGCGCGAAGGGGTGCGCCGGCCGCTCGAAAACATCGTGCACCGCGAGCGCTACGACATGAGCAAGTACATGTCGAACGAGGACGTCATCAAATATCTCTATTCGCTCCGCGAAGCGACGGTGCCGATCCATTCCGCGTCGCGCGCGGTCACGGCGGACGAAAAGAAGTAGATGCCCGCATCGGAATTCAATCCGATCACCGTCGAGGTCGTGCGCAGCGGCCTCGCGCACATCGCCAACGAGATGGCGACGGTGCTGCGCAAGACCTCCTACAATATGATGATCTACGAGGTCCGCGACTATTGCGTGGGCATCGTCGATCCCGACGGCAATATCCTGTCGCAAAACTTCGGCGCGCTGCCGATCTTTCTCGCCGACCTGGGCCCGGCGATCGTCGACGGCGTGCGCACGCACGGCCGCGACGGCTTTCGGCCCGGCGACGTCGTCATCATGAATCATCCGTATGTCTGCGGCCAGCATTTGAACAACGTCGTCATCTACACGCCGTTTTTTCACGACGGCGAGCTGGTCGCGTTTCTCGCCGTGCGCGCGCATTGGATCGACATCGGCGGCACGCGAGTCGGCTTCGGCTACAGCGGCACGCGGGAGATTTACGAGGAGGGCCTCCAGTTCCGCTCGCTCAAGCTCTACCGCGGCGAGAAACCCAACCGGGATCTCTTTCAATTGATCTCCGACAACGTGCGCTTCGCCGAGAGCTGCCTCGGCGACCTGCGCGCGCAGATCGCCGCCTGCCGCGTCGGCGAGCGCGGCCTGGGCGAGCTCGTTGGCCGCTACGGCCTCGAGGTTTTCCTGCGCTCAGTGAGCGCGATCAGCGAGCAGTCGGAGGCGCTCGCGCGCCGGCAGGTGGCGCGCATCAAGTCTGGCGCGTACGAAGCCGAGGCGCTTTTCGACAGCGACGGTGTCGATCTCAACCGCCCCGTGCCGCTGAAGGTGAAAGTGATCGTCGACGGCGGCGAAATGACAATTGATTTCTCGGACATCAGCAATCAGGTGCCCGGCTCGATCAATTCCGGCGAGTCCGGCGCCGTCGCGGCGGCGCGCGTCGCCTTCAAGTGCCTGGTGAGCCCGTTCGCGCCGATCGACGAAGGCTGCTTTCGCGCGCTCAAGGTCGTCATACCGCCGGGGAAAATTTTGAGCGCGACGCCGCCTGCGCCGGTCGGCAACTGGAGCCGGACGCTGCCGACGGTGATCGATCTCATTTTCAAAGCGCTCGCGCCGGCGCTGCCGGATAAAATCGCCGCCGGCCACAAGGGCGATATGGGCGGCTACGCTTTTTTCGGGAATGATCCGCGCACCGGCAGGCGCTACTTGTGCCAGACGATCATGGGCGGCGGCTGGGGCGGCCGCGCCGACGAGGACGGCCAAAACGCCACGGTGTCGATGTGCCAAGGCGACGTGCAAAACGCGCCCGTCGAGCTGCAGGAGCTCTATTACCCCGTGCTCGTCGAGCGGCACCGGCTGCGCGAAGGCAGCGGCGGCCCGGGAAAATTCCGCGGCGGTCTCGGCATCGAGATCACGGTGAAAACGCTCTGCGACTGTCTCGTGAATATCAACATCGAGCGGACGCGCACGCCGCCGTGGGGTCTTTTCGGCGGCGACGGCGGCGCCGCGGCGAAGGCGCTGGTCAAGCAAGCGCCGGAAGACGCGGGGGCATGGATGACCAAACGGCCCAACCTGCCGCTCAAAAAAGGCGGCAGCGTGACTTTTTTCACCGCCGGAGGCGGCGGCTACGGCGGCGCCACGCAGCGGCCGCGCGAGCTGATCGAGCGCGACCGCGCGCTCGGCTACATGGCGCCGGCGGATTAGGGAGGAGCGATGAACGGCGAACAGGAATACAAGAGCCGCGCCGCGAAAATCCGGCAGGCGATGCGCGAGCAGGGCATCGACACGCTGCTCGTTTTCGACGCCGGCCGGCACAATTTTCTGCGCATGAATTACGTCGCCTACCTGACGGATCTCATCGGCGTCGGGCCGGAGACAATGTTGCTCTTCCCGTTAGAAAACGATCCGGTTCTTTTCGTCACGCCGGCGTGGGACATTCCGCGCGCGAAAGAAGAGTCGTGGGTGAAGGATGTTCGGCCGTTCAAAGAATTCTGGAGCAGGCTGCCGAAGCTTTCCGGCAAGGCCGGTTTTGTCGGCCGCGAATGGATGCACGCCGCTTTGCACGACGACATCGTCAAAGCGCTCAAGGAAAAGCCGGTCAACGCGAAAGATATCGTCGAAAACATGGCGCGCCGGAAGACGGAGTTCGAGCTCGAAAGGCTGCGCAAAGCCGCGGCCATCGCCGACGCCGGCGTTAAGTCATTGCACGAGGAGGCGCGGCCCGGCCTGAAAGAATACGAGCTCGCGGCGATCGTCGAGTACCGGATGCGCGCGCTCGGCGCCGAGGACAATTTCGGCATGGTGGTCGCGCACCATCACAACAACGCGCTCCATCCGCCGACCGACCGCGTCGTGCAGAAGGGCGACATCATCATCGGCGAGATCACGCCGTGTGTCGGCGGGCTGTTCGTGCAGATCTGCCGCACCGTGGTTCTCGGTGAGCCTCAGCCGGTGGTGCAGGATAAATACGCGCTGCTCAAGAACGCGATGCGATTGGGCATGGACGCGGCGAAAACCGGCGCGCCGGCGAGCGGCGTCGCGGCGGCGATCAACGGCGTGCTGATCGAGGCGGGCTACGAGAAATATTGCCGGCCGCCTTTCATGCGCGTGCGCGGCCACGGGCTCGGCTGCGGCTCGTCGGCGCCGGGAAATCTGGAGGACGGCAACGATACGCGGCTCGAAGAAGGCATGACTTTCATCGTGCATCCGAACCAGTATCTGCCGGAGACCGGCTACATGACGCTCGGCGACACCGTCGTCATGACGGCGTCCAAGGCCGAGCCGATGACGCGCTCGTCCTGGGACCTTTATATAAAGGAGTGAAGCGATGATCTTCGGACGCCACTCCGTTCTCAAGCGAGGCTGCTCCACGTGGGATCCGAACGCGGTCCCGCGTGCGGAATTCGAGGCGCGTCTCGCGGCTACGCGGCAAGCGATGGCGGAGCGCCGGCTCGACGGGCTGGTGATCTACGGCGACAACTACTCCTTTGCCGATCTTTGCTACCTGACGAATTATTTCCCCAAAGTCCGCGGCGGCATCGTCGTCGTGCCGCGCGAGGGCGCGCTCGCGCTCCTGCTCAACATCGGCAGCCGCGACATCCCGTTCGCGAAGACGCTCACCTGGGTGGACGACATTCGGGCGTCGAACCAGGTCGGCGGCGCCGGCGCGGAATTAGTCAAGGAAAAGGGACTCGCGAAAGCGCGCATCGGGCTGGTCGATTCCTGCCGCGGCTTTCCACTGCCGCAGCTCGAAGAGATGAAGCGCGGGCTGCCGGACGTTCAATGGGTCGAGGCGGACGCGCTGTTCGAGCCGATGCGGCTCAAGAAAACGGCGCTGGAAATGAACGCGCTGCGCGAGGCCGGCGACGTCCTGCGCGCCGTCGTTGCCGGCGCGGAAAAAATCATCAAGCCCGGACGCAAAGAATACGAGATCGTCGCCGATATCGACCGGCTCGCGCGCGACGCCGGCGCGGAAGACATTCGCATTCTCGCCGGCGAGACACGCTTGCAGCCGCCGAGCTTCAAGCAAACCGCCGCGGTTGGCGATCATTGGGCAGTGCATCTGGCCGTGCAGCACGAGCGCTACTGGGCGGAAGCGGGGCGAACTTATATTTTGTCCGGCGACGGGAAGATTCAAGCTGCGTATCGCAAAGCGCAGGACATCGTCGCCGGAATGGCGGCGGAGCTCAAGCCTGGACATTCGGTCGCGGCGATCGATGAAATTGCGCGGCGCCAGCTCGGCGAGTTCTACGCCGCCGCGGCGGTTTACGGCCTCGGCAACGGCCTCGGCCTCAATCAATGGGAGGCGCCGTTTCTGAGCGAGAGCGACGCGCGCGAAGTCGGCGTCCGCTCCGTGGGCGCCAAGGAGCTAGCCGAAAGCATGGTGGTCGCGCTGCGCGTGGTGTTCGAGAGCGAAGGGAAATTGATTTTATTCGGCGATAGCTTTCTGGTGACGGCGAGCGGACCGGCCTCGCTGCTCGGCAAATAAACGGCATGCTGAGAATAGCCGTAGATATCGGCGGAACGTTTACCGACCTCGTCGCGATCGACGGCGACAAGCAAGTCTATCGCAGCAAATCGCTCACGACGCCCGACGATCTGTCGCGCGCGATCGAGGACTGCGTGCGCATCGCCGGCATCGACGTCGCCGAAGCGGAATTTTTCGTCCACGGCTCGACGGTCACGATCAACGCCGTGCTCGAGCGCAAAGGCGCGCGCACGGGGCTCATCACGACCAATGGCTTCCGCGACGTGTACGAGATCGGCCGCGGCAATCGTCCCGAGGGGTACAATTTATTTTTCAAGCGGCCGGTGCCGCTGGTTGCGCGCGACTTGCGGCTGGAAGTCGACGAAAGACTATACGCGACCGGCGAAGTCCTGACGCCGCTCGACGAAAAATCGGCCGCGGCGACGATCGCCGCGCTGAAGGCCGCCGGCGTCGAAAGCGTCGCGGTGTGTCTGCTGCACTCGTACGCCAATCCGGCGCACGAGCGACGCCTCGGCGAGCTGCTGCACGCGCAGTTTCCTTCCGTCTATGTTTCGCTCTCGAATGAGATTCTGCGCGAGTTTCGCGAGTACGAGCGCACCTCGACGACGGTATTGAACGCCTACGTCGGGCCGCTGGTGAGCCGCTATCTCGCGGCGCTGGAGAAGATGCTCGCCGCCGCGGGCTTTCGCGGCACGTTTCGCGTCATGCAGTCGAATGGCGGCGTGATGTCGGCCGACACGGCGAAGAAGATGCCGGTGACGATGATGGAATCCGGCCCGGTCGCCGGCGTCATCGCGGCCGCGCAAATCGGCGAGTCCCTCGATTGCCGCCAGATCATCTCGTTCGATATGGGCGGAACGACGGCGAAGGCGAGCCTCATCAAGGATTTTCATCCGGAGGTGACGAGCAGCTATTACGTCGGCGGCTACGTCTCCGGCCATCCGATGATGCTTCCGGTCGTCGATATCGTGGAGGTCGGCAACGGCGGCGGCAGCATCGCGTGGATCGACGCGGCCGGCGGCGTCAAAGTTGGGCCGCAGAGCGCCGGCGCCGCGCCGGGTCCCGCCTGCTACGGCCGCGGCGGAGCAGAGCCGACGGTGACCGACGCGAACTTGATCCTCGGCCGCATCGATCCGGAATATTTTCTCGGCAGCGGCATTCGGTTGCAGCCGGAGAAGGCGGCGCAGGCGATCGTCGACAAGATCGGCAAGCCGCTCGGACTCCCGCTCGAAGAGGCCGCGCTCGGCATTCTGACCATCGCCAATTTCAATATGTCGCTCGCGGTGCGGGCGGTCTCGGTCGAGAAGGGATACGACCCGCGCGACTGCGTGCTCGTGCCGAGCGGCGGCGGCGGGCCGCTGCACGCGGGCGCGATCGCGCGCGAGCTATCGGTTCCGCGGATCGTCATTCCGCCGATGCCCGCGCACTTCTCCGCGCTCGGCATGCTGCTTGCCGATTTGAAGCATGACTACGTGCAGACTTTTATTCGCGAGCTTAGCGAGACCAATGGCGTGGAGATCGCCGCCGCGTTCGCCGCGCTGGAAAAATCCGCAGGCGATACGCTCGGCGAAGAAGGCGCCGCGGCGAGTCAGATCGCGCTCAGGCGCTTTCTCGACATGCGCTACCGCGGCCAGGAGTACACCGTGCCCGTGCCGGTCACGGAGGATCTGCGCACGCTCAAGGACTTCGGCGCGATTCGCGCGCGCTTCGACCAGCTCCACCAGCAGCACTACGGCCACTCGGCGCCGAACGAGCCGGTGATGATGGTCAACCTGCGCCTGACGGCGCTCGGCCGCTTCGGCGACCGCTTGGCGCCGTCCGCTGCGTTTCGCGACGAGGACAAGGGCGAGCGCGGCCAGCGCAAAGTCACTTTCGACGACGCGCATCGCGGCGTCGTTTGCCCGATTTATCTTCGCAGCGGCTTCAAGCCGGCCGATCGTCTGGCCGGCCCCGCGGTGATCGAGGAGATGGGCGCGACGATCCTGCTCTATCCCGGCGACAAGATGCACGTCGAGGCGCACGGGCATCTCGCGATCGACGTCGGTTCCTAAATGGCGGAAGAAACCCTGAGCGAGCGGCTGGCCGGTCACTACGCTGCGCTGCGCATCGATAAAATTCCCGAAGCCGTCGTCCGCGCCGCGAAGCTCCACATCCTCGATACGCTCGGCTGCCTGCTCGCCGGCTCGCGCCTCGAGCCCGGTAAGCGCACGTACGATCTCGCCGCCGCCGCGCGCGGCAACGACGCGACGCTCGTCGGCAGCGGCGCGCGCGCATCTTATCTCGACGCCGCGCAGGCGATGTCCGTCGCGGCGCATTGCGGCGAGATGGACGACATCCACAGCGGCGCGGGAACCTGCATCGGCGCCATGGTCGTTCCCGCCCTGCTCGCGTTGGCGCTGAAAAATGGCGGCAGCGGAACGAGCTTTCTGGAAGCCGTGATCGCAGGGTATGAGGCGACCGCGCGCGTGGGACTCGCCGTCGATGCGCCGGCATTATTCGCCCGCGGCTGGTGGCCGAGCACGGTCTGCGGCGCCTTCGGCGTCGCCGTCGCGGCTGTCAAGTTTTTAGGGTGGTCGCCGGATAAGACGGCGAATGCGCTCGGCATCGCATCCTTATATACCGGCGGCATGATCACCGGCGGCGCCGAGGGCGCGACCGCGCGCCATCTGATCTTCGGCCACGCGGCGCGGAACGGCTTGCTCGCGCTCAGCGCCGCCGAGGCCGGATTCACCGGACCCAGGAAGGCGTTCGAGGACGCGCGCGGATTCTGCCTGACGCTCTCCTCGTCGCCGAAATGGGAATATCTGAAAAATTTCGACGCTTATTTTTTGCCCGAGATCGCGTTCAAGCCGTATCCGTGCGCGCGGCACCTGCACGCCGGCGTCGAAGCGCTGCTGACGTTGATGCAACAGCATTCGATAGCACCGTCGTCCATCGAAGAGATTACGCTCTCAGTGCCGACGGCGAACGCCGGCATGGTGAATCGGCCGGCGCCGCCGAAAAACCGCGCCGCCGCGCTTGGCAGCGGCCAGTACGTCATGGCGGCGACCGCGGTCGGCGGAAAAATGGATTTGTCCTGCTTCGAAGACACGATGCTCAACGACGCCCGCACGCGGGACTTGCTGAGCCGCGTTGCCGTGCAAGGCGAGAGCGCGCTCGACCGCTATTTCCCGCAATCGTGGCCCGGCCGGGTCAGAATCGTGCTAAGCGACGGGCGATCCTACACGCACGAAATCGTGATGCCGAAAGGCGAGGGCGCCAATCCGATGTCGGAGCACGAAATCGAGGAGAAGTTCCTTTCGTTGGCGGCGCCGATTCTCGGCGAGCGCGCGCAATCCGTGATTGAGGCAGTCGAGTCTTTGGATAGGCGAGAATCGCTAAAGGAGCTATTCTCGGCGCTTGGCGGCTGACTACTTCACGCCGAGCTCGGCGTTGACTTCGCGCTGGAGCGTGAAGTCAAAGACCGCAGCACTTTTCACCGGTTCTTTCAGCTTCAAAAATTCGGCGTCGGCTTTGAGGTGCTCCTCGATCTCTTTCGGCGTCGGGACGCCGTTCGGCGTGTAGGCGGGCAAACCGTAGCGATACGTCTCGACGGCGATCGGGCGGCTCACGCTCAGATATTTCACCAGGATGTCGGCCGATCCGCTCTCGTTCGTGCGGAAGTAGCGATTCGCTTTCGCCAGCGCGCGCAGCGCGCGGCGGATGAGCGCGGCCTTGTCCCTCAGCGTTTTCTCCGAGGCGATCAGGCCTGAGATGAAATTGACGTAATCGTCGCCGATGGAGGCGAGCAGGTTGAGTTTGTATTTGTCGCGCGCGACGAACACCGTCGGCGGCGAGAGCACCGTAATCTGCACTGGGCCGGAGACTTGCGCCTGGAGCTGCGCCGGGACGTCGCCGGAGAGGATCGTCGTAATATCCTTGGCGGGATCGATGCCGCCCTTGCGCAGCATGTGATAGCCGGCGAGCTGCTGGCTGCCGCCGTAAGTCGTGACCGCTAGAGTCTTGCCCTTGAGATCGGCGAACGTCTTCAGCTCCGGCCGCGCGACGAGATAGAAAAGCGGCAGCTTCTGATTGACGGCGAGGACTTTCAGCGGCAGACCCTGCATGATGCTGCGGATCGCGCTGCCCATGATGTGAATCGCCTCGACGTCGCCGGCCGCCGCGGCGGCGATCGCCGTCGTGCCGCGCGTGAGAATCAGCTGCGGCTCGAGATCCTCTTCTTTGAAGAAGCCCTTGTCCTCGGCGATGAAAACGAGAATAGAAGAAATAGAGCGGCTCGCGTAAGTGATGCGCACGCGCTCGGCGGCACCGGCGGGTGCGGCCGCGAGCGCGAGTACAATAACGGCCAGAAGCAGGACTTTTTTCATCGGCGCGGCCGCGCTAGGCTTAACAAGGCCATCCTTGAATTGCAACGAGAGCGTAAGCTATAAGAAATTTCCCGGTGGAGGCGGCAAAAATGGGCGCGAATACGACCCCCGGCTACGAGCTTCTCTACGACATCATTCGGCGGCGATCCAGCATCCGCAAGCTGAAGTCCGACCCGATACCCGAGGAATACATCGACAAAATCCTCGAGGCCGGCCGCTGGGCGATGTCGGGCGCCAACTCCCAGCCGTGGGAGTACATCGTCGTCAAAGACCCGAAGGTCAAGAAGGATCTCTTTCGCGCCTATACAGAGGTGAACGCCGAGTTCATCTACTGGATGGAGCAGCAGCGCGTTTTCGAGCTGCGCCATCCCGCGTATCAGATGACCGCGGAAAAAGCGGTCGAGCAGCAGCGCCGCGCCGCCGGCTGGTCCGAGGCGCCGGCGCTGATCGTCGTCGTCGGCGACGGGCGCCGCCAGTGGGGCACCGTCCAGGGCGCGCACACCTTCGGCCGCGATCAGTCGCATCTCACCGACGGGCTCGCGAACACCTGCACGCTGATGCACCTCGCGGCGGCGTCGCTCGGCCTCGGCACGCAGTGGGTGACGATTCACATTCAGGAGCCGTTCAAGCACGTTCTGGGCGTGCCGGACCTCATGATGCTCTATCTCATCATTCCGATCGGCTATCCGGCCGTCGAGCCGTCCGAAGGCGTCCGGCGGCCGCTGGACGAGATCGTGCACCACGATCACTACGACGAGGCGAAGTTCATGAGCAACGAGCGCGTCGTCCAGTATCTCTACGAGCTGCGCGGCAAGACGATGCAGAGCTACCGTCAATCGTACATCGGCAAAGAAGAGCCGAAGAAGAACTGACATGGCGGATACCGTTTGGTCGCAATTGATGGCGCTGAGAGACCGGCAGCGCGCGCTTCGGGCGGAGAGCCCGTTCGTCGTGCGCGGCGCGGATCTGCCCTGGGAAACCAATCCCCAGGGCATCATGAAATGGTACCTGCATCCGGCGACCGAGCGCAGCTGCCACAAGGCGCTGATTTTCTCGGTGCAGAAAATTCCGCCGCGCAGCCAGAGCGGCAAGCAGCATTGCCAGGGCGGCGTCGTGCATTACGTCGAGGAGGGCAGAGGCCGGACGATCATCAACGACGTCGCCTACGAATGGGAAGCCGGCGACATCGTCCAGCTGCCGCTGCTCCCCGAAGGCGTGACCTACCAGCATTTCAACGACGACGCGTCGCGCGACGCGATTCTCACCGCGTGCCTGCCGAATTTCACCGAGCCGCTCGGCATCGACCGCGGCGCGGGATTGTTCCAGCTCGAAGCCGCGCCGCAATTTTCCGGCGCGTTCGAGTCCGAAGCCGACGATCTCGCCGCGCTGCGCGCCAGGCTCGTGGCCGAATCCGGAAAAGCCTTGGAGGTCAAAGTCGATGCGCCGCAGACGACCTACGACCGCAATTACGCCCGCACGCAGGAGATCCAGCAGCGCTCGCGCACGGGAAAAGTCGTCGTCCGGCGCGCGGACCGCAAAGAAGAGATGACGCGCCAGGGACGCCTGCGCTACTATCTCAACCGCACGGTCCTGCACGATACGGTCCTGAAAGACTGGAACGTCTTCACGCACGAGCTGCGCACGCGGTCGGGCAAGCACCGCCATCAGGGCGGTCTGGTGCTCTACGTCATTGAAGGCAAAGGCTATACGATCTGCGACGGGCAGCGCCTCGATTGGGAGCGCGGCGACTTGATTTTGCTGCCGATCCAGCCCGGCGGCGTCGAGCACCAGCACTTCAATCTCAACGGCGACACGCCGTCGTTCTGGATGGCGTACATCTACAAGCCGTTCCACGACGAGGTCGCGCACGGCATGGAGCAGCGCGAGGACGCGCCGGAATTCAAGGGAGAGTGATGTCGGCTATGTTGACGCGGCGCGCGTTTCTGCTCCTTTTGGCCTTCCTCGCGATTCACGGCGCTAGTTTAAGCATCGCCGGCGCCGCGAGCGCTCCCGTAAAAATCAGGGCGAGCTACGGCGGCGAGCTTGGATATCAGGCGCCGCTCTGGGTCGCGCACGAGCTGAAGCTATTCGCGAAGCAGGGCATCGAGTCGGAGGTCATCCGCATCGCGGGCGGCTCGCGCAGCATAGCGACGCTGATGTCGAATTCGATCCAGGTTGCGCAGAGCGCCGGCGTCTCGACGGTGCAGGCGGATTTGGTCGGCGGCGATGTCGTCATTGTGGCGACCTCGACGAACCGCGCCACGGTGAGCATCGTCGCTCAGCCTAAAACGGTGAAAAAGCCGCAGGACCTGGCGGGCAAATCCGTCGGCCTCGTGGGACGCGGCGACATGAACGAGTATTTTTTCTTGAACGCGCTCGATCGCTGGGGCGTCGATCCGAAATCGATCACGTTCCTCGCGATTCCCGGCTCGCAGCCGCGCCTCGTCGCCGTGGCCAACGGCAGGCTCGACGCGACGATTCTCGCGCCGCCGTTCACGTTCGAGGCCGAAAAGCTGCAATTGACGACACTGGCGGATTTCTCGACGTCCTCCGATCCGTTCCCGCAGTCCGGTCTCGTGGTGCGCAAAGAATATCTCCGCAACAACCGCGACACCGTCAAAAAAATCCTCATGGCGTACATCGAGGCGATCCACGTTCTGAAAAACGACGCCGCGAGGAGCACGCCGATCGTGAAGAAGTACATGCGCATCACGGACGACGCGGTCGCGAAGCGCAGCTTCGATTATTACTCGAAGCTATTCTCGCAGCCGCCGCTGACGGAAGAGAAGGGCGTCGCGACGGTGCTCAAATTCCTCGCCACGCAATCCGAGTTTGCGAGCGCGAAGAATGCCAAGGCGTCGGATTTCTTCGACAACAGCGTCATCGCCGAGCTCCAGCGCGAAGGCTACCTCGCGCGCTTCAAATAGCCCGCATTCTGAGAGACCAACCGTGTCCGTCGATCCGATCACCGTCGAGATCATCCGCTGCGCGCTCAAGGCCGCGGCGAACGAGATGTCGGCGGTCCTAAAAAAGACCGCCTACAATATGATGATCTACGAGGTGCAGGATTATTGCGTCAGCATCCTCGACGACGAAGGCCGCACGATGGCACAGAACGAAGGTGCGTTGCCGATCTTTCTCGCTGACTTGGGCGTCGCCGTCGAAGACGGCATCGAAGTCTACGGCAAGGAGAATATCCGTCCCGGCGACGTCTTTCTCGTCAATCATCCGGAGATCTGCGGCCAGCATCTGAACAACATGGCCGTCTACACGCCGTTTTTCTGGGACGGCCGGCTGCGCTGCTTTCTCGCCGTGCGCGCGCACTGGATCGATGTCGGCGGCGGCAGCACGGGCTTCGGCTCGAGCATGACGCGCGACGTCTACGAAGAGGGACTCCAGATCCGCTCGGTGAAGATTTACGACGGCGGCAAGCCGAACGCGGAAGTGCTCCGCCTGATCGAGGACAACATCCGCTTCCCCGAATCGTCGATGGGCGATCTGCGCGCGCAGATCGCGTGCTGCCGCACCGGCGAGGAGCGGCTGGCCGAGATCTGCCGCAAATACGGCGCGGCGGTTTTCGAGGAAGCGGTGCGGACGATCTGGGATCAGACTGACAGGCTCGTGCGCGAGTCGGTGCGCGCGATTCCCGACGGCGTCTATCGCGCGGCGTCTTTTCTCGACGACGACGGGCGGGATTTCACCAAGACGATTCCGATCAAAGTCGCCGTGGAAATCCGCGGCGACGAGCTCACCGTCGATTTCTCCGAGGTCGCGAATCAGGTCGCGGGCTTCATCAATTGCGGCGCGTCGGGCGGCATGGCCGCGGCGCGCGTCGCGTTCAAGGCGCTCACGTCGCCGCGCTCGGAAGTGAACGAAGGCTCCTTCCGCGCGCTCAAGGTCGTGCTGCCGCCGGGAAAATTGCTCAGCGCCAGACGGCCGGCGCCGATCGGCGGCTGGAGCCTGTCGCTGCCGACGGTGCTGGATACGATCATCCGCGCGCTCGCTCCCGTTCTGCCGGAGCGCATCCCCGCCGCGCACAAGGGGGACATGGGCGGCTACGCGATCTTCGGCACGCATCCCAAAACCGGACGGCGCTACGTTTGCCAGAATATCATCGGCGGCGGCTGGGGCGGCCGTCCGTTCGAGGACGGCGCGTCGTCGGCGGTGTCGATGTGCCAGGGCGACGTGAAGAACACGCCGGTCGAGCTGCAGGAGCTCTATTACCCGCTG
>DASWZY010000219.1:0-15053 GCA_036407055.1 Binatia bacterium
AGCCGGGTGCGTAGTTTTGCCAAGCTCACGGCCGAGGGCACCGCGATTACGTCCGCCCGCGTCGCTTCTATCATCGAAGAGGCGCTGCCGCATCGCTTCGGCGGCGCGAGCATCGATTACCAGCTGCTCGAGGAGGACCTCGGCAGCGCGACGCGGCTGACGATCGTTGTCAGCCCGCGCGTCGGCGAGGTCGTAGAAAATGATGTGATCGCGGAGTTCTTGCGGCAGGTGCGCGCGGGACACCCGGCGCTGCGCGAGGCAAGCCGGTTATGGGAGGATTCGCGCGCAGTGCGCGTCGTGCGCGCCGAGCCTGTTCTTACACCGCGCGGCAAGCTCATGCCCGTGCGCGTCGTGCGCGATTACGAGCGCTCGGAGCTTCCCGGCTGATTAGTTATTTACCCTGCGGCCGCGCGCGGCCCGTTTTCCTGAGCTCGCCGGTCGCATAATGCTCGCCGCGGAGCGCGCGCTCCGCGTCCGCCTGATCCTCTTCGCTCCAGCTGCCGAGATTGTAGCCGAACCATGGATTTTTAAGCTGCAGCGCGGGCAGGTCGAGCTCGCGCCAGATCGCCTGCGCTTTGTCCATGAACTCGCGTCGCGGCAGCGACACCGGCGGATACTGCCATTTCCGTGTCGCGTCGATCAAGATCGCCGAGCCGCGCTGCTCCGCAGCCTGCTCGCGCGACGAAGGCGGGGCGAGTGAGAAATCCAGTCCGGTCGAGACCTTGATATCGCGGATCTGAATGTCGCGGTGCGGCTGCATGCGATAGGACATCGCCCACTGCACCGCATCCGCGTCGCGCGCGTCGATGTCCTCGTCGACGGCAACGAGGATCTTCGGCGCGGCGCGCGGCATGTCGGCGATGATGTTCAGGGCCGCCATCGGATCGGCGCCCGCCGCGCGGTTCATGCGCACGACGCCGACGCCGTGGCTGCCGGCCGCGTCCGGTAGCGCGACTTCGACGATGCCTTTCATCTTCTTGTCTACCGTCAGAATTTTATAGATGAGCCCTTCCAGGGCGACGCCGCGCAGCACGCTCGATTCGCTCGGCGGAAACTGGCTGAGGAACGCCTGGAAGATCGCGTCGCGTCGCCTCGTGATGCATTTCACGTTCATGAACTTGTCGGGCGCGCGATGCGCCATGTAGCCGGTGAATTCGCCGAACGGCCCCTCGGGCTCGACCTCGTCGGTCGGGATAATCCCTTCGATCACGATCTCGCTCCGCGCCGGCACCAGGAGATCGACGGTCTTGCAGCGCACGAGCTCGACCGGCTCGCCGGCGATCGCGCCCGCGATCGGATATTCCGCCGAAGTCAGCCGCGCCGTCGAGCAGTAGGAGAGATTCGGCGTACAGCCGATCACGATCGCGGCTTCGAGCGGCATCTTGCGCGCGCGCGCCTTATTCCAATGCTGGCTCACGTCCTGGTAGGCGAAGGCGAAAAGGCCGATGCGCGTGGGACTTTTGATCTGCCCGCGGTAAGTACCGAAGTTGTATTCGCCGGTTTCCGGATCCTTGGTCACCCAATGGCCGGAACTTAAAAAAGGGCCGCTGTCGAAGCCGGGCGTCGAGATCGGCACCGGCAGCATGCCCGCGCCGCCGGCCTCTTCGAGCTTGCCGCCCTCGTAGACGATTTCCTGGCACGGCGCCGTCTCCATGATGCGCGGCGGAATCGGATGCGTCTGCGCCTCGGCCCATTTCGCCGGAATCTTCTCCGGCGCGTCGACCCCCATGCCGAGCGCGTAGACCGCGCGGCTCGGCGCCATGACGGCGAGCGCGACCGGAATACCGTAGCGCCGGCCGGAAACATCCGTCACGTCTTCGAAAAGCCAACCTTTGCGCTCGCGCTCGTTCAGGCCGCGAAATTGCAATCGCACGAGCGGATGCATCTCGGTGTCCTTGTCGATGCGCCGCCCGATGCGGTTCAAATATCCTTTCGCTTCGAGCGCATCGAGCCATTCGTGTAGGTCACGATAATAGGCCATCGTTCCTCCGTCGCGTTCAGCACTACACCGGGCCATATCCACGGTCAAGCACGCGTTGACAGAACATGCGCATGGGAGATAGAACGCTTGTCAACAGGAGCGAACGCATGAAGGCATTCACCTTCTCTGCTGTTTTTCTTCTCGCGCTGAGCGCCGCACAACTTCGCGCCGAGGTCGTCACACTCGGCATCTCGACCGTCGGCCTTTACGAGCTGCCCACGGAGATCGCGAAACGTAAAGGCTTTTATCAGGAAGAAGGACTCGAGGTGCGGAAGATCACCATTCGCACCGGCATCCAGGTCGCCGCGCTGCTCGCGGGAGAGCTCGACTACTCGACCGTATCCGGCATCGTCTCCAGCGCGAGTATCCAAGGTCTTCCGCTGAAGACGGTCATGGGCTGGATAGACAAGCCGCTGCATATGTTGATTGCGCGGCCGGGCATCAAAACGCTCGCCGACTTGAAAGGGAAACGCATCGCCGTCAGCAATCTCAACTCGGTGCCGCATATCGCGGTGCGCGAAGCTCTCATCCAGGCGGGTATGAATCCCGACAAAGACGTTACGTTCCTCGCGCTCGGCGGCTCCAGCGAGCGCGTCAGCGCGCTCGCCGCCGGCAGCGCCGACGCCTCACCCGTCGATCTCGCCTATATTCAAAAGTCGGAGCAAATGGGCTTCACCGATCTGCTCTATCTCGGCGACGCCGTCAACATCCGTCTCGGCGGTCTCGGCGTGACCGAGGACAAAATCAAGAAAAATCCCGAGCAGATCAAACGCATGATCCGCGCGACGCTAAAAGGCGTACGCTTCATGCGCCCGAACAAAAACGAGACGCTCGCCATCATGCGCGATTACTTGAAGATCAGCGGCGACTCCGTCGAGAAGATCTATCAATACGCCCTGCGGTCGCTGAACGAGGAGGGACTAGTCGCGAAGAAGACCGTCGACACGGAAATCCGTATTGCGCGCGAGCAGTTCAAGATCAAGGAAGATATTCCCGAGTCAAAAATCTTCGACTGGAGATTCATGAAAGAGATCGAGGCGAAGAAGTAAAACCTCACAGCCCTTCTCAACCGCTTACGACGACGAACCCGCCTTGACATTATCGGACGCAAGCATATAAGCGAAAGAAACAGAGGATTCCGGAGGTGAATTATGGCGAGTAACGGGCAGATCGAGGGCATCCTGATCCCGATGCCGACGTCGTTCAAGGAAGACGGCGCGATCGACGAAGCGGGCACCGATGCGCTGACCGATTTCTACATTAACGCCGGCGTGCAGGGATTCTTCGCACTTGGGACGCACGGCCAGGGCATGGTCATGGAGCACGACGAGCGCAAACGCGTCGCAGAGCGCCTCGTGCGCCGCGTCGCCGGTAAGGTGCCGATCGTCCTCCACATCGGCACGGCGAACACCTACTCCTCGATCGATCTCGCGAAACACGCCGTAGGCCTCGGCGTCGACGCGATCGCCGTCGTGCCGCCGTATTATTATCCGCACAACGATTACGAGGTGTACGCGCACTACAAGACGATCGCCAGGGCGGTGCCCGGCACGCCGATGTTCATCTATGACAACACCGAGACGACGCATGTCCACATCACGCCGCCCAAGGTGCTGAAAGTCATCGAGGCAATCGCGCCGAACCCGCTGGCTGGAGTGAAGGTCTCTTTTCTGCCCTTCGATCAATTGCTCGGCTACGCTTTCAAGCTGCCGAAATCCGTCGGGATATTCCCAGGCTCGATCTACTCTCTGTTCGCCGGATACTCGCTCGGAGTGCGCGGCGCGATCAACCCACCCACGACGCCGTTCCCGGAGCTCTGCGTCAAAATGTTCCTCGGCTTGAAGAACGGAAAATTGGAAGAAGCGCGCAAAGCGCACGACCAGCTTGCGGCGATCATGAACGTCGTCGGACGCTATCTGCCGGAGCACGGTCGCGTCGTCTTCGGCGAGCTCATGCGGATGCGCGGGCTGCCGGTGCCGCGCTTCCCGCGCTGGGAATGCGCGCCGTTCACCGACAAGGAGCGCCAGGAACTGCGGCAGGGTCTGATCGATACCGGCGTCTCGCTGCCGCTCGGGTAAAGCTCTCACGGAGCCAACATGAACACGAACGGCAAGCTCGACTGGGGCAAGAAATTCAGCGCCGACGAAGCGGCGGCGTTCACCGACGACATCATCAAGAAGATGTACGCGCGCTGGCAGAAAAAAATCTTTCAGGGCGACTTCATGCGCGATCTGACCGCCGGCAAGCTCCCGGTCGAGACGATCAAGCTTTTCTGGAAGCACTGGTACAGCTATCCGGTCGAGATCAACAATTTTCATCTCATTATCTACCAGCGGCACCAAGGATTCTTCAGCCGCCATCCGGACCTGCTCGGACCGTATGTGGGCAAGATCAGCGACGAGCTCGTGAACCCGAAGATTCCTGGACACATTCAAGTGCTGATCGAGCAGGGAAAGACTTTCGGCGTCAGCCGCGAGGAAATGGTCAACTGCGAAGTCTTCGCGGAATGCCGCGCGCTCACCGAATACGCGCGCGGTCTCGTTTACGAAGGCGCCATGATCGAATGGTGGGCGCGCTCGCTCAACGAGGAGATGTTCGGCCACTGGGCGCGCGAGTGGCGCCAGGCACTGCTCGGCAAATATAAGTTTAAGGACGCCGATCTGCACTATTTCCAGGTCCACGAGGAAGCCGACTTGGAAGAGCACGAGGACGGTCTCATGGCGCACGGACAGGTCGCGCGCATGATCTTCCAGACGCTCTTGCAGGACGGACTTACGTGGACGCGCCCCGGCTGGTCGCCGGAATACTGCTGTCTCACGAACTCGGATTTCGTCGCGCTGTTCCACGACGGGATATACAAGCACGCGAAGGAAGCCGGCCATTTTTAACGCTCACTCCATCCCTCTCCCTTGCAGGGCGAAGGCGAAAAACTTAAATTCACTCCGACGGCCCTCTCCCTATGGGAGAGGGCAAAGGGTGAGGGAATATGCCGTTTAACGATCTTCGCGAATTCATCGAAGCCGCGCGCAAAATCGGCGACGTCGAAGACATTCACGGCGCCACCTGGGACCTCGAGATCGGCGCGTTGACGGAGCTTTTCGCCAACAAAGCCGATCACCCGCTGCTGCTGTTCGACAAAATTTCCGGCCACCCGCCATCGTATCGCGTCGCCTCGAACCTCGTAAGCCATCCCCGCCGCATCGCGCTCGCTTCCGGCATGCCGCCGGATCTTCCGAGAACCGAGATGGTGCGGCGCTGGCGCAAATCGCTTCAAGACATGAAGCCGATTGCGCCGAAAATCGTCCGCGACGGACCGGTGCTCCAGAACAACAAAAGCGGCGGCGACATCGACATGACCGTCTTTCCCGCGCCGCGCTGGCATGAGCTCGACGGCGGCCGCTATCTCGGCACCGCCTGCTGCGTCATTACGACCGATCCCGACGATCCGTGGGTCAACGTCGGCATCTACCGCGTTCAGGTCCACGACCGCGACCGCCTCGGTCTCTATATCTCGCCGGGCCATCACGCGCGCATCATGCGCGAGAAATACTGGGCGCAGGGAAAAGCGTGTCCGGTCGCGGTCACATTCGGCCAGGAGCCCCTCACGTGGCTTGCCGCGGGACAATCGGTGCCCTATGGCGTATCGGAGTTCGATTACGCCGGCGGCCTCCGCGGGGCACCGGTGGAAGTCATCAGGGGCGAGCGCACGGGACTCCCCATTCCCGCGGGAGCGGAAATCGCCATCGAAGGTATTGTTCCTCCTCCTGAAGAAGAGAACCGCGTCGAGGGACCGTTTGGCGAGTGGCCCGGCTACTACGCGCACGGCGCGCGCATCGAGCCGGTTATCCGCGTCCAGGCGCTTTATTACCGCAACGATCCCATCATCGCGGGCGCGCCGCCGATGAAGCCGCCGATACTCACGTTCGGCATTCCGATCGGCGCGGCGGCGATCTGGAATTATTTGGAGAAAGCCGACGTACCCGACGTGCGCGGCGTGTGGTCATTCGCCGGCGGATCAGCGCCGGGAGGCGGCGCACCGTTCATCGTGGTCTCGATCAAGCAGCGCTACCACGGTCATTCGCAGCAGGCGGCGCTCGCCGCGCTTGCCTGCCGCGCGGGGAATTATCACGGCCGCTACGTCGTCGTGGTCGACGAAGATATCGATCCCGCGGACATGGGCGAAGTGCTCTGGGCGATCGCCACGCGCTGCGACCCCAAGTCGGCCCTCACAATCGTCGACAACTGCTGGTCCACGCCGCTCGATCCCGCGATGACGCCGGAGAAGCGCGACGCCAACGACCTCACCAACAGCCGCGCTATCCTGAACGCCTGCCGACCTTATTTCTGGAAAGACCGCTACCCGCCGGTAAATGCGCTCTCGCCGGAGCTCAAGAAAAAATTCACCGAAAAGTGGAAAAGCATCCTGAAGTAGTCGCAGGCTATTAAACGCCCCGGATTCGCCACGTAAAATAAGCATTAAAAATTCATTTATATATTGACTATCAATACCAAAAGTAATTAAATAAGGGCATCTTTCCCCGGAGGTTCGGATGCCCTTCTCAGACCTGCGCGACTATATCTCCCGGCTCGAATACGAAGGCGAAGTTCAGCGAATCGACGACGAGGTCCAGCCGGTCTTCGAGATCGGTGCCGTGCTCCGCCGCGCCTACGAGTTGCGCGCGCCCGCGCCGTTTTTCACACGCATCCGCGGCTTTCCCGATCAGCGCCTCTTCGGCGCGCCGATCGGCCTCAGCCGGAGGCGAAACGCGCCGTTCCTGCGCCTCGCCGTCGCCATGGACATGCGGCCGGAGTCGACGCCGCCGGAAATCGTCGAGGAATACATGCGGCGCATCGCGCGGCCGATCCCGCCGGTTCTGGTGAACAGCGGGCCATGCAAGGAAAATATTCTGACCGGCAACGCCGTCGACCTGCAGAGTTTTCCCGCGCCCGTGCTGCACCGCGACGACGGCGGGCCGTATATCGGCACCTGGCATGTCAATATCGCAAAAGATCACGATACCGGCGCACGCCGCTGGGGACTCGACCGCTTGATGATCCACGGCAGAAAAATGATGGGCGGGCTGTTGCTGGCGGGGCAGAAATTCGCCGAGCATTATTACGCGAAGTATGAGCCGCGCGGCCGGGCGATGGAATTCGCCGTCGCCATCGGCACTGAGCCGGTGACGCCGTGGGTGGCGGCCACTCGCTTGCCGACTAACGTCGCCGAGGCGGATATCGTCGGCGCGATCCGCGGCACCCCCCTCGACCTGGTAAAGTGCGAGACGGTCGATTTGGAAGTGCCCGCGACGGCGGAGATCGTGATCGAAGGATTCATTCCACCGTACGAACGGCAAAAGGAAGGCCCATTCGGCGCCGACGTGCCGGATGCCGGCGGCGACCGCGCGCCCCGTCCGGTCTATCACGTCACCGCAATCACGCATCGCAACCGGCCGATATTGCCGGTCGCGCTCGACGACCTCGCGGTCGCCCTCTCGATCACGCGCGCGGCGGAAATCCTCGCCGAGACGCGCCACAGAGGTTTTCCGGCGCGCTCGCCCTTTTTTCCGCCGGAAGCCGCGATCGCGCACTGGCAAGGCGAAAGCTGCATGGTCGACTGGCCGCACGAAGATCCCCTGCGCTCCGCTTGGCCGTCGGAAATTCAAAAGATCGTACGCGACTGGCGTCTCCACACCTACCGCGGCGAAGCCTCTGAATGAGGTCGCGCCGCAGCGCTGATCAATTCGCATACCGCGCCATCGAGCTGCTGTTTGTCGCGTTCCGTTTCTTCATCCAGTGCCTGCCCCCAGATATCTTCCGGCGTTTAGCGACGCCGATGGTCAGGCTCGCCGTCCGGATTTTGATTCCCCGCCGGCGCATCGTAAAGAATCTGGACGCGGCGTTCGGCCGCTCTTATTCGGCTGCGACGAAGGCGGGCCTCGCGCGCGGCGTCCAGGACAACTTCGCGCGTGGGGTGATCGACTGCTTTCTTCAGCTCGCCGATCCTCAGCGTGCGCGGCGGAAGATCGCCATCGAAGGCATCGAGCATCTCGAAGCGGCGCTCGCCAGAGGCAACGGTGTCATCGCGCTCGGCGCGCACATCGGGAACTTCGTTCTGGTGGGAACGCGCTTGGGTTCGGACGGCTACCGCGTTTCGACCCTGTTTCGCGTGCCGGATGACGAGCGGCTCCGCGCGCTCATCGAACGACACCTGCGTTTTTTTCATCAGCAGGTGATCTCGTCACGACCGCGCCGGCCGGCCGTTCATGCGATGGCCGAGAAACTCAAGCTCAACGAGATCGTTTTCATCCTCGGCGACAATCTCAAGCAGGGGAAGGTCGAGAGCTCGCTTTTCGGTCGGCGTGTCTACACTCCACGCGGGCCGGTCAGCCTCGCGCTACGCACCGGCGCGGCGCTCGTGCCGATGTATCTGGTGCGGAACTACGACGGCAAACTCACGCTCGTGATTGAGCCGGAGCTGCTTTTAATCAGAAACGGAAGCGTGTATGAAGATGTGAGCGGCAACACGCGTCGGATCGTCGGTTATCTAGAAGGGCTGATCGGCCGCTATCCCGATCAATGGAACTGGCTCACCGTCCGCATGAGGAAGAATCCTCGCGGCCGAGCTGAACGAAGCGTCCAACGGCTTCAATGAACAGTTTAGAAAAACAGATCAAAGATATTGTTTTACAGGCAATTTATCTCGATCCATCCACCTTCAACCGGGTCCAGCCCGGCCAGCTTACAAAGGACGGCGGGCGCGTCTTCGTAAGCCAGTTCTCGCATTTCACGCGCAATTTCCCGCGCTGGCTCGCCGCCGTGGCGGCGAACTGTCCGGTGGCCGACGCGCGGAAGTTTCTCGTCGCCAACATGTACGAAGAAGAAGTCGGACCCGGCGCGCAGGGCTCGCATTACGATCTCCTGTTGCGTCAGGGGGAGGCGCTCGGGCTCACGCGCGATCAGATCGAGACGACCGTTCCCCTGCCTTCCACTGCCGTCGCGATCGACGCGCTCGACGGCATCTGCCGAAGCCGCTCATGGCTCGAAGGCCTCGCGGCTACGACCGGACTCGAATGCATCAATGATCCGACGCTGCGCGCGAAATCGGGCGTCGTCATCATCAATGACGTGCGCTCCTGGCAACATTTAGGGCTCAATCAGCAGCAGCTCCGATCGCGCACGATCCACATGGAAGAAGACGAGAAACACGTCAACACCGGCCTCAAAATACTCGCCGGGCAGGCGAACACGGAAGAGGCGGTGTCGAAAGCCGTCGCTTCGGCGCGCGAAGCGTTGCTGGCGTTCCGCCTGTTGATGGAAGGAATCGGCCGCGCTGCCTTAGGGGAATGAAGCGGGCGGGTTTGAAACCCGCCCCTACGCTAGACCGTTGATATTATTTGTAGGGGCAGGTTTTAAACCTGCCCTTTTACCGCAACGCCGGCATTTTATTCGGAATGCCGCGCTTTTTGATCTCCGCCTCGAAAATCCGCCGGATCTCCGGATCCTCGTCCTCGTACTCGATCAGCGTGCCGCCCTCTTTCACGCTGATGAAGACGCCGCCGTCGCGCTTCTGCGCCGCGACGTAAAAGGCCATCTTATGCCGCTTGCTGCCGTAGCGCAGCGCGAGCTGGCGCGCGGGCGCCTCGCCGAGATTGAAGTGCTGGTGGAACCAGCCGTTCGGCGGGCCGAACGCCGTTCCCGGCTTCCAATCCACACGCACGACCTGATCGCCGTGGCCGCTGGCGTAGGGATGAATGCCGAGCTCGTTCGGCCACATGATGGTGTAGCCTTCCGATTTTAGAATCAGCAGCACGGCGCCGGCGCCGTGGTAATGCGCCTTGTGGTACATGCCGACCGGCCACTCGACGAGATGGCCGACGAGCGAGTTGCCCGCGATCTCGAAGCCGGTGAACGATCCGCCCTTGCCTTTGTATTCGTGCGCGTCGATCGATGCGGTCGCGACGTCGGCGATGAAGTTCGTATCCCAGTAGTTCCCGCGGCCGATCACGTAGCGCTTGTTCGAAACCTCGAAATAGTTATCCTCGCCGTTGTAGCGGTCGGTGAACTGATATTCGCAGTTGAAGACGAAATCGGCGTTGTGGAACATGTCCATGATCATAGGCGCGTTGGTCACCGCCGCCAGGCGCGCGGGCTGGCTGCCGCCGTTGATCAGACGATACGACGAATTGAGGGGTACGGCGAAAAGACTTCCGGCGCCCCATTCGAAAAAACGCTTCGGCTGCCCTGCCTGCCAAATTTCCGTCGAGCCCAGACCGCTCACCACGTAAAAAACTTTTTCATAGAGGTGCTTCTCCGGCTGAAGCGCTTTACCGCCGGGAATCTCGACAACCTCCATGGCCGTCGCGCCTTCCATGCCGCGGAGCTGCACGAAAGCGCCGCGGCCGCCTTTGCGCGCCCAGTCGCCGAGCTTGATGTCGCCGACGTCGACGCCGTATCCCTCAATGACGGGCACGCCCTGCTCTTTAATCCAACGTTCGTAAAACGGACCGGGATTTTCCATTTCGGCCATTTCGATCCTGCCTTTCGATGATGAAAATGCCTTTCGACCAGAATTATAAAGCGGCGGCGTCAGAGTCAAGCGGCGGGAGAAGTTTCGAGCTTCTGGTTTCGGGTTTCGAGTGAGCTCGGAATTTTTTTGCGCCTCCGAACTCGAGACGAGAAACTCGCAACCCGAAACTTTTTAAGGGTACATGTACTCAATCGGCGGCGACTCGAATTCCGAGTCTACCTTGGCGACGCCGGGCACGCTTTCGGCGAGTCCAATGATGTCGCGCTCGAGGTCGAGGTTTGCGAGAATGCCGGAAAGATGCACGCGGCCGCCCTCGACATCGACATTGATCGTCAAGTTGCGCGTCTTGGGCGAGACGATCAGCGCGGCCTGCACCCTGGCCGCAATTGTGAGGTCCTGAAACGCGCGCTCGGAGTCGGCGGTCGGCTGGTATTCCGGCCGACGCGACGCCTCGACGATAAGATGCGCCGCGCTCTCGAGACTCATATGGCCGACGTTGATCACGAGGTCGTAGCGGCTGGGGTCGCGCCAGTCGCCGCCGAAGAGCGCCTGCAGCCTGCGCGTGCGCGCCTTGTCGACCTGCTCGATATAATGCAGCGCCACGGTCTCGCTCATGCCCTCGCGCGCGCGCACCTGCTCGATGCGGTAGCTCATCGGCGCGGTCAGATAGACGCGCAGCACATGGCGGATGCCGGGGAAGAGGTCCTGCCCGGCATGGCCGTGATAGACGAGATTTCCGCTCTGCGCGACCTCGCACATCGCCGCCTGGAGCACGATGCGGTAGAGCCGCAGCCCTTCCTGCCAGCGCTCCCACCAGCGGGGCGCCGTGTCGAGTATCTCGGTGAATTTCGCCTCGGGGATGCCGTACCCTTCGCTCGCCTTCATGAGGACTTCGCGGCTGACGCGGCGGTAGCCGAGCTGAGCCGCGACCCGTTCGGCCAATTCAGGGCCGCCGCTGAAAGCGCCTCTGGTGAGAGTAATGATCGACATAGGCGTCACCTCCCTAAGCGCAGGCTGGTGCCCGATATTTCGCGATACCCTTTAGCATGTCCGCAGGGACGGGTTCAACAGGGCCCGGGGTGCGCTCCCACCAGCGCTTGACACCCGCTCGGCTGCGATTGCATAACCTCCCTGTGCGTCCCTCGCTCGTTTACTTGCTGCTTATCCTATTGGCGCCCTGCCCGGCATTCGCTGACGGCAAGATCCTTGTCTCCGCGCCATCGAAATCGCTCACGTGGTTTCCCGCGGCTCTGGCGAAAGAAAAGGGTTTTTATCGCGACGAGGGCCTTGACGTCGATTTCGTCGTCATGAATCCGCGCCTGGCGCTCCAGGCGGTGATCTCGGGCGACGCCGCATACACGACGGCCCTCGGATCGACGATCCGCGCCGCGGTTCGCGGTGTGCCGCTCCGCGTCGTGCTGACGATCTGCGAAAAGCCCCATTTCGCGCTGATCGCCAGGCGCGGCATCACGTCTATCGAGCAATTGAAAGGCAAGCTCGTCGGCATCTCCTCTTTCGGCGCGAGCAGCGACACGATGGCGCGCGCCGCGCTGCTCAAATACAAGCTGTCGCCCGAAAAAGACGTCAAGATTCTCGCCGTCGGCGGCGGCCTCAACCGTCTTGCCGCTCTGAAATCCGGCGCCATCGACGCGACGCTCATCGAGGCGCCGTACAATGTCATGCTCGAGCAGGAAGGCTTTCCGCGCCTGCTCTTCGTCGGCGACGTAGTGCCATCCCCCATCGCCGGTTTCGGCACCTCTTTGGATCGCGTCAACAAGCACACCGGCGAAGTGCAGCGCATGGTGCGCGCCGCGCTCCGCGCGATCCACTTCGCCAAGACGAACCGGCGCGACACGGTCGCCGCGATCGCCAAGTGGACCGGCATGGACGCGAAGCTCGCGGACGGGAGCTACGACATGGCCGCGCCGACCTGGGCCGCGAGCGGCGTGCCGAGTCCCGAGACGCTCAGGGCCGCGATGGAGGAAGTTCAGCGGGAGCTCAAATTGGACCGCGCGCCGGACCCTGCGCAGGCGTTCGACTGGAGCTTCGTCAAGCCGTAGCCGAGGAGATCAGATGAACAATGTCCGGCACCCGCTCTTTCGAGTAATCCTAGCCGTCGCTCTTTTGCTTCCGCTCAACGCCTTCGCGCAAGCGCCGGAGAAGATCAAGATCGTTTACGCCAGCCGCTCGCTGCCTTTCTTCACCTCGTTCGTTTCCAAGGAAATGAATTTCTACGCGAAGCAGGGACTCGACGTCGACCTTGTGCAGGTCGCGCCGAGGATCGCGATCACGGCGCTGGCTACCAACCAGGTCGATTATTCGATGAATATCGGCTCGACGCTCCGCGCCGCGATGCGCGGCCTGCCGGTGCGCGCGGTCGCATCCAGCACCGTCGCGCCGTTCTTCGCGCTGGTGGCGAAAGAGAAAACCGTGCAGGAGCTGAGGGGCAAAGTCGTCGGCGTCACCGATCCCGGCGGCACGAATTATCAGGTGACTAAATTGATCCTCGCGCACTACGGCCTGTCGGCGCCGAAGGACGTGCCGCTGCTCACGATCGGCGACGAGAAGCTGATCCTCGACGCGCTTCTTTCGGGCAGGGTGGCTGCCGCGGCCATCTCGCCGCCGTGGCCGTTCGAAGCCGAGCGGCACGGCTTTAAAATCCTCGTCAAAGCATCCGACGTCGCGCAGTTCCCGTTTGTCGGTGTGACGGCGAACCTCGATAAGATCAAAACGCAGCGCGAGCAGGTGAAAAAAGTCATCCGCGCGGAGCTCGACGCACTCCGCTTCGTGCGCGAGCGCCGCGCGGACAGCATCGAGCTGATCGCGCACATCTTTAAGATGGACCGCGACATCGCGCAGAAATCCTATGACTTCATCGCGTCGTTCTTCAGCCGGGATGCGCGCATTCAGCCGGAAGCGGTGAAGCGGCTGATCGCGCTGGAGAAAGAGGCGGGAGGCGTGCAGGCGGACGTCGAGGTCTCGCAGATCACGGATGTGTCGCTCGTCGAAGAAGTACTCAAAGGGAAATAGTTATTTCTCCCATTCCGGATCCGGGACAAGGATGTGCGGAAAGACCATCAGCATCTCGAGCGACTGGCTGAAGCCGTCAAGACCGGGAAAGAGCGTCGCGCGGTTTAAGTTCATGCGCTGAAGCCGCTGCATGATGGTTTTTCTGAGCTGCGGGTCGTTCTTGATGATGAACTTGATGAGGTTGCCGGAGAAATCTTTTTTGCCGTTCTTATCGCCCGCCAGCGCCTCGAGGTTCGCTTCGAAAGAGCACGAGATGTCGCCGGGACAGAGAAACAGCCCCTGCTGTAGCACGAGCCGCTCGTTCAGCCGGTAGGGATTGATCGGAAAGACGAAGCGCTTGCCCGACTGGAACGCGTCGCGGAAGGTTTCGCGCCGCGTGACGTTGGGATCATAGCCGCCGTACTCGCTGTCGATCATCTTGGAAACATCGTTCAGCTGCTCTTTGACGCGCTGGCGGATCCAGCGCGAGTCGAGCGCCCAGACGACACATTCCTTTTCTGATTCCTCGACGGCGAAATAGACGGCGACCCAGAACGAATACGTCCAGTCGAGCAGCCGCGTTGGCGCACCGTAGTGCTGCATGAGCGCGAGCCACTCCATGATATTGGCATCGCCGGGAACCGCCATCGTGTAATGGTGGCACTGGCGCTTGAAGCGCCGGAGAAGACCGCCTTCGATCGCGGAAACGCTATGGGTCCTGTCGGCCGCGTCGAGACCCTCTTTTAATGTCGGCTGCAGCAGCGCGCGCTTAGATTCTTTGTCGAGCGGAGTCGGATCGCTCAGGCCGAACTTGAAAATGGCGCGCTGGAGCTTGGTCTCGAAGTCCCACGAGCTGTTCTTATAGCCGCGGAAGATCCACTGCTTGTTGTGGTTCCGATCCGTGCTCGGCTCGAGCAGCTGCTTGAAACAGCGATCGAGATCGTCGAGCGACTCGATGCGGTCCTCGACGAACTTGTGGCGTTTGCTGTCCATCGGTTTGCAGGGAGCTTAGATTCTCTACCTATCGACGGTTTGCGTCAACATCGGAGAGCGGGCTCCGTCTGTTCACGCGCGATCGGCTGGGCTATAAAAGCTGTCATGCCGCTGTCCGATTGGCTCACCGCGCTGGGATTGGCCATCAACTTCGCCGGCGCGTACTTCCTTCTCGCCGCGACGAGGATATCCGAGGAAGCGCATACCTGGCCGCCGGAGATTCGATGGATCGGCAAAATATTGGAGCTGAATGCGCCGCGCCCGTCGCTGTGGGGGCTCGCCTGTCTGCTAGTAGGATTTTTTTTGCAGTTTTTGGGTGTGCTCGTTCGCTGAAGCCCGAAGACCAACGATCTTTCGCAGGGCCGCTACTTCCTGCGGCAGTAGCTGGCGGTACTCGCCGGGCGCCATAGAGCCTAAACGCAGCGGGCCCATGCGCATGCGCACGAGGCGCTCGACGAAGAATCCGAGCGCCTGAAACATGCGCCTGACCTCGCGATAGCGGCCTTCGTGAATCTCGATCTCGAGCCAGGTTTTCTTGCTCAG
>DASWZY010000220.1:0-10025 GCA_036407055.1 Binatia bacterium
GAGTGCGGCTGCGACAACTGCGAAGGCGAGATCCGCCTCGGCCGTCTGCAGATCCTGCCGTTTACGCGCCTTTGCGTCCGCTGCCAGGAAGAAACGGAAAAAGAAAGCAAGATGCAGCGGAAAATGGATGACGATCGGAGCTACCGCAAGCTGGCGATCACAGACACCGAAGAGGACGTTTTCTAACCGGGCCTCGCCTCTTTCTCCGCCCTTTTTCAGGGGGTGGCAAACATCTTCCAGCATCCTCCGCCCAGAGTTGGGCTACGGCGCGCGGAGCAGGACCGGCGCCGCGCAAGGCGTTTGCTTGACCGCATCTATCGCTCCGCCGTCTCGGCCGCAGATCCCGCGCGCATTCTAAAGGCGCGCCTCGAAACCGCGGGAAAAAATCTCATCATCAAGACGGGCCGCCGTCGCTTGACCATCCCGCCCGGAAAAAGAACTTATCTGATCGGCGTCGGCAAAGGCGCCGACCGCGCGGCGCCGGTTTGGTCGCGTCTTCTAGGCAAGCAGCTTAAAGAAGGTCTTTTCATCGTTCGCGACCGCCGTATACGCCGTCGGTTGCGGCGCATCGATATCGTCGTCGCCGGCCATCCGCTGCCGGACGCGAGAAGTCTCCATGCCGCGCGCCGCTGCAAGCGGCTGCTGGCCATGGCGGGCGCCGAAGATTTGGTGATTGTCTTCCTGATGGGAGGCGCGTCGTCGCTTCTGGTCGAGCCGGCGTCCGGTCTCACCTTGGCTGACAAGCGCGCGGCGACAGCACTGCTTCTGAAGAGCGGCATGCCGATCGCCGAGATGAACACCGTTCGCAAGCATCTTTCCGCCGTGAAGGGCGGCGGGCTACTCCGCGCGGCGTACCCGGCGCGCGTCGTCACCCTAGCGATCTCCGATGTCCTCGGAAACGATCCCTCGGTGATCGGCTCCGCTCCCAGCTTCCACGACCCGACAACATTCGAAGATGCGTTGCGGCTCGTGCGTCGCTATCGGCTCGCCAACCGCATGCCGGCAGCCGCCGTGCGGCACCTCCAAGCGGGCGCTCGGAGAAAACTCCCCGAGACTGTGAAACCCGGCAGCGATCTCGGGCGGAGAAGCCGCTACATTCTTCTCGCCGACAACCGCACGGCGCTCGCCGCCGCCAAGCGGCAGGCGGAAATGCTGGGGTTCCAGACGAAGATTCTTAACGCGTCGCTGGAGGGCCACGCGCGTAAGCGCGCGCGCGAGCTCGCGGCGGAAATCAAAAGGCTGGCGCGGAAAAAGTCCCGCGCGCCCTTGTGCCTGCTGCTCGGCGGCGAGACAACCGTTGAAGTGACGGGCAAAGGCCTGGGAGGGCGGAATCAGGAATTCGCGCTCGCGAGCGCCCTGGCTCTCGCCGGCAGCGTCGGAGTTTATCTGTTGTGCGCCGCCAGCGATGGCAGCGACGGCCCCACCGACGCCGCGGGCGCATTCATCGACGGCACAACGCTCACGAGGGCGCGCCGGCTGGGGCTAAACGCGTCGGCGGCCCTCCAGCGTAACGACTCGTATCATTTTTTCCGCCGTATCGGCGGTCTGTTCCGACCGGGGGCGACTGGAACGAACGTCCTAGATTTCGTTATTGCCATTATCGCATGAGACGGCGGCGGCTCAGGGGCGGGTTTGGCGAAAAAAAAGGGCAGGCTTCGGTAGGAACCGAAGCCTGCCCCCCTCGTTGTCGTTGAATGTGGGCTATTCGCCTTTGGCCGGCCTGAACTCCATTTTTGTGATTATTTTCTTATCGCCTTTGGTCTGGTATTCCACATCGGCGGCGGAGCCCAGCCCGACATCGCCCATCTTAACGGGCTTCTCCTCGAGTTCGGTAACCTTGGTTTTCTGATCGAAGTCCAGCGTGACAAGCTTTCCTTCCTTGGTCACCAAGATCATATAATTTTTATCGGCGTCGAGGAGGCCGACGTCGCCTTTGGCTTTCTCGGCTTTCGCCTTTTCGCCACCCTCCGCCTTCTTCTCACCGTCACCGCTTTTCGCCTTTTCGCCTTTCTCTTCTTTCTGATCTTGCGCGATCAACGGGAAGCTAACGGCGAAAGACACGGCGAACACAAACGCGACGAATAACAGCCAGTTCCGCTTCATGGGCAAAGTATCCTCCTTCGTAAAAGAACGTCGATGCTGTAGCGTAAACACACTTAATCGAGCGACCCGCCTTCCGCAATACTCTTTAGGTATGATTTTGTCGCTTTATCCACATGCTCGGCTAGGACTTAAGTCGCAGCCAATCGTAATACCGTCGAGAAAAATCTTGGAATGATAGCGGAATTCAGGTATTTTGACTCTGCGTGTTAAATATAGCTATGGGCCCGATCAAAGTTGTAATCGCCGACGACCACGCCCTGTTTCGGGAGGGTCTGAAAAAAATCCTTTCCATGGAGCGCGAGGTTTTAGTCGTCGGAGAAGCCAGCCGGGGCGATGAAGTCGCCAAGATCGTCGAGCGCTCGAAGCCCGACGTCCTGCTCCTGGACCTGAAGATGCCGCGCGGCGACGTCGTTCAGACGCTGCTCGACGTGAACGAATGCAGCAGATCGACGCGGACGATCATCCTGACCGCGTTTTCCGAAGACGAAAACATTCTGAACGCGGCCAAGGGCGGCGCGACGGGTTACGTCATGAAGGGCGTGTCCTCCCCCGTTTTGCTCGACGCGATTAAAACGGTGCATAGCGGCGGCGTCTGGATCGACAAGGAGACGCCCTCGGCGGAAGCGTTCGAGGAAATCGTTCAAGCCCAGCACGGTGGGGCGCTGCCTGAGCAGATGGCGGAGCCGATCAAGACTCTCACCAAGCGCGAGCACGAAATACTCCGTCTCGTCGCCGAGGGACTTACCAACGAGGAAATCGGCAAGCGAATTTTCATCAGCGAGAAGACCGTCAAAACTCACCTCACAAATATTTTCGATAAGCTGAAAGTCAACAATCGCTTCAAAGCGGCCCTGCTGATCATGAACCGCCCGTCGGAGACGTCCTCGGCCGCGGCGGTTCTAAAGCGTAAAGCACGCGGTTAAAATTCCGCCGGCGCTTACCGTGGCCATGAATTCTCAAGATCAGTGGCTTCACCAGAAGGAGAAGATCTTAGCCTGGGTTCGTCTCGGATTTTCCATCGCGGGCATTGTCGTCGTTCTGCTCAACCCCGAGCGCGGCGCCCGCTTTCCCCTGCTGTCGCAGGCCTCGCTGATTTCGTTTTTTCTCTATTCGCTGCTCGTATCGATCATCGTCTCACGCGCGGACTCCGCACGGGAAGGGTTCAACCTTGCGTGGCTTGCGCCCGTCACGACCTCTCTCGATCTCGTATGGGTCACGGTGATCGTTCTTTCCACCGGATCTCCGACGCCCTTTTTCGCTTATTATTTTTTTCCTGTTCTGACGGCGAGCTCGCGATACGGGATCCGCGGTGGAATGCTGGCAGCGGTGGTCGGGCTTTTCCTGTATGGTCTTATTCGCTTTCATCCAGCAGCCCAAGCGGTAGCGTTGGACATCTTTATTATTCGAAGCATCTACCTGCTGTTTCTCGCCTATATCTTCGGACTACTGAGCGAATTCGAGCAGAAGCAGAACCGCAAGCTCACGGCTCTATACAAAACAGCCGCAGACGCGGCCGCAAAAGAGGAACGGAGCAGAATCGCCCGGGAGCTCCACGACCAGCTGCTCCAGATGCTCGCGACGCTATCCTTAAGGCTCGAGGCGTGCGGGCGTAACCTATCGGAAGGGCCGGATGAAACCGCGCGCGAGCTGCGCTCGATGCAGGAGATGACTACGCAGTCTATCGCCGAGATCCGCGATTTTCTTTCAGGCAAGGAGAAGTGCGTGCTCGCGCCGGGAACGCTGATCGAAAGCCTGAAGGGGGACTTAAGATTTCTCCGCGACGGCCTCGGAGTCCACGTGATCCTGGATAACGAGCCGGAGGAGTTGAATTTGCCCCCGGATGCGGAGCGGGAGCTTTATTATGTGATACGCGAGGGAGTAATGAACATTGCAAAGCACGCGCACGCGTCGAATGCCGCAGTCCTGCTTCGAATCGCCGGCCGACAGGTCCGCGGCGCCGTGGAGGACGACGGCGTCGGCTTTGACGCCGAGCATCGCGCCCCCAACGGCACCCTCGGACTCCGTTCTATGGAGGAGAGAATCCGCAAACTCGGCGGGAGCTTCGATGTCCAGGCCGGAGTCGGCAAAGGCACCCGCCTGTCTTTCACGATACCGCTTCCAGCCTAAAAGCGTACCGTAGCGATCGCGTCAGCCGAACTCGCTATTCGCCTTTCGCCGCCTTGAACTCCATTTTCGTCACGACTTTTTTCTCACCCTTCGTGACGTACTCGACATCCGCCGAAGAGCCTAATCCCACGTCGCTCATCTTTGCCGGTTTTTCCTCGATCATGAACGCCTTCGTCTTCTGATCGAAATCGAGCGTAATGAGCTTGCCTTCCTTCGTCACGAGAATCAGGTAGTTCTTATCCGCGTCGAGCAGGCCGATATCGCCCCTGGCCTTTTCGGCCTTGGCTTTTTCCTCGCCCTTCGCTTCGCCTTTAGTCTCGGCTTTCGCACTCTTGGTCTCCGCCTTTGATTCGGCTTTGGCCGGCGCTTTCTCGGCCGGCTGCTGCGGCTTCGCTTCGGCAGTGGCCGCCGGCTTCGCAGATGACGTCTTCGACTCCTGCTGCGTCGCGCAAGACGAGAGCGCGAAGATGACGTACAGCAGAGCGAACCCAACGACCGAAAATAGAGTCTTCATTGAACCTCCCCCGGGTTTATTTTACGACGTTAAGCGTATTCCGTTGTCTACGACTTAAGGCCTATACTTTAATCCGCTGTCTCTTGTCAAGGCGCAAAAGTGCGTCGTTATGACACGGTCTTGTCGGAGGACTCATTGAGCAATCTAAATAGCGGTCCAAAGGAGGCGCATGCCGACGAGAGCCAGAGCGAGCGCAAGTCCGCGGATGATCCAATCGCCCCGAATGCGGCTCGACAAGCAGGCCCCGAGTTGCGCTCCGAGCACCACACCCAATGAAAGCATGATCGTCCGCCTGACGCCTCCCTGTTGAAAGGCTCCGGTCATGATGTGCGTCAACGTACCGGACAGCGCCATGATTGATAGAACGAAATGCGAAGTCGCGGTCGCTATGTGGACCGGAAAATTCAACAAACCGACGAGCACCGTCACGTGGATGAATCCGCCGCCGATGCCGAGGAGGCTCGATAGAAATCCGACGACAAGGCTTAGTCCTACGCCGAGCGCGCGATTGTAATGGAAAATATGCTCGGTACCATCGGCTTCAACGACGCGTCGCTTGAATTCGCCGAGTCTCGGCTGGCGCGCCGGCTTTTCACCGGCCGGCCGACAGAACAGAAATACCGCCGCTCCGAGCATGAAAAACCCGACCAAAACATCGAAAAAACGCCGCGGAATATATGCCGTCGTGAGCGCGCCCAAAATCGCCCCTGGCACCGTCGCGAGCGCGAAAAGGACGCCCGAATAATAGTCGATGCGCCGCGCGCGCGCGTAGGCGATCGAGCCCGAAAGCGCATTGAAGAAAACGACGGCCAGAGAAATGCTGGTGATCGTGTCGGAGCTCGCGGACGGATATGCGAGCAGCAGAAGCGGCACGAGAACGAAACCGCCTCCGGCGCCGATGAGCGTTCCATAAGCGCCGATGACAAAGCCCAGCGGCACGAGCCATAAATATTGTTCCATCGATTATCGTAGCTGCGTTATTCCGACTAAAATACACGATCCGATTCCCAATCGCGACCCCTGCTTTCCCTTGAGCGGCTAAAGGCCGTCGGCTACACTCACTCTTTATGCTGGCCAAGCGCATCATTCCCTGCCTCGACGTGGACGCTGGGCGCGTCGTCAAGGGAGTCAAGTTTCTTGGCCTGCGCGATGCCGGCGATCCGGTGGAGGTCGCGCGCATTTACGACCGGGAAGGCGCCGACGAGCTTTGCTTTCTCGACATTACCGCTTCGCACGAGGCGCGCGGCATTATTCTCGACGTCGTCGGCCGGACCGCCGACGAGGTCTTCATGCCGCTCACCGTCGGCGGCGGCATTAATCGGTTGGAGGATATCAAAAAGCTGCTTCGGGCCGGCGCCGACAAGGTTTCGATCAACACCGGCGCCGTCGCGCGGCCGGAATTCGTCCGCGAGGCGGCGGAGACTTTCGGCAGCCAGTGCATCGTCGTGGCGATCGACGCCAAGCGGAAAAACGACGGCTGGGAAGTGTTTACGCACGGCGGAAGCAAGGCGACCGGCATCGACGCTTGCCAATGGGCGGAGAGAATGGCCGGCTACGGCGCCGGCGAAATCCTTCTAACCAGCATGGATCGGGACGGCACGAAACACGGCTACGATATCGATCTTACCCGCGCTGTATCCGAGCGCGTTCCGATCCCCGTGATCGCCTCGGGCGGCGTCGGAACTCTCGAGCATATTTTCGAAGGTCTGACCGCCGGCAAAGCGAGCGCAGCGCTGGCGGCCTCTATTTTTCATTACCGCGAATACACCGTCGCGGAATGCAAGCGATTTCTCGCGCAACGGGGCATCCCGGTACGACCGCCCGCCGGATGAGCACTTCGGACTTCGACATCACGCCCGCGGCGCTGAGAGCCCGCCTCGACCGCATCGTCGGCGATAGGGGCCCGACGACGTCGGCGAGCGCGGCGCGGCTTTCGGCCGTCGAAAATTATCTCGAGAAAGAACTCTCGGCGATGGGCCTCCGCGTCGAGAGCGATTTTTTTTCATACCGCGGAAGACGGTTTCGCAATATCGTCGCGCGCACTTCCGCCCAGAACGGCGCGCCGCTCGTCGTCCTGGGCGCCCACTTCGACTGCGTCGAGGGCTCGCCCGGCGCCGACGACAACGGGAGCGGCGTGGCGGTGCTGTTGGAAAGCGCTCGGGCGCTTTCGAAGACGAAACTCCACAGCGAGGTGCTCTTCTGCGCTTTCAACCTTGAAGAATTCAATATGATCGGCAGCAGCCATTTGGCGAAGCGCCTTAAGTCCGAAGGCGTCAACGTCGCGGCGATGCTTTCGCTCGAGATGCTCGGCTACACCGACCGGCGGCCGGGGAGCCAAAAATATCCGCCCGGCTTCGGCTGGTTCTATCCCGACCGGGCCGATTTTATCGGCGTCGTAGGAAACCGGCGCTCCGCCGCGCTCCTCAAGAGCTTCGCCGCCGCGCTCAAACAAATAGACGGACTGCCGGTCGAGACGCTCTCGGTCATGGGCAATGGATTTCTCGTGCCTCAAACGCGCCTCAGCGATCATGCGCCCTTCTGGGACGCCGGCTTTCCGGCGCTCCTCGTGACTGATACGGCTTACATGCGCAATCCGAACTATCACACAGCTTTCGATACTATCGAGACGCTCGATTTCGAATTCATGGCGAAAGTGTGCCGCGGCGTCGTCAACGGCGTGGCAAGTCTTTAACTCCATTAACGGCGATGAGCGACCTGAGAGCCGTCGGTTTGGACTTCGGCACGACGAATAGCGCTCTCGCGGTTGTCGCTCGCGACGGAACGGCAAGATTGGCGAGCTTCGAGATCGACGGCTCGGCAACCGAAACGTTCAGGTCGCTTCTCTACTTCGATCCAGAAGCATCGAGCTCCGATGATGCTCCGCGCACGACCGCGGGCCCTCAAGCGATCGCGGCTTACCTGAAATCCGGCGGGCGCGGCCGGCTCGTGCAATCGATGAAGTCGCATCTTCCGAGCCGGCTGTTTCGGCAGACGAACATCCTGGGAGGCACTTTTTCACTGGAAGATCTGATCGGGATGCTCATTCGACAGCTTCGGCTGGCGGCGGAAGCTCAGTTTGGGGGTCTCGGACGGAGCGTCGTCGTCGGCAGACCTGTCCATTTCAGCGGCGCCAAAACAAAGGCAGACGACGACTTTGCGATCGCGCGACTCAGGGCTGCGCTCGCGGCCGCGGGTTTCGAGGAGATAGCTTTCGTTTACGAGCCCGTCGCGGCCGCGCGCCAATATCAGGCGACTCTGAATGATAAAGAACTCGTATTGATCGCGGATTTCGGCGGCGGCACAAGCGACTTCTCCCTCGTGCGCCTCGGCGCCGGTCCCTTTGGAGAACGCGCGGTCGTCGGTACCGACGGCGTCGGCATCGCCGGCGACAACTTCGACAGCCGGATCGTGCGCAGGCTGGTCGCGCCGTCCCTCGGACTGAATTCGCCGTATCAGCCTCCGTTCGGCGCTCCGCTGCCGATTCCATCGTGGCTTTACGAGCATCTGGAGAAGTGGCACTACCTTTCGTTTCTAAAGAGCAAGCGCACGATGGAGCTGCTGGAAGAGTTGCGGTTCCAGGCGCTCGAGCCGGAAAAAATCAACGCGCTGATCCACGTCGTCGAGAGCGACAGCGGCTACCGCCTGTATCGCTCGGTCGAAAGCGCTAAATTCGCCCTTACCGATCGGGAGAGCGCGGCATTCGTCTTCGACGATTCGCCGATCGCCATCCATGCGAATGTGGCGCGCGAACAATTCGAGGCATGGATCGCCCGCGAGGTTCACCGGATCGGCGATTGCGTCGACCGCCTCCTTCGGCGCTCGGGAGTATCGTTTCAAGAGGTGGACAGCGTCTTTATGACGGGAGGAACGTCGCTCGTGCCCGCCGTAAAAAGACTTTTCACGGAAAGATTCGGCCCAGAGCGAATGAAAGGCGGCGACGAGCTTACGTCGGTGGCGAAGGGGCTGGCGCTGGAGGCTCTGACGGTGTTCGGCTGAAATCCATGCGCTTTCGCGGCGGATCGAAGAACGGCGTTTTTACCACTTTCGCTTCGACTTTTTTTCTCGCGTAGTCGACCGTCAGCTCCATCGACAGCTCGCGTCCCGGCCGCGCGAAGTCGCTCGCGACGGTCGCGAGCGCAATGTAGCGCTTGATCATCGGCGACCAGCCTCCCGTCGTCGCCTGCCCGACTTGTTTTGCACCGGCGTAAACCGGGACGCCGCCGCGCCAGGCCGCCGAAGGAAGCTCGGGCGCGAGGCCGGCTTCGCGATAGAGCCGCTCGTAATCATTCCAATCTATTTCCAAGCCCACGAGTGCGCGCACCGGGCCGAGTCGCTTTTCTTCCACGAGCGCTTTTCGCCCGACGAAATTTTCTTTATCGAGCGCCACCGTCCACCCGAGGCCGATTTCGAAAGGAGAATATTTTTGCGACGCGATGAGGGCCTTCTCGGCACTCGTATAATCGACTTCGAGCAGAATGAAGCCCGCTTCCAGGCGCGCGAGGTCGAGCGCCAGCATGCCGGCGGGCTTGATGGTGTACGGCTTGCCCGCGCGCATGAGCAGATCCCAGAATTCGACGGCGCGCTCGGGGCCAATCCAGAATTCATAGCCGAGATCGCCGGTATATCCGGTTCGCGAGAGAACGATCGGAACGCCTTCGAGATCCAGCGTCGCGAAACGGAAAAATTTCAAGCGATCCACCGCGGCGCCGAAAATCGATTTCACGATCTCGCGCGAGGTCGGTCCTTGAAGCGCGACGGCGGCGATTTTATCGGAAACCTCGTCGATCGCGACATCCATGCCGGCCGCGTTCATCTTGAGCCAGCGGATGCTCGGCTCCGCCAGATGAAAGCGAAACCGGTTTTGCTCGAAGCGAAAGAAGGTTCCGTCCTGAATGACCTTGCCTTCGGCGTCGCAGAGGCAGGTGTACATCGCCTGGCCGATGGCGCATTTCGAGGCGTCTCGTGTCGCCACACGGTTGACGAGCCTCAGCGCATCGGCGCCGCTCACGTTGTATTTGTAAAGCGGCGAGATGTCGATCAGGGCTGCGGAATTTCGAATCGCGTGATATTCGTGATCGTGCACCACTTCGTACGCGCTCGCGGCGAGATAGCCGGACCAGACGCGCCAGTTGTGGCTGATGCACAGCGCGGAGGTGCGGGGATGAAATGGAGTTCCGATCGGCACGGTTGACTTGTCGGTCAAAATTACAAAAAATGGCCGCTTAAGCAAGGAACGTTGATGGCCGGAAAATACGACGTCATCGTCATCGGCGCGGGCCAC
>DASWZY010000221.1:0-13813 GCA_036407055.1 Binatia bacterium
TCTACAACTATTTTCAAGTCCGTGTCGCGAACATCAGCAACACCTGCCGCGCGCAGGCGATGAAGCTGCTCTACAGCACGATCGCGTAGGCCATGGCTTTCAGTCCCGTCGATCCGAACCGCTCCGAAGACATCGTCGCGGAAATCAATATCACGCCGCTGACGGATATTTTTCTCGTGCTCCTGATCATCTTCATGATCACGAGCTCCGCCATTGTCGAGTCGGGCGGCAAGGTCAATCTGCCCGCGGCGGCGCGCACCGAGACGGCGCCGCGCGGCGTCGCGGTGACGCTCACTCCCGAGCGCGATATCTACGTGAATCAGAAGAAAGTTGCGAAAGACGATCTCGAGACGGCGCTTCGCGGCGTGCTCGATGCCGGCGGCGAGAAGATCGTCATTTTGCGCGGCGACCGCAACGTGCCGCTGGGCGAGGCGGTCTGGGTGCTATCGGTCATCAAGAAGGCCGGCGCGTCGGAGATCGCGATCGCGGCCCAGGCCGAGACGCCGAAAGCTCCGGCGAAATAAATTAGACCGAGGCGCAGAGGTCGATCTCGACGAGCGCGCCGCGCGGCAGCTCGGCGACGGCGACGGTCGAGCGGGCCGGCTTCGAGGTGCCGAAATATTCCGCATAGACCTCGTTCATCGCCGCGAAATCGGACATATTCTTTAGAAACACCGTTGTCTTGACGACCGATTCCATCGAAGCTCCCGCGGCTTCGAGGACGGCGCGAAGGTTTTCCATCACCCGGCGGGTCTGCTCGGCAATCCCGCCTTCGACGATATTTCCCGTTTTCGGATCGAGGGCTATTTGCCCGGCGGTAAAGAGAAAGCCGTTGACGCGGATCGCCTGTTCGTAGGGCCCGATCGCCTTCGGCGCGCCCTCGGTGCGAATCGCTTGTTTCTGCATCAGAACCTCCTTGGCTCGTCAAAGCCTACCCGACAGCAGATGCGCGGGCAATCGGCTCCCTGGTTTCGACGGCTCGCTGTGCTAAGCTTTTAATATGAGGCTTCTGACCGCGCATAAGATTCTCATCACGACGGCGGTCGTCTTCTTCTTCGGCTTCGCCGCCTGGGAATTCAAAGACTATCTCGATACGGCGAATCGCTGGTCGATTGCCGGCGCGGTGTTTTACTTCCTGGTCGCGGTCGGTTTTTCGATTTATCTCAGGTCGCTGAAGAAATGGGCGCAACTGTGAGCGAGACAGGCGAATCTTTCGAAGTGATCGTCAGCGACGAAGATATCCGGCGCGAGCGCGCGAAGGCGCGCGAGCTGCGCGCGAGCCAGTGGTGGAAGCGCCGGCGCGCCGCCGGCATCTGCCATTACTGCGGGAAGAAGTTTCCCGCTGCCGCGCTGACCATGGACCATGTCGTGCCGATCGTCCGCGGGGGCAAGAGCACCAAAGGCAACGTCGTCGCCGCCTGCAAAGAATGCAACAACAAAAAGAAGCACGGCCTCGCGTGGGAAGATGAGCGGGAGTGAGCTCAAAACCTTTCTGAACGGCCGCGTGGCCGTGAGAGTCGGCGACATCACCAGAGAAGAAGTCGACGCTGTCGTCAATGCGGCGAACGGCACACTGTTGGGCGGCGGCGGAGTGGACGGTGCGATCCATCGGGCCGGCGGGCCGGAGATTAAGCGCGAGTGCGAGGAGATCCGCCGGACGCGCTATCCCGACGGCCTGCCGACCGGCCGGGCGGTATTGACGACGGCAGGGAAGATGGCCGCAAAGCACGTGATCCACACCGTCGGCCCGGTGTACAGCGAAAGCAAAGACAAGTCCGCGCTGCTGGCGGGTTGCTACATGAACTCAATGGCAGTCGCAGTGGAAAACGCGCTCGCGACGATCGCGTTTCCGGCGATCTCGACGGGCATTTACGGCTATCCGCGCGAAGCCGCCGCCCAAGTCGCTTCGACGGCGATCGAGAAGTTTTTACTGGCGGATGAGAGAATCCGCGAAGTGCGACTGGTTTTCTTTCAAGCCGCCGACGCGGAAATCTTCATCCGGCATCAGCGCTTTTCTTCCTGAGCGACTATTTGCCGTAGAGACTCTTGATAAATCCCGAGTCCTCCAGCTCTTTGACGAAGCGGAGGTCGACGTAATCTTTCGCGTTTGCCTGCGCCGCCTTGGGGTTCTTTTCCGCCATATCCTGTAGAATCAGCTGATAGCCGTCGATCGGCGGGTAGGGCGCGTTGGGAATATATTTCGTGTGCCACTCCCAGGTTTCTTCCTGCGCCTTGCGGTCGTCGAGGCGCGAATATTTCTGCGAGATTTTGATCGCCTCTTCCTTATGCGTCTTGTAGAAGTGAATCGCCTCGACGTACGCGCGCATGTAGCGCCGCACGGTATCGGGATGCTCGCGGATGAAGCGCGTCGATGTATAGACGCCGTTCTGCGGAAAGGGGATCTGCATCGCGGCGAGATCGACGATGGTCGGAAAGCCGAGCTTTTCCGCCATCGCTTTTCCCGGCTCGGTCGCGACGGTGAAATTGACGATGCCTTTCTGCAGCGCGATCATGCGGTCCATCGTCCCGCCGATCACACGCAGGTTGACGTCCTTTAACGGGTCGATCCCGAGCTTTTTCAGTCCCACGCGCAGCGCGAACTCGGCGGTCGTTCCGGCGATGTGATTGCCGCCGATCTTACCGCGGAGATCCTCCGGCCGCTTGATACTCGGCTGCGCGACCAGATAATAAGGCAGCACGTTCACGTTTCCCGCGATCGCGACCACGTCGCCTCCGGCGAGTTTGGCGCTCGCGAGGCCGGGTCCGCCGCCTTCGCCGATCGGGATCTCCCCGGCCAGAATCGCCTGGATGCCGCGCACGCTGCCGGAGATGAAGATGATTGTCGCGTCGAGCCCGTACTTCTCGAAGATGCGGGCGTCCTTCGCGACCCAGATGATCGAGGACGATCCGGGCGATACGGAGATGTAAGAGGTGTTGAGCTTTTCCGCCGCACGCGTGAAGGAGACAGAAGCAAGCATCGCCGTGACAACACCGATCGCGCAGATGGCGAGAGCATGTGATTTGCGCATAAGTCCTCCTCGTCCGAGGCGATGCTAGCACTTCCAGGCCGGCGCGCAAACGGACAATTTTCGTTGACAGCCAGTGGAGCGGACACTATCTTGACATTCGAAGTCGCGCGGATGAAGAAACGAATAGACTTGCTGATGTTCGATCTCGACGGCACACTGGCGGCGACCGGCCGCGACCTGGCGAATTCGGTCAACTACATCCGCGCGACGCTAGGCCTGACCCTTCTCGACGACGCGTATGTCTATAGCCGCGTCGGCTACGGCACCGAGCATCTGCTGCAGCAATCACTGCCGAAAGATTACGAGAACCGGTTCGAAGAGATTCTCGATCGATTTTTAAAACATTATGAAGAACACCTGCTCGACACGACCGTGCTGTACCCGCATGTAGAAGAAATCCTCGAGCGCTTCCAAGCGAAGAAGAAGGCGGTGGTCACGAACAAGCGCCTTAATTTCTCCGTCGCGGTGCTACGGGGGCTTGGCGTCGAGTCCGCTTTCGATGTGATCGTCGGCGGCGATTGCGGACTCCAGAAAAAGCCCGACCCGAGCTTGCTGCGCCATGTGCTCGATGAAGTCGGCGTGCCCGCCGACAAGGCGCTCATGATCGGCGACGGCGAGCCCGATATTCAAGCCGGTAAAGCCGCGGGCGTTCACACCTGCGCGGTTTTGTACGGATTGTGTAACAGCAAGGATCTGCTCGCCGCGAAGCCGGGCTTCGCGATCTCCGATATGAACGAGCTGGCGGACTACATCGAGTAATCTGAAAAGGAGGCAAGAACATGGCGGCTCAAATTCCGGATAAATTTCGCGATCTCTTCAGCAAAAAGGCGTTCGCCCATCTGGGAACGCTCATGCCCGACGGCAGCCCTCAGGTGACGCCGGTCTGGGTCGATCTCGACGGCGGCCTCATCCGCGTGAATACGGCCAAAGGGCGCGTAAAAGACAAGAATATGCGGCGCAACAAGAACGTCGCGCTTGAGATCAGCGATCCCGAAAACCCCTACCGCCACATCGCCGTTCAGGGAGAAGTGGTGGATATTACCGAGCAGGGTGCCGACGCGCATATCGATTCGCTCGCGAAGAAATACCTCGGGAAAGACAAGTACCCGAACCGCACGCCGACCGAGGTGCGCGTGATCTACAAGATTCGCCCGGAGAAAATCGCCACGATGGGGTAATGAGTCGTCACGCCGTCGCGAGCCGCTTTTCCAGATGTCCCGCGTAGCGCGACATGCCGTACGCGCAGAGCCAGTAGACGACGGCGATAAAGAGATACAGCTCGAACGGGCGGATCTCGCGGTTGTTGACGATCTGCGCCGCCTTGGTGAGATCGAGATAGCCGATGATCGACGCGAGCGAGGTGTCTTTGAACAGCACGATGAACTGCGTGACGAGCGCCGGGATCATGTTGCGCAGCGCCTGCGGCAAAACGACCGATCGCATGGTCTGCGCGGCGCTAAGGCCGGTGGACGCAGCGGCCTCGACCTGGCCGCGCGGCACCGACTGGATGCCCGCGCGCACGATCTCGCCGAGATAAGCCGCCTCGAAAATGACGAACGCCGCCAGCGCGATGCCGTACTCCGGCAGCGCGACGCCGAGCGCGCGCGGCAGGATGAACCAGAACCAGAAGATCACCATGACGAGCGGCACGCCGCGAAATAATTCCACGTAGATCGTCGCCGGCGCGCTGATCCAGCGGCTTTTGGCCAAGCGGCCGAGGCCGACGAACAAGCCGAGCAAGAATCCGAGCAGCATCGCGGGAACGGCGAGCCTGAGCGTGCCGCCGGCGAAATTGCCGAAGCCGATCAGTCCCTGGACGAGAAGAAAATTCCAGTTGCGCTCGATGACGCCGAAGTCCATATCCTCGCTACGCTCGGAATCTAAAATGGCAAATTGCAGATCTCAAACTATGCTTGCGAGGGGTTGCTATGCCATTGCTGTGCATTCTAATGCTCCGCCTCGACATTTCCGATCATGCCCGGTATCGCGAAGCGCCGCTCGACCCATGCCATCACGCGCGCGATCGCGAGACACAGGACCAAATAGATGAGCGTTCCTGCCGTCAGCGCCTCGAAAGCCTTGGCGGTATAGGTCTCGATCTGCCGCGTCTGAAACGTCAGCTCCGCCACGCCGATCGTCAGAGCGATGGAGGAGTTCTTCAGCAGGTTCAGCGTCTCGTTCGTGAGCGGCGGCACGATCAGCCGCAGCGCAATCGGGAGAATGACGAGGCGAAACGCCTGCGCGGTGCTGAGACCTGTCGAGAGCGCGGCTTCGAGCTGCGTTTTCGGAATCGCTTGAATTCCGGCGCGAATCATCTCCGAGAAGCGCGCGCCGTGATAGACGCCCAGCGCGGCGGTTCCGGCGGCGAACTCGGCGCCGTGATCGTAGAGCCAGTCCTGCACCGCCTGCGGCAGCAACGGCGGGACGGCGAAATACCAGAAGAACATCCAGACGAGCAGCGGCACGTTGCGGAAGAATTCGACATAGGTCGCCGCGAAAAATCGGAGCGGCGCGAACTTCAAGCTGCGCAGCGCGCCGGCCAGAATTCCCAGCGCGAGGGCGATCATCCACGCCAGAGCGGAAATCGCGAGCGTCGTCGCGACGCCCTGAAGCAGCCACTCCCGCGCCTGCGCGCTCCAGAGCACCGACCAATCGAACTGGTAGGTCATTTAGACTGCGCGGTCTTGCGGACTTCGGCGGCGGAATTTTGCAGCTGGCGCTTCATCTCCGCCGTGAGCGGATACGGCAGCTCGCCTTTCGGGCCGAAATATTTCTCGTAGAGCTCGAAATATTTTCCCGAGTCGATCGCGCCCGCCAGCGCCTGATTGACGGCGTTGCGGAAATCGGGCTCGTTCTTCCGCATGGCCATGCCGTAGGGCTCGCTCGAGTAGAAATTCCCCACGATCGCCCAGTCGTCCGGCCGCGGAGCCTTGGCCTTCAGGCCCGCGAGCTGAACGCCGTCGTTCGTGTAGGCCTCGACGCGGCGTTGCGCGAGCGCCTGAAAGGCGGCCGGCTGGTCGGGGAACTCGACGAGCTTCACGCTCGGCACGCGCTCGCGGAGGATGCGTGCGTTGGTCGCGCCCTGCTGCGCGGCGACGCGCTTTCCCCCGACGGACTCGATGCCGGTGATCGCACTTCCTTTCTTCACCAAAAACTGCGCGCCGGTGTAAAAGAACGTGATGCTGAAATCGACGCTCTCACGGCGCTCTTTCGTATCCGTCATCGTCTCGGCGATGAGATCGACGGCGTTCGAGGTGAGGAGCGGGATGCGCGTCGGCGGCGCCGATTCCTTCTTTTCGACCTTGATCGGCTTGCCGAGCTTCTTCGAGAGCGCGGGCGCGACGAACTGCTCGACCAGATCGATCGAAAAGCCCACCCAATGATTGTTTTTATCGACGTAAGCGAACGGCGGCGAGCCGGTGCGGGTGCCGATTCTGAGCGTGCCGGTGCGGCCGATCTTTTCGAGTGTAGTCTCCGCCGAAGCGGAGCTGAAGCCGAATAGCAAAATCGCAAGCAGGCAAGCGAATGTCCGCTTCATCGATCGACCTCCTCAGCGCGTGAGAATCTTTCCCAGAAATTGCTGCGCGCGCGCCGATTGCGGCGCGGCGAAAAACGCCTCCGGCTTGGTGTCTTCGACGATTCGCCCTTCGTCCATGAAAACGACCCGGCTCGCGACGCGCCGGGCGAATCCCATCTCGTGCGTGACGACGATCATCGTCATGCCGTCGCGCGCGAGATCGGTCATCGTATCGAGCACCTCGCCGATCATTTCGGGATCGAGCGCGGAAGTCGGCTCGTCGAAGAGCATGAGCTTCGGCTGCATCGCGAGAGCGCGCGCGATCGCCACGCGCTGCTGCTGCCCGCCGGATAGATTCGCGGGGAAGGCGTCCGCCTTGTCCGGAATACCGACGCGCGCGAGCAGCTCGGCGGCCCGCTTCTCGGCCGCTTCACGCGAGAGCCGCCGCACCTTCATCGGCGCGAGGACGATATTGTCCATCGCCGAGAGATGCGGATAGAGATTGAACTGCTGGAAGACGAAGCCGGTCTCGGCCCGCAGCGCGCGCAGGTCGAGCCCCGGATCGGACAACCGTTTGCCGTCGACGGAGACCTCGCCCGATTGTATCGCTTCGAGCCCATTGACGCAGCGAATGAGCGTGCTCTTGCCGCTGCCGCTCGGGCCGCAGACGACCACGACCTCGCCGCGCTCGATGCGCAGATCGATGTCTTTGAGCACATGCAGCTTGCCGAACCATTTGTTGACGTTGCGAAACTCGACCATGCAGACGAACAATGCTATAACACATCGATCGATTCAATACATCGTCGCCGATTCCGCGCGACAGCGCGTGCACGGACGCGGCGCAGATTCTGCAAATGGAATTCTTTCTCGTGCGGCACGGCGACGCCCGATCCAGCTCCGAAGATCCCCGGCGCCCATTGAGCGAACGCGGCCGCGAAGAGGTCGAAGCGGTCGCGCGCGCCGCGGCGAACCGGATTGCCGTCTCCGCGATATTTCATTCGGACAAGCTGCGCGCGCGCCAGACCGCGGAGATCGTGGCGCGGTTCGTCTCGACTCAAAACGGCGTCAAGGAGATCTCGGGGCTCGCGCCCGATGACGATCCGTGGACCGCGAAAGCCGAGCTCGAGACCGCCGAGGCGCCGGTGATGCTCGTCGGCCATTTGCCGCATCTCGCGCGGCTCGCGTCGCTGCTGCTCACCGGGCAAAGCGAGCGGCCGACGGTCGATTTTTCGACCGCGACGGCCGTCTGCCTTGCGAGGGAGCGCGGCGCATGGAGTTTTTGCTGGAGCATCGCTCCCGACGATTTGCCGCGCGGTTGACCCTCATCCAAGGATGTTCTAAGAAGATAGACGAGGTTCTTTGCGGAGCGGGGGCAGGCTTTATGCCGGAAACTATCACGATCATCGATAACCGAACCGGGAAAAAATACGAGATTCCCGTTCACGACGGGATGATCACCGCCAACGATCTACGCCAGATCAAGACCTCGGAGGAGGACTTCGGCCTCGGCAGCTACGATCCAGGCTTCATGAACACCGCGGCCTGCACCAGCCGCGTCACTTATATCGACGGCGACAAAGGCATTCTGCGCTATCGCGGCTATCCGATCGAGGAGCTGGCCGAGAAAAGCACATACCTCGAAACCGCCTACTTGGTATTATACGGGGAGCTTCCGACAAAAGCCCAGCTCGATGACTGGACCTACAACATTACGCATCACTCGATTCTGCACGAAAATATCAAGAAGTTCATCGACGGCTTTCATCACGACGCGCACCCGATGAGCATCCTCATCAGCACGGTCGCGGCGCTCTCGACATTCTACAGCGAGGCGAAGAACATCTTTGACCCCGAATCGCGGCAGAAGCAGACCTACCGGCTGGTCGCCAAGATGCCGACGATCGCGGGCTTCGCCTACCGGCACAGCATCGGCATGCCGTACGCCTACCCGGACAACGATCTCAGCTACACCGGCAATTTCTTGAACATGCTGTTCAAGATGACCGAGCTGAAATATCAGCCGAATCCGGTTCTCGAACGCGCGCTCGACGTGCTTTTCATCTTGCACGCCGATCACGAGCAGAACATCAGCACCAATGTCATGCGCGGCGTCGGCAGCGCGCATTCCGATCCGTATTGCTCGGTCGCCGCGGCGGCGGCGGCGCTCTACGGCCCGCTGCACGGCGGCGCCAACGAGCAGGTGCTCCGCATGCTCAACGAGATCGGCCACAAAGACAAAGTCCCGGGGTTTATCGCGAAGGTGAAGTCCGGCGAGGGACGCCTGATGGGCTTTGGCCACCGGGTCTACAAGAACTACGACCCGCGCGCGAAGATCATCAAACAGGTCGCGTACGAGGTCTTCGAGGTGAAAGGGCGCAACCCGCTGCTCGACATCGCGCTAGAATTGGAAAAGATCGCGCTCGAAGACGAATACTTCGTCAAGCGAAAGCTCTACCCGAACGTGGATTTCTACTCGGGCCTCATCTACCAATCCATGGGTCTGCCGATCGATATGTTTCCGGTGCTGTTCGCGATCGCGCGTACGATCGGCTGGATCGCGCACTGGCAGGAGATGCTGCTCGACCCCGAGCAAAAAAATAAAATTGCCCGCCCGCGCCAGATCTACAAAGGCGCCCAAAAGCGGCCGTACGTTCCGCTGTCGCAGCGGAAATAATCGGCCGGATTCATCCTGTCACAATTCGAAGTAGGGACGGTTCGCGAACCGCCTCTAAGACTATCTATCTGCGCGCAGCAGTCTCGCTCGTTTTGGTCTTTGATTTCGTTTTGGTCGGGTGGCCGGAGCTTTTGGGGGCTGTTTTCTGCGTCGTCGAGGGTCGAACGGCCGCTTTTTTCGTGACTGAAGGGTGGGCGACGGCCTTCTGCTCTTTTACAGGCTCCGGCGCAGGCGCCGAGCCGTCGTGGATGATCGTCAGTTGCTGGCCGGTGCGGAGCGCCCCGGTCTTGAGCTCATTCGTCTCGATAATCTGACTCGGACGAACATGATATCGTCGCGCGATCGCGGCGAGTGTCTCGCCTCTTTTCACCGTATAGTTGATCACTTTGATGTCGGCCGACGAGGCGTACTGAGCCGCGTAGGCTTGGTTGAATAACTCGCCGCTGCCCGATGGAACGCGCAGCGTGAATCCCTCTTCGCTCGGCGGCGTCACATTTTTCAGCAGCGCCGGGTTCAATTCCTTGAGATTGGTGACCGTCGTGTGCGCCATATGCGCGGCCGTCGTGAGCGCGAGCGGCCGCTTCGTCGTGACTTCGTCGTAATCGACCGGCGCCTCGTAGACGAGATCGTTGAATCCGTATTTTTCCGGCTCGCCGGCGATCAGCGCGGCGGCGATGAACTTGGGCACGTAGTTTCGCGTTTCCTGCTTCAGCACCGTTCGACCGGTCAGATCCCAATAGTCGCTGGTGTTGGTGCGCTGCAATGCGTTCTCGACGCGGCCCTCGCCAGCGTTGTAGGCGGCCGCGGCGAGGAACCATTCGCCGAATTGCCCGTGCAGGTCCTTGAGATACGCCGCCGCCGCGCGCGTCGATTTCACCGGATCGCGCCGCTCGTCCACCCAGGCGTCGATGCGGAGACCGTAGCGAACCCCGGTCGCATGGATGAATTGCCACGGCCCGACCGCTTTCGCTTTCGAATACGCGGAAGGCGCGAAGCCGCTCTCGATGAGCGAAAGATAGACCAGATCTTCGGGCAGTCCGGCCTCCTGGAGGACGGACGCCATCATGGGGATATACTTGCCGGAGCGCGCCAGCGCGCGCGAGAAAAAATCTCTCAGCTTGCCGCAAAACGCGTCGATGAAATATCGCACTCGCTCGTTCTCGACGAGCGGCATGGAAAATTGGATCTTGCGCCGGCCGGAGGGCTGCTCAATCGCCTGCTCGATTTCCTTTTGCAGCAGGTCGACAAGGTTGTCGTCCGCCTTCGGGCCGCGGATTTCCTGCAAAGCCGTGTCCGGCGGCTCCGCCGGCCGGGCCGGCTCAGGCGCGGGGGTCTTTGCCTCGGCGGCCGGCGGTTGAGGTTTTGCGCTCTCAGTTTTCGATTCTGGAACCGGTGCTTCAGTTTTACCCGCCGGCGGAGGTAGGGATTCTGCCGGAGTTTCGTCGGCCGGTCGATCGACGACCGCGACTAGCAATGGGCGCTGCGCCTGGGCAACCGCGTCCGTAGAAGTCTTGCCTACCGGAGCCACCGGCTTGGATGCCGTTCGCGAGGGCGGCAGAGTGGTGCCGCAGCCGGAAGCAAACCAGGACGGTAGGGCTATGAGGGCTATGGTAACTACTGCCCGCATGGTCAACCTTGCCGAGGGTACAAGATACGGCCAAGACATTCAATCCGGATGCTTGACAAGCGGCAGGTCGAAAACTAGAGTTCGCCCAGATGCTTAAATTTTCAACGATTTTGTCCTGTCGCTGTCGCTTTTGCGGGTCTCGCCGGCCTTTTCCGCCGAGCTCGAAAGGCTGAACGTCGTCTATTCGTCGATCGCCGCCGCATCGATCTCCACCTGGGTGCCTAAAGAGGCGGGCATCTACAAAAAGTACGGCCTTGACGCGAACCTTATTTATGTCGCCGGCTCGCAGGCGATCACGACACTGATCTCCGGCGACGCCCAGGTAGCCCAGGCCTCCGGCGCGGCCGCCATTCTGGCCCGGCTGGGCGGGTCCGAGGTCAAGATCATCGGCGATGTGATCAATGTGATCCCGATGAGCCTGGTAACCACGCCGGATATCTCCAGGCCGGAAGACCTCAGGGGCAAGACTTTCGGCGTAAGCCGCTTCGGCTCGCTCACCGACCTCGGGCTGCGCAAGGCGGTGAGCGAAATGGGGCTGGACCCGAACAAGGATATCAAAATGATCCAGACCGGCGGCGTGCCCCAAAATCTCCTGTTCATGCAGCAGGGCGTGATCAAAGGCGCGCTGATCTCCTCGCCGACACTCGAAAAGGCCAAGGAGCTCGGCTACCGTGAGCTTGTGAATCTCGCCAACATCAACTACCGCTACCCGGGAACGGCGCTGGTCGCGACCGACGCTTTCATCAAGAACCGCGCGGCGCCGCTCAACCGGTTTCTCAAGGCGACGGTCGAGGGCATCAAATACGCCAAGGCCAATCCCGACTTCACGGTGAAGGTGCTCGGTAAATACACGCGCACCGACGATAAGAAGCTGCTCGAAAGCGCCTTTCGGAGCTACGTCCTCGGATACATCCGCGACGTGCCCACGGTCGCCGCCAACGAGATCGAGAATGCCTTCGAGGACATTGCGACGAGCAATCCGCGCGCGAAGAGCGCGGACCAGCGGGCTTTCTACGACACCGCGCCGATAGATCAGCTGGCGAAAGAAGGTTTTTTGAAGCAGCTCAATCTCCGCTGATAGTCCGGAGCGCGCGTACCTTGACAACTCGGCGCTAAACTTTCTATGGTCTAGCGCCATGCGACATTATGCGATCGCGATTGTTGCCGTCTTTGCCTCGATGGTTTTTCTTGCCGACGCGGCGGACAAAGGCAATTATCCGGCACCGCGTTTTCCGTCCTATCTAAAACCGCCGAAATCCATCGAAGACGTGATGCCTTTCGCGCGCGCCGCCGTGCGCCAGACCGGCGGCCGGACGCCGCTCGGTCTCGTCGAGAAAGGCGCGGCGACGCTGATCGTCACGGAAGCACAGGCCGATCCGATGATCATCCAGGCGATCAAGCGCGCGTTCGAGGAGCGCGGCGTCAAGGTTTACATCGTCGGCGAGCACGAGTTGCTCGGCATCGGACGCGACGATGCGGTGAAGGCGATACGCGCGACGCGCGGCTACACGTCCGAAAAAGGATATATGGAAGCGGCGCGCTGGCTGAACGAGCTCTTCGTCGATCCCGAAGTGCCGAAGAAGTGGCTGAAGGAGCGCCGGCCCGATCTTTACAACGCGATCTACGCGACGGCGGAGCAGGCACCGCAGAAAGAGCGCGACACCGCGAAGCAGTTCGGCGGCCCGAACGTCGCCAATGGCATCATCAAGTTTCTCGACGAGCATCCTGATATAAAGTCCGTCTTCTGGCGGCGCGGCGGGCGGCCGCGCTCCGCGCGCCTACTCAAGCAGCACAGCGCAAAGTTCTTCGGCAACTTCATCTTCGACAACCGCTACGAGGTGATGAACAAGGCGTCGAGCTTCCCCGGCGACGTTTGGCGCCTCGCCGAGGAGCGCGTGCTCGAGGCGATCCCGTGGACGGACCGTGTCGAGGCATTCGATCCCGAAGGCACGAACATGCACTTCGAGGTGACGGAAGAGGAGGCGAAGATCTGGGCCTCCGGCGCCTACAACCAGGGGCATCTCTTCCTCTCGCCGTATCAGGCTACGGGCCGCTTTCCGTTTTCCGTCGTCGACTACCCGGCGATCCAGAAAAAATGGAACGCGCCGATTATCAGCCGCGTCAACGGCGTTTTCGCCGGCACGAGCAATCACGCCGGCAATTACCCGCGTATCGAAGTGACCGTCAAAGACGGCTACGTCGCCGACGTCAAGGGCGGCGGCACTTTCGGCGAACTGTGGCGCGAGTTTTTGAAATATCCCCATATTAACGATCTCAAGTACCCGTATCAGGACCGGCCCGGCTACTGGTGGTTCTACGAAGCGGGGCTCGGCACCAATCCCAAGTTCTTCAAACGCCCGGACGAGCTGATGGAAGGCAACAACCAGTCCGAGCGCAACAACGCCGGCGTGATTCACTGGGGCTTCGGCGGCAGCGTGATCCATGATCCCGATAAGCCGGAGGAATCGAAGGCGTGGATCGATTTCCCCAAGCAGAACGGCCTGCCGAAAGATCATTGGTGGCACATCCACAACACGCTCGTGACCTATCGCCTGCACGTGCGCGGCACCAAGAACACCTGGATGACAGTCATCGACAAGGGCGAGATGCCCGCCTACAAAAGTCCCGAGATCCGCGCGCTCGCGTCGCGCTACGGCGATCCCAGCGAAGTGCTCGTCGAAGACTGGGCGCCGTATCTGCCGGGCATCAACGCGCCGGGCCGGTATGAAGACTACGCCAAGGACCCGTGGAAGACGGTCTCTGCCATGATCAAAAAGATTGAAGACGGCAGCTACGAATATTTCTATCCGCAGGTAAAGAAAAAATAACTACATCGCACGAGGTCACTATGAATCGATGGCTCGTCGCAGTTCTCTTGATCATGGCCTGCGGTTTGTCCGGCAACGCCGCCGAGCAGGCGAAGTATCCCTCGCCGCGCTTCCCGTCTTACTTAAAGCCGCCGA
>DASWZY010000222.1:0-3552 GCA_036407055.1 Binatia bacterium
CGTCATGATGCCGGGAGCGGTCTTCTCCGGCAAGCTTTATGTCACGGCCCGCCTCGACAAGGACGGCGATCCGTTGACGCAGAGCCCGGAAGATCTCGCCGGAGAGTACAGCAAGAATCCCGTCGATGTAGGCTCGAAAAAAGTCGACTTCGTGCTCACCCACGCTCGCGCGGATGCGCGTTGACTTCGCCGGTCGGATGTCGTAAAAATACGGCGTTCGGATCAATTCGACGAGGTATAAAAATGCCAAAGAAGACCGGGACGGGAAATGCCGAAATAGAAAAGCGCGTAGCGGCGTTTACGGAATCTACGCGTCTCTCGCCAACCTCGCTGCTGCAAACCATCGAGACCTGGCGCCGGCTCCAGGCAGGCGCGAGCGATAAGAAATCACCTCTCTATTCCCAAGAAGGTTAACAGTGCGGGAGGAGCGCGATGGACAATATAAAGAAAAAGGCCGAGCAATTCGCCGCAAACTCCGAGCTTCCCAGAAGCATTCTACAGCGCCTAATTGAAGAGTGGCGCCGGCTCCAATCCGGCGCGAGCGACAAGAAGACGCCGGGCTACTCGGCAACCGAGAATTAATTCGCACGTCGGTTCCCCGATGAGCGGCGGCGCGCCAGGCTCCAATCCCGTTTCGGACATGCGGGACCTGCTGGCGCGAGGCTACGTCGCTCCTTCCCCGTCGCAGGCCCTCGAAAGAATCCGCCAAAGATTTTCCTGCGAGCTTACCGTTCGCGGCAGCGCATGCGCCGGCATCGCAACGCTGCGGCGCTTGATCGCGTCGATGGACGCCGAGGGCCGTTACGCCCGATCTCTTTTGATCACCGCTCCCCATACCCATTGGGGCGAACGAGCGATCGTCGAATCGTTCGACGCGGACCGCCGGATCTATCTCATCGGGGCGCAATCGGCAGTGCCGGTCGCGCCTTATTCATTCGTCTTTTCCGCCGACGGACCGATCCCCTACGAGTGGGCCGGCGACAGCGTGCCGCTCAACGCCGCGGAGCTCGAAGAAGCAAGAACATTTATTGGTCGCCTCAACGCTTTCGTCGCCGCCGAGTTCCCGGATTTGCCGATTCCTTTGGGCGTGACGATCGATCATCGGTTCAAAAAATCGATCTTCGACGCGCAGATCTTCGCCTTCGCCGAGACGCCGCCCCCGAGCGGCCATGGACCGTCGATCGTCCGCGCGCTGGTGGAATCCGTCGTCGAAGCAAACCCGCGCTACCCCGGAGCGCTTCAGGCGGCCTGGTTTTCCGCTCCGGACGAGCCGCCTTCGCACGCAGCGCTGGACGAGCGCGAGCGGGCCGCGCTAGCACGATTGGAAAAAATTCTGGCGGGGCAGCCGCCGGACGACGCGCTCAGATTCGTCGAAGAGCTGGAATCCTACCTGCGCGGGAAATAGCGCGCGCCTTCCTTAGGAAACGAGCTTGACCGAATGGATGAGCACCGGCTCGACCGGGACGTCCTGGTGCAGGCCGTGGTTCCCCGTGCGCACCTTCTCGATCTTATGCACGACGTCGATGCCTTCCGTTACCTGTCCGAAGACCGCGTAGCCGTAGCCGTCCGGGCTGGTGTTTTTATGGTCGAGAAAATCGTTGTCGGTGACGTTGATGAAAAATTGACACGTCGCGCTGTCGACGACATTAGTGCGCGCCATCGCGAGCGTGCCGGTCTTATTTTTCAGGCCGTTGGTTGCCTCGTTTTTGATGGACGCTTTCGACTTTTTCTGCTTCATGTCCTTGTCGAAGCCGCCGCCCTGAATCATAAAACGCGGGATGACGCGGTGAAAAATCAGACCGTCGAAAAAGCCCTCCTTGACGTAGCTCAAAAAGTTCTCCGCGGTGACCGGCGCTTTGTCGGCGAAAATCTCTGCGGAAAAGTCGCCCGTGCTGGTCGAGAAGCGAACAATCGGATTCGCCGCTGGATGCGTTTCTGCCATAGACCCTCCGGATTCTTTCTGAGATTCATATTACATAATTCAACATCCGATGAAAGACGCGGCCCGGCTTGCACGCAAGCGCCGGCGATGATAGCAGCCGTGGGAAACAAACGACTCGATGGCGATCGCGGCGCTAAAAAGGCTCAAACAACATTTCGCGTTTCGTAGAGACCTCGCGCGAGTTCTCGCGCGCCGGCTGCGTCCGGAAGATTGCGCCGGCATCGTCCGCGAAGAGATCACCCGGCGCGAGGCGAATTTTCTTCTCCGGGTCGAGCGCGACGTCTACGGAAATCCGCGGAGCCCCTACCTGCCTCTGCTCCGCGACGCCGGCATCGGCTTGGAAGAAATTCGCGCGTCAATGGGACGCAGCAGTTTGGAGGCGACGCTCGGCGAATTGCGCGACGCCGGCGTTTATTTGAGCTTTGAGGAATATAAGGGCCGCGCGCCGATCGTCCGCGGCGCACGGACTTACCGGATCGATCCGGGCGATTTCGTCGCGGGGCGTTCAGCGGCGATGTACGAAAGCACTACCGGCGGTTCGACCGGACCTGCGGTTCGCGTGGCGCAGAGCCTCGAGCAGCAGGCCGAACAGGCGGTTTATACCGGGTTGATCTCCAACCTGTGGATGCCGCCGAATTGCAAAGTTGCCCTCTGGCGCTCGGAGCGGCCCAACGCGAGCGTCAACGCGCTGCTCCGCTTGAGTCTTATCGGGCAGCCGCCCGCCGCGTGGTTCACGCCGATGCTGAGCGCAGGCGAGCGGCCCTCTTGGCAGAGCCGCGCGCTGCTCAAAAGCGCGCTCGGCGCGATGCGCCGGCAAGGCCTAGCTATCCCCGATCCTGAATACGTTCCGCTCGACGAAGCCCACCGCATCGCCGCATGGGCGGCGTCCGAAAAGCGCGCCGGTATTACGACAATGATCCAATGTAACGTGAGCAGCGCCGTGCGCGTCTGCGACGCCGCGCGCAGGCACGGGATCGACATCGCCGGCGTGCGCTTCTTCATGCTCAGCGAGCCGCTCACCGAGGCGAAGCGGCGCGAAATCGAAAATGCCGGAGCCGTGCCGATCTCGGTTTACAGCGCGGTCGACGCGGGGCGCCTGGCGGTTCCGTGTCTAAAGCCCTTATCTGCCGACGACATGCACGTCTGCAAGGATATCGTCGCCATCATCGCGCGGCGTCGGATGCACCCGGCAACGGATGAAACGATCGACTCTTTGTTGATCACCACGCTGGCGCCGTCGAACCCGCTGTTTCTCCTGAATGTCGAGTTCGACGATTTCGGTCGACTCGAGACGCGCGATTGCGGCTGCCCGCTTGCCGGACTCGGGCTCGATCAGCACGTTAGCCGGGTGCGTAGTTTTGCCAAGCTCACGGCCGCGGGCACCGCGATTACCTCCGCCCGCGTCGCTTCTATCATCGAAGAGGCGCTGCCGCATCGCTTCGGCGGCGCGAGTATCGATTACCAGCTGCTTGAGGAGGACCTCGGCAGCGCTACGAGGCTGACGATCGTCGTCAGCCCGCGTGTCGGCGAGGTCGTAGAAAATGATGTGATCGCGGAGTTCTTGCGGCAGGTGCGCGTTGGACACCCGGGGCTGCGCGAGGCAAGCCGGT